>DASZJU010000370.1:0-8404 GCA_035947815.1 Reyranella sp.
GCCTTCGCTGCCGAATAATTGACCTGGCCGAACTGGCCCTTCTGGCCGTTGATCGAGGAGATGTTGACGATGCGGCCGAACTTGCGGGAACGCATGCCCTCGATCACCTGACGCGTCATGTTGAACAGCGAGCCGAGATTGGTGTTGATGACCGCGTTCCACTGCTCGAGCGTCATCTTGTGGAAGGCGCCGTCCCGGGTGATGCCGGCATTGTTGACGAGCACTTCGACCGGGCCGATATCGGCCTCGACCTGCTTGATGCCGGCGGCGCAGGCATCGAACGAACTGACGTCCCATTTGTAGACGGGAATGCCGGTCTCGGCCTTGAACTTGTCCGCCGCCGCATCGTTGCCGGCATAGCTGGCGGCGACCTTGTAGCCGGCGGCCTTCAGCGCCTTGCTGATCGAAGCCCCAATGCCCCGCGTTCCCCCCGTCACCAATGCAACACGTGCCATGTCGAATCCTTCCCTTGGCGTTTCCCTGGCGTCTTTTGAACCAGACTTCTTTTGTGTAGCTTCGAATTAAGCGGGCCGTTTGACTAACATCAAGAACAAAACGCCCGGCCTTGGGGCCGGGCGCTTCAATTCCAGCAACAGGCCATGCGGTTGCGAGATGATGTTTTCATCATGCAACGCCGCCGGTTCAGTCGCGTGCGATGCACATCGCAATCCCCCTGCCGCCGCCGATGCAGAGCGTGGCGAGGCCCTTCTTGGCGTCGCGCTTCTGCATCTCGTAGAGCAGCGTGGTGAGCACGCGCGCACCCGAGGCGCCGATCGGATGGCCGAGCGCGATGGCGCCGCCATTGACGTTGAGCTTGTCGGGATCGAGGCCGAGCTGCTTGCCGACCGCGACGGCCTGGGCGGCGAAGGCCTCGTTGGCCTCGACCAGGTCGAGATCCTTGACGGTCCAGCCCGCCTTCTTCAGCGCCGCCTGCGAGGCGGTCACCGGGCCGATACCCATGATCGCCGGATCGACGCCGGTGGTCGCCCACGACACGATCCTGGCCAACGGCTTGATGCCCCGCTTCTTGGCTTCGTCGGCGCTCATCAGCACCAGCGCGGCCGCGCCGTCGTTGATGCCCGAGGCGTTGCCGGCAGTGACCGAGCCGTCCTTGGCGAATGCAGGCCTGAGCTTGCCCAGCGTTTCGATCGTGGTGCCGTGGCGCGGGAACTCGTCGGTGTCGACCACGACGTCGCCCTTGCGGGTCTTCACCGTGACCGGAACGATCTCATCCTTGAAGCGGCCGGACTTCTGCGCCGCCTCGGCCTTGTTCTGCGAGGAGGCGGCGAAGGCATCCTGCTCGGCGCGGGTGATCTGATACTTCTGCGCGACGTTCTCGGCGGTGTTGCCCATGTGGTAGCCGTGGAAGGCGTCCCACAGACCGTCCTTCAGCATGGTGTCGGTCATCTTGAGCTCGCCCATCTTGGTGCCGTCGCGCATGTACGCGGCGTGCGGCGCCTGGCTCATGCTCTCCTGGCCGCCCACCACCATGATCGAGGCGTCGCCGTTCCTGATCGCCTGCCAGCCGAAGGCGACGGCGCGCAGGCCCGAGCCGCAGAGCTGGTTGATGCCGAGCGCTGTCTTCTCGACCGGAATGCCGGAATTGACCGCGGCCTGGCGGGCTGGGTTCTGGCCCTGGGCGGCGGACAGGATCTGGCCCAGGATCACTTCGTCGACTTCCTCGGGCTTCACCTTGGCGCGCTCGAGCGCGCCCTTGATCGCGGCCTTGCCGAGGTCGTGGGCCGGGACGGCGCCGAATGCGCCATTGAACGAGCCGATGGGCGTGCGCGCAGCGCTCGCGATAACGATGTCGGTTGCCATGATATCCTCCTTGCGGGCCGCCCTGCCGGGAATGATATAGGCCTGCCGCCGCGGCCGGCAAGTTTCGCCTAGCGTCCTGGCCGCCTGGTGAAGCCATCCGAGGTCCAGTCCTCGCTGCCTACGCCGTGATGGACGAAGAACAGGCCGGCAGGGTCATACTTCGCTTTGATGGCGCGCAGCCTCGGGTAATTCGGCCCCCAATAGGATCTCTGCCAGTCGGCTTCGAAATAGCTGCTCTCTGCGACATAGGAACCGGCATCGGGCACGACTTTTTTGAGCGCAGCCATCGCCTTGCCGACTTTCTCGGCATTTCGGCGCGCGTCCGCCAGGTCCGGCTCGTGGCCGCGCAAGCCAGGATAAGCGGGCGGCCCCTCGCTGGCGACGATGGCGAGGGCGAAAGCATCGAGGACGGCCGGATTCATCGCCGTATCCCTGGCGGCGGCTATGGCGTCATCGGTTCCGCCGGCCAGGCCTTTCTGAAAATGAAGCTCGACCGTCGAATGGCGAGCGGCGGCAACAAGAGCCTGGGCGAGCTCGCTTCGTCGATCCGCCTGCAGCAGCGCCGCCGGCAGCCACGCCGATTCGAAGTCATGAATGAAATGCCCGGCCTCGCTGACATTGGCCGACCAGAACATGTTGTCCGGCGAAGCGCCGGCTCGGTCATCGAAGCGAACGGCTGCCGGCGCATAGGCCTTGAGAAAATCCGGATTCCAGCGATACCGGGCCGGAATGCTGCGCAACCGCGGCCCCGTCACGAAAGAGAAATCATTGGGCGCCGCGACGACCCACTGCAGGAAGGGCTGCCAGACGGCATCGGCCTCTTCCAGGGTGAGTCCCTGAAACGCCATCTGTATGTCCAGTCGGTTGCCCGGCCGGACATTGACGATCTCGCCCCAATGGGGATCGAGAAGACTTTTAGCGCAGAAATCGAGGAACCGGCCGACCAGCCTGTTGAAGGCGGCGTCGGACGACGCCTGGATCGTCGCCGACACGCCGCCGAAGAAGGAAGGCAATGCGTGCGTGCGCAGCGTTACGCGGGTGACCACGCCGAAGCTGCCGCCGCCACCCCCTTTGAGGGCCCAGAACAGGTCGGCGTTCGTACAGGCATTGGCGATCCGCACAAGGCCGTCGGCCGTGACGATTTCCGCCTCCAGCAGGCTTGCCGCTGATGTGCCGTAGTTCTTCGAATAGCTGCCGAACCCGCCACCTTGAACAAGGCCGGCGACGCCGACCGTTCCGCAGCCGCCGCCCTGCACATAGCGGCCGCCCTTGGTGGTCACTTCGTTGTAGGTATGCATCCAGATGGCGCCTGCGCCGACCGAGACGGCCGTCTGAGGGGCCTGCTGCCCGGCGCAGCCTCGGGCCACGAAAGCGTCGTGCCGCACGATATCGTTCATCGCGCGCGTCCAGATCAGAAGCGAATCAGGGGCATTGGAGGTGCCGAGATAGCTGTGCCCGCCGCCCCTAACGACCAGCCGGAGATTGTTCTCGCGAGCAAAATTCACGGCGGCGACGACGTCCTGGGTTTGCCGAGCCGCGACGGCGTAGACGCTGGGCTGCGCTGTCCAGGCGTCGACCCAGCCCGTGGTCTGGGTCAGGCTGAGGTCATCGCCGATATAGTAAGGATTTTTCAGGCCCTTGAAGACGTCGCGGCAGGCGGTGCCGTCGGCTGAGTCTTGGCAGACGCCCAAGGACGACTGCACCTTGATGAGACGGCCGGCGACGTTCCGATCCAAGCTGTCCCAGCTCGCTTCGGACGGCCATCCCGGTTGTCCGGGACGGACGCGAGAGACGCCGGGGTTCGTCGGCGCGGCCTGCGCCCAGGCCGCGCCCGGCGCGAATGGGAGGGCGAGGGTTCCCTTCAGGAAGGATCGTCTGTCCATCTGATCCGTCGTTCTTAGTGGGCACGCTCGGCCAGCAACGGCGGCCGTATGGCTTTTAGCCCGAACAGCGGCCGCAGAAACGCGATCGGCTGCACCAACCAGGCGTAGATTGCCCAGGTGACGCCGAACGTCGCCAACACGGCGATGACGAATCCCGCGGCCGGCGGCACCTCGTAGGTCAACAGCCAGTAGACCGCGATCACCGTCACGGTCTGGTGGATCATGTAGAATGGATAGACGGCTTCGCTGGCATAGCCGAGGAACCGCGGCCGCATGGTGAGATAGCGGTTGGCAAAGCCGATAGCCGTGAACAGCCAGGCCAGGGTGTTGACCGCCGAAAGCACGGCATAGGCTGGACGATCGGGCGGCAGGACGAGAGCGCCGACCGCGCCGTCGAAGAAGCTCACATAGAGCGTGGCATAGGACGCGATGCCGACGCCAAGCGACAGCCAACGCTGGCGATTGAGGAGGGCCAGCATGTCGGATGTGCCGAAGATGAAGCCGCCATAGAGGAGAAGAACGCCGTTGTAGACCAGGCCATGCCAGTCGCCGATCAGGCCGTTGGGATTTTTAGACAGCGGCGCCAGCCACAGGATCGAGGCGCCAAGCGGCAGCGCCATCAGCCAGTGCAGGCCGAAGCGGCCCATCGTCCGCGCCGCCACCGCTTGAGCTTCCTCGCCCGACGCCGTGCGGGCCCACAGGAAACAGGGCAGCAGCACGAACGTGAGCACGAGCACGTAGGCTATGAACCAGAGGTGATGCCAACTCAGGTTCCCGGCCGGATAGGTGCCGGGGAAAGCCTCGGGCAGCCACTGCAGGAACGAGCCGGCAAATTGGCCGGTGTAGTGTCGCTCGGCATAAACCTGCGGCGGCACCAATACGATCATGCCGAATGCCAGGGGCAGCAGCAGACGGCGCAGCCGGTCGACGGCGAAGGCGCCGGGCGAACGCAGGCCGAGCGCCAGCACGATGGCGCCACCGGAGACCAGGAAAATCAGCGGCATGCGCCAGCGATTGACGAAGCGCATGGCCTCGCGAAGCCAGGTGATGTCCTCGGTGCTGTTGAGATGCCAATGCCAACCCGACCAGGCCATGCCGGAATGGTAGAGAATCAGCAGGCCAAAGGCCGTGACTCTCAGCCAGTCGAGATCGGAACGGCGATTTTTCATGGCAGGACCCCTGGTTTCGTCCTGCCCTCTTAGCCGCCAACCCTCTGATCTATCGGCGAATTGTGACAACCGGCGCGGCCCGTGGGACGACCGGCGATGGCTGCGTGACGAACGGTGAGGCCCACTCAGCTCCGTACGGGCGCCAGCGCCTCGAAGCGCTGGCGGTAGCGGCGGCTGAGATTGATCTCCGCGCCATCCTGCAGGCGGATGCGCCAGTCGCCGCTGATCCACGGTGTCACTTCGGTTACACGCGCAATGTTCACCATATGCGACTTGTGGACTCTGACGAAGCGCCTGGGATCGAGTTCGGCCTCGAGCTTGCTGAGCGACGAGCGGATCTCGAACGTGTCGCCGCCGACATGGAGAACGGCGTAGTTGCCGGCCGCCTCGATCCAATCGATGTCGGCCATCTCGACCACGACTTCGCTGCCGCCACGCTTGCGCACGGCGAAACGCTCCGGCAGTGCGGCCACCGCGGGCGGGAGCGTCGGCGGGAGGGCCGGCGCGGATGATGGCTTTCGCTCCAATATGTAGCGGATGGCCACGACGGCCGCGCTCAGCATGGCGTAGTTCACGATGTCCTTGGAGAATTCGTAGAACAGCCGGTCGGTGGTGAGCGGGAAGGAGTAGCGCTCGCCCATCAGGCCGACGAACCAAAGCAGCCGAAGACCGGTCATCCCGACGGTACGCGTCACGCTGAACGGCACGATGGCCAGCACATGGATCGCGATGTTGCGGATCAGGATGTTGCGCGGGCTGGCGGCGCCAATCGGGAAACGACGGTGTAGCCAGTAGATCGCCGGCAGGAGGGCGGCGACCATGATGTGGCTCGCCGCTTCCTGGACCACCGCACGACCAAACCCGATCCGATGGCCGCTGTCGGCGACCTCGACATAGGCGTGAGCGAACACCGATATGGTGAGCAACACGGCCCAGACCGCCGGTAGGCGCCAGTCGAAAGATCGTTCCTGCATCGCCGTCACTTCTGCTGCCGCGAGCCCAGCCCGTCCAGCCATTCGATCAGCGGCGTCCAGCAAAGCTCGCGCGCCCGGCTGCTCACCACCATGCCGATATGGCCGAGCGGCAGGTCCAACCGCGTTGCGTTCTTGAGGCCGCGCTTGGGATCGACGAGGGCCGCAGCCGAAAGCGGCGGCACGATGCGGTCGCCCGACGGGATCATCACCAGCGACGGCTTCTTGATCTTCGACGGCACGATGCGCTGCCCGCCGACGACCCACTTGTTGTTGCCGGGCAGGTTGTCGCCATACCAGTCGATCAGGCATTCGCGTGCGGTCGGTCCGGCGAGCGGCGCGCCGTCGTTCAGCCAGTCCTCGAGCAGCACGAAGTCGCGGGCGTGATCGCCCTGCTGATCCATGCCGAGGAAGCGGCCAAACTTCTTGACCGCGAGCCAGGGATCGAGCGACCAGAACAGGGTCTGCAGGATGTCGACCGGCAACTCGCCTACCCGGTCCGCCATCTCGGCCAGTAGCGGGCCGACCGAGACGAGGAAGGCGTGGCCGGTGCGGTCAGCATGGAAGTCCCAAGGGGCGGCGAGCAGCGCCAAGCCCGCGACCCGGCGCGGCCGGCGCGCGGCCAGCGCCACCGTGAGCGTGCCGCCCATGCAGTAGCCCATCACCGCGGGCGCCCGCCGCGCGCGCTTGGCGACGAAGCCCAGCGCGCGCTCGAGACGCGCCACGTAGGCCGTGCTGTCGAAGCACCGCTCCTCGTCATTGGGCGTCCCCCAATCGACGAGATAGGGCCGCAGCCCAGCCGCCGCCATGGCGCGCAGCAGGCTCTTCTCGGCGGTGAGGTCGAGCACCTCCCAGCGATTGATCAGCGATGGCACCACCAGCACGGCGCGCGCCCCACGCTTTCGCGCCGCACGATGCGTGGCGCCATAGTCGAGCAGCCGCGTATTGCCTTCGCTCCACACGGCCGGCGGATTGTCGAGCGTGCGATGGACCGTGTGTTGGCGATAGGCCAGCACGCCGTCGGCCAGCCGCCGCATGCGGCGTGCGATCTCGCGCTGAAGCGCAGACTCGAACTTACCGGCACCTGCACTTGCTTCCAGGGCGGCGATCTCGGGCAGAAGCGACGCGAGCGTCTCAGGCGCCGCCGAGCTTGGATTCGAGCTCGGCGATCCTGGCTTCCAGAGCCTCCACGCGCTTTCGGAGCTCGCCCACGTCATCAGTGCCGTGCCCAGATGAAGCGGCAGCGGACGGGGTCCCAGTCTGGGTCCAAGGGGGCGAGGCTGCATGCTGTGCTCCTTGAGCCGCCTTTATCGCCGAGGCAACCTGGGTGTTCGCGGCCGCGAACAGGCGGGCGATCTGTTCGGTCAGCGCCTGGTCGGCGCTCAGGCCGGCGAGCTGGCTTTGCCAGAGGTCGAGATAACGCCGGGCCAGGCGGTCGAAATCGGCCGAATCGTCGTTTTCGGGGGCCATGCGCGCACTATAGCCCATCGCGGCGCAAACGCTGCTTTCGCAGGCGCAAACCGCGCCTTGTCGCACTGCGGTATCGGCGCTAATGTGACCAAACCAAAGTAAACGGACGTTCATGGCGGCCGGGAGCTAGGGAGCGAAGCGTAATGGCCGATCAGGCAGTACCCGAGGGCGGACCGAAGCCCGCTCCGGTGGTCATCAAGAAGTACGCGAACCGGCGGCTCTACAACACGGCGACCTCCGCCTACGTGACGCTCGACCATCTGTCGCAGATGGTGAAGGACAAGACCGACTTCGTCGTCTACGACGCCAAGACCGGCGACGAGATCACGCGTTCGGTGCTGACGCAGATCATTGTCGAGGAAGAGAACAAGGGCGGCCAGACGCTGCTGCCGATCCCCTTCCTGCGCCAGCTCATCTCCTTCTACGGCGACAGCCTGCAGGGCGTGGTGCCGCAATATCTCGAAATGTCGATGACGCAGTTTGCGCGCAATCAGGAGCAGATGCGGCGCTACATGCAGAATGCCTTCGGCTTCAATCCGTTCCAGCAGTTCGAATCGATGGGCAAGCAGAACATGGCGATGTTCGAGAACGCCATGCGCATGTTCAATCCGTTCCGGCCTGGCCAGGCCGGGCAGGCTCCGGGAACGTCGCCCATGACCAATGGGCAGGAGCCGCCGAAGAGCGATGCGGCCAACCCGCCGACCGAGGCCGCGATCGACGATCTCAAGCGCAAGCTTGACGAGCTGCAGAACCAGCTCGCAGAGCTCAGCAAGAAGCCCTGATCACGCCATGTCCGACGGACCGCCGCCGCTCAGGCGCGTTATGTCGCCCTGCATCGGCATCTGCACGATCGATCGCAAGAGCGGCTTCTGCCTCGGCTGCAAGCGCACGATCGACGAGATCGGCCGATGGGCAATGCTCGAGGACCCGGCGCGTCAGGCGATCATCGACCAGCTGCCGGGACGGAAGTACTAGGCTGGGGGCGCGCCACTCCAGTGGCGCGATCTTAATTTTGCTTCGACAAAGACGCGCGACTGGAGTCGCGCGCCCCCAGCTACCTCCCCTTGAACACCGGCTTGCGCTTCTCGCG
>DASZJU010000371.1:0-29617 GCA_035947815.1 Reyranella sp.
ATCATGTTCAGGAGCCTAATCTGTGTCGCTTTCTGTCTGCTGGGCTGTGGCTGTGCCAGCAGCCAATTGAATTACAACGCGGCGGACCTTGCGTCCTCGCTGAATTCGCTGACCAAGAGGCAGATCTTCTTCAATCTTGCCCAGGCGCTCAACGACCCTGAATTCGTCCCGTCTCAAGTGACAATTTCCATCGGCACGGCGCAGACCGCCAACGCAGTTACGCCGTCGATCAGCCTGCCGCTGGGATCACCTGTCGCCACGACCACCCGGTTCACGACGGCGGCGAACCCCAGCGCGCAAGTCTCGAATCAGATCGCGAACGCCGTCCCGGCCCTTGGGGTCCAGGTCACCGATGCCTGGAATCAGAGCTGGACGATGGTTCCCGCCAATTCCTCGAACCAGCTCCGGCGGTTGCGAACGCTCTATCAGTACGCCACGGGAACAATGCCGCGCGCAGACATGACCAAGGACCTGAATCAGGAAGAAGCCGAGAGGCAGCTTTTGTGCGAATACCCCATGCAGGCCCTGGCGGTCTCGGCGTCGCCCGCGGGAAACGTCATATACCGGCTGGAGGGCTGCCAGGATAACAATTCCAGGTCGCCGCGCTCGCGCGTGGTTCATGCCGATCCGACTTTTACTCAAGGACCGAACTGCGTTGTGTGCATCGACGACCTCAACGCGAAAATACTTCATCCGTATGTCAATCCAAATTTGAAGTACCACTTTTTACGTACGACGACCGGAAAGACCGAGGACATGATCAACGTCGGCTCGTACGGCGCGACAGACTTTTATGTTTGCGCATCAGCCAACGCAAACTGCAGCCGCGTGGCTTTGCAGGATACATTTGACGGCCGCAAAGCCTTTAGTGACTTCGTGCTGTTCGTGTATGAAGCCATGAGCATATCTGGAGGTGCAGCCGGCAGCGCGCGGTCAAGTTCCGGCGGCTCATTCGTCTATTCGGTGCGGTGAGACGAGCGGGCGCGGGCGGCGTATCGAGAGCTTTCAGCTACATCGTCGCCTGCGGGATGCGCCGCTCGTCGCGGCCGCCAGGCCTAGGCGACCGGCCCACCGGCAATCTGTGTGCGTTGCATCTTCCTGTGGAACGGACCCGCATCGTGGACCGCCAGGTGCTTGGTGCAGCGATTGTCCCAAAACGCGATCGAGCCGGCTTGCCAGCGAAACCGGCAGGTGAACTCGGGCCGATGGCCGTGATTCATCAGGAAGTCCAGCAGCGGACGGCTCTCCTGGTCCGTCATCCCCTCGAACCGGCAGGAATAGGAGTGGTTCACGAACAGGCATTTGCGGCCGGTTTCCGGATGGGTGCGCACGACCGGATGCACGTTCTCCGTGGGCCGCCAGTTGGCATCCTCGCGCACCTTGCTCGATCGCCGCGCATTGAGTCCTGCCTGCGGTCCGGCGACCCTGATGTCGCTGTGCACCACCTTCAGCCCGGCAAGCATCGCCTTCATGCCGTCGGACAACGATTCGTAGGCCAGGTACTGATTGGCGAACAGCGTGTCGCCGCCATAGGGCGGCACTTCCAGCGCATAGAGGATGGACCCCATCGGCGGCTCGCGCATCATCGTCGTATCGGTGTGCCATTCCTCGCCGACGATGCGCTCGTCGCCGGGGGCACGCACGACGCGCACGATCTCGCGCTCGGCCTGGCCGAAATCGTAGTTGGGATGGATGAAGAGCTCACCAAAGCGACGCGAGAACGCCTTGTGGCTGGCATCGTCGAGCTCCTGGTCGCGGAAGAAGATCACCAGATGCTCGAGCAGAGCCCGCCGGATCTCGACGATCGTCGCATCGTCGACACCTGCTGCGATGTCGACGCCGCCGATTTCAGCGCCCAGGGAGCCGGCTATCGGTGAAACCGTGATCCGCTCGTAGGCTGTCATCTCGCCATCCTTTCGGTCAGGCTACATTGTCGCCTGCTGGATGTGCCGCTCGTCAAGCCCGACCGCGCGCGCCGTTTCGACGATGGCGGTCCAGGTGTCGTCGGGCAGCGGCACGCCCTCGGCCAGCCGCTTGGTGCGCATGCGCGCCTCGGGCTCGCCCGGCACCAGCACCTCGCCATCCGGCGCCGAGGACTGGGCGCTCTTCACGAAGTCGACGTACTTGGCGATGTCGGCGGGGAAGAAGCCCACCGGGTCGAACACCGAGGGATCGACGTAGAAGGACAGCATGCCGTTGGCGAAGCGGCCGCGCTGGGGATCGGTCGTGCCGGTGCCCGACAGCGCGCCGCCCAGGATCTCGCACATGAAGGCCAGCCCCGAGCCCTTGTGCTCGCCGAAGGCCTGGATGGCGCCGGTGCCCTTGCTGTGGTCGCGCGGGCCGGTCGGTGTGTAGTCGCCATAGAGCAGGTGCGGGTCGCTGCTGGGCTTGCCGTCGGGCCCGATCAGCGCGCCGTCGGGGATCTTCTTGCCGCCCTGGCTCGCCACCAGCACCTTGCCCTCGGCCACGACCGAGGTGGCGAAGTCGAGCACCAGCGGGTCGTGGCCCGGCCGCGGCACGCCCACGCAATAAGGCGCGGTCGAGAAGCGCCGCTGCACGCCGCCATAGGGCGCCACCAGCACGCTGCCCGAGGCATTGACGAAATGGATCGAGACCAGCCCCGCCTCGGCCGCCATCTCGGCCCAGTCGCCGACCCGACCGACATGACCCGCATTGCGCAGGGTCACCGCCGAGAGGCCGTTGTTGCGGCATTTGGCGATGCCGATCTGGACGGCCTGTGGCGTCACGGTCTGGCCGAAGCCGTACTTGCCGTCGACCACGGCGATCACCGGCGTGTCGACCAGGACGTCGACCGTGACGTCGGCCACCACGGTGCCGTTCTTCTTCTGCGCGGCATAGCGCGGCACGCGCACCACGCCGTGACTGTCGTGGCCCGCGAGATTGGCGCTCACCAGGTAGCGCCCGATGCGGTCGGCCTCGTCCCTGGAGCATCCGGCTGAGGCAAAGATATCCGCGACGAAGGCTTCCAGCGCCTTCGCCTTGATGGTCACGGTCATGTCAGGCCTTTGCGCGAGCCAGGTCGGCGACGTAGCGGCGGTTCCAGGTCGGGTTGATCATGACCTCGTTGATCACGATGTGGGGCGGCAGGCAGGCGACGTAGCGGATGAGGTCGCCGACATCCTCCGACTGGGCCATGCGCTCGCGCTCCTCCTTGGTGATGGGAATCGGCCGCTTGTCGAGGATGGGCGTCGCCACCTCGCCCGGGCAGACCACGCAGGAGCGGATGCCGTTGACGCATTCTTCCATGTTGATGGTGTGGCTCATCGCCACCACGCCGTGCTTGGCCGCCGAATAGGCCGCACCACTCAGGGTGCTCGCCTGCCGCCCGGCCATCGACGAGGTGTGGATCAGCACGCCGTCCTTGCGCTTGCGCATCATGGGCAGCACGGCCGTCGAGCAGTAGAAGGCGCTCGACAGGTTGCCGTCGATTACCAGCTCGGCGCCTGCCGGCGTGAGCTGGCTCCACTTGCGCTCCAGGATGTTGAGGCCGGCGTTGTTCACCAAGATATCGCAACGGCCGAATTTCTTGTCGATGTCCCTGGCGATGCGGGTCACCGCCGCGGCCTTCATCAGGTCGCCCGGCTTGACGACTGATTTGCCGCCCGCTGCCTTGATGGCAGCCGCCGTCGCGTCGAGCGGCTCCTTGCGCCGCCCGGTCAGCACCACCGTGGCGCCTTCCTTGGCGAGCGCGATCGCCGCCGCCTGGCCAATACCCGAGCCAGCACCGGTCACCCAGGCGACCTTGCCCGTCAACGAAGCCATCGGTGTCTCCTTGAAAACTGCGATCGCGCTATTAAAGCACCCTGCCCGTGCCGTCGTCGATCAGATGCATGTTGCTGAGGTCGGCCCTGAGCTTCATGACCTTGCCGGCCGTCGCCCCGGCGTTGGGGTTGACCCGGCCGCAGATCTCCGCGCCCACGATGGTGAAATAGACCAGCGTCTCCATGCCCATCGGCTCGACCACGTCGATCACATTTTCGAAATCGTGCTGGTTGGGCTCCATGTGCGGACGGGTCTCGATGATGTGCTCGGGGCGCAAGCCCAGCACCAGGTTCGACTTGCCGACATGGCTCGAATAGCGCGTCGTGCGGTCGGCCGGCACCGGGAAGGCCAGCGTATCGCTCAGACGCACCCGCAGCGCCCCGGCGGCCTGCTCGAGATGGCAGGGGATGAAGTTCATCGCCGGCGAACCGATGAAGCCCGCCACGAACTTGGTGGCCGGCGAATGGTAGAGGTCGTTGGGCGAGCCGACCTGCTCGATCAGGCCGGCATTCATCACCACCACCCGGTCAGCCAGCGTCATCGCCTCGACCTGGTCGTGGGTGACGTAGACCGTGGTGGTGCGCACCTTCTGATGGACCTTCTTGATCTCGGTGCGCATCTGCACGCGCAGCTTGGCGTCGAGGTTGGAAAGCGGCTCGTCGAACAGGAAGACCTTGGGATCGCGCACGATGGCGCGGCCCATGGCGACCCTCTGGCGCTGGCCGCCCGAGAGCTGCTTGGGCTTGCGGTCCAAAAGCTCGGTGATGTCGAGGATCTGGGCGGCCTGCTTGACCCGCCGGTCGATCTCGATCTTGGGCGTGCGCTTCAGCTTCAGCCCGAACGACATGTTCTCATACACGTTCATGTGCGGGTAGAGCGCGTAGTTCTGGAACACCATGGCGATGTCGCGATCCTTGGGCGGCACGTCGTTGACCACGTCGCCTCCGATCGCGATGTCGCCGCCGGTGATCTCCTCGAGACCGGCGATCATGCGCAAGGTCGTGCTCTTGCCGCAGCCCGAGGGCCCGACCAGCACGATGAATTCCTTGTCGGTGATGTCGAGGTCGATACCGCGAACGGCCAGAACTTCGTCGTATTTCTTGATGACTTTACGCAACGTTACTTGAGCCATTGTCCCTTACCTTTTGGGTCTTACCCTTTGGTCGCACCGGCCGTCAGACCCGCGATGTAGTAGTCCATGAGGAAGGCGTAGATGATGAGCGGCGGAGCAGCACCTAGCAGCGCGCCGGTCATGATCTGGCCCCAGTTGAACACGTCGCCCTTGATCAGGGTGGTGACGATGCCGACCGGCAGCACCAGCTCGCTGGTCGAGGTGGTGAAGGCGAGCGGATAGAGGAACTGCGCCCACGCCACCGTAAAGGTGAAGATGGTGGCGGCAATGATGCCGGGCAGCGCCACCGGGATGAAGATCTTGGTCAGCGTCTGGAACCAGGTCGCGCCGTCGATCAGCGCCGCCTCGTCGAGCTCCTTGGGGATCGAGGCGAAGTAACCGATCATGATCCAGGTGGCGAACGGCACCGTCAGCGTCGGATACAGGATCATCAACGTCCACCAGTGATTCATCAGCTGGATGTCGAACGTCTCGTTGACCCACGCGAACATCTTGAACAGCGGGATGAACAGCAGCGTGTCGGGGATCAGGTAGGTCAGGAACACGCCGGTCGCCAAGGCGGCCGAGCCCCAGAACCGCATGCGGGCGAGCGCGAAGGCGGCAATGACGCTGATCACCATGGTGATGATGACGACGAACACCGACACGATCGCCGAATTGCGGAAGAAGGTGAGGTACTGATTCTGCGTCAGCAGCTCGATGTAGTTCGAAAGGGTCGGCGAATAGACCCACCACGGATTGGTCGCCGCCGAGATCTCCGCGCTGGATTTCAGCGAGGTGATGAACATGTAGACCGGCGGCATCAGGAAGAAGATGGCGAACAGCACCAGGAAGAAATAGGACCAGCGCAGCGCCCAGCGCCGGTCGCGGCTGATGCTGCCGTATCTGCCGTGGGCCGGCGTTGCGGCGGCGGCGGAGGTAGTGACGGTGGGGGCAATCGCGGCGTCGGCCATCAGACTTCACTCCCCCGCTTGGTGATGTCGCGCAGGATGAAGGTCGCGGCCACCGCCAAGATCGGCACCATGAACAGCGAGACGCTGGCGCCCAACGGGATGTCGCCGCTCTCGATGCCGACGCGGAACGCCCAGGTGGCGAACACGTGGGTCGTGTTGAGCGGGTCGCCCTTGGTCAAGACGCGCACGATGTCGAAGTTGGCGAAGGTGACGATCAGCGAGAACAGCGCGGTGATGGCGATGATGTTGCGCATCATCGGCAGGGTCACGTACCAGATGCGTTGCCACCAGGTGGCGCCGTCGATCGCCGCCGCCTCGTAGAGCTGATCGGGCACCGACTTCAGCGACGCCAGGTACATGATCATGAAGAACGGCGCGCCGATCCAGACGTTCACCAGGATGACGGAGAAGCGTGCCCAGCCAGTCTCGCCGAGCCAGGCGACGTGGGCGATGCCGATATGCTCGAGGATCCAGTTGAAGGCCGAGTAGGACGGGTCGAACAGCCACAGCCAGGCGAGCGTGCTCATGGCCGGCGGAATGACCCAGGGTACGAGCAGCATGCCGCGCCACTTGCGCTGGCCCTTGGTGGGGATGTTGTGCACGAAATGGGCGACCACGAAGCCGATGATCGCCTTGAAGATCACCGCCGTGATGGCAAACAGGCACGACTGGTAGACGACCATCCAGAAGGTATCGCGCCCGAACAGAAACGCGAAATTGCCGAGTCCGACAAATCTCGTCATGCCCTTGTTGAGCATCGCGAGGTAGACGGCATAGCCTGCCGGATAGGCCACGAGCACGAGGATCAGAAGGATCAGGGGCAGCGTCATCAGGAACGCGATGGTCGACTTGCGCTGCATCAGCTTGTGCAGGCTGCTGCGCCCATCCGCGCTGATCGAGATCGGTCCTCTGGCGGCGATATCTGCCATTGCTAGCTCCGGACGTTGCAGGTCGTTCAGGCGTCCGGCGAGGCGCCGCCCGAAAGCCGCGCCCCGCCAATCCTAGGGCGCCTAGTTACGCATGAAGCCTTCGATCTCCTTCGCCGCCCAGTCGAGCGTCGTGTCCATGGCCTCGCCCTTGTAGTAACGGACAGCCATCTGGGTCTGGATACCCTGATTGTAGATCTGCTCGGCGATCTTGTGCGGCGCGGGTGCCGCGGCGACCGAGAGCGTCTGGTGATTGTACGGGTTCGGGTAGTGGTAGAGCGTGCCCTTCGGCGGCCCTTCCTCGGCCCAGGTCTTGAACGTGGTGAGCTTCTCGAACGACGGCAGGTCGTAGCCGCCGCTGGCGATCACCATCTTCTCGGCCGACGAGGCCTGCGAGAGGTGGGCGAGCAGGCTCTTGGCCGCCGACTGGTTCTTGCTGAAGCTCCAGATGTTCCAGAAGAACGGCGTGAACGGCGCGAAGCGGCCCTTGGGTCCGACCGGGAAACCGTGCGTCCAGCACTGCTCCGCGACCTTCGGCGCATCGCGCTTGGCGACTGCCCAGGCGCTCGGCGGGTTCATGATCAACGCGCCCTGGCCTGACACCAGCCACTTGTTGTTCGAGGCGTCGTCCCACGACGGCACGTCGCTCGGCATGGCCGCAATCAGTTTCTTGTAGTACTCGAGCGCCTGACGCACCTGATCGTTCTTGACCACGATTTCGCCCTTGGCGTCGACAAGGACGGCGCCGTAGGCATGGAAGATCGCCCCGATCGTGTCGACCGAGTCCGACGTCGTGCCGAGACCGATTCCGAACGGGTGGCCGCCCTTGTTGCAATCCTCGGCCGCCTTCAGGAACGTATCGAGGTTCCAGCCGTCGGCCTTGGGCGGCGCGCCGGCCGGATACATCGCCTGGATGTCGATCCCGGCCAGATCCCTCAAGTAGTCGATGCGCGAGCACGGCCCTTTGATCTGGCTGCCCACGGTGGCCGGCACGCCGAGCCATTTGCCGTCGATCTTGCCGAGATACTCGACCGTTGCATTGACGGCGCCGTTGTCCTTGATCAGCGGCTCCATGACGTCGTTGACCGCCACCAGCTGGTCGGCATAGCGCGCCGGCAGGAACGTGCTCTGGGCGAGAATGTCATGACCCGACTTCGCCTGCGCTTCCGCCGCCGTGGTCAACAGCAGCTTGTTGCCTTGCGAGGTGATGAAGTCGATCTGGACGTCGACCTTTTCCTTTTCGGCCCACTCCTTGACCAACGTCTCGGTCGCTCCGTTGGCATTGGGTACCCAATGGTCCCAGAAACCCAGCGTCAATTTGCCCGCGGCATAGGCGCCGCGAACAAAAGGTGCGGCGACGAATGCCGTCGACAGCGCGGTAGTCCCGGCAACAAAACGACGCCGGGTTACTCTCTTGGACTCCATACAATTTCCTCCTGATCCCATTTCGATGACTCTCAAGGGAGTCTTGGTGCGGATGCTATGCACAAGCTGCGCACCAAGCAATGCATTTTCGAATAGTGAGGCGTTTCGGCGCCGATTTGACAGCTTTGGGGGAGACCCGGATGCTCCGGCCGCCGGAAAAGCGGGAGGGGCGTTCGTGCGTGAAAACTGTGTGAAATCGATCCGGACGAAGAACGCCCGCAGCACCGGCGGCGGCACGTCCTGAGATGCAGCACATTCCTGCCGCAAATCCCTGGCTCGCCGCCGTCGAGCCCTCGCCCATCGGCGAGACCAAACGCTGGGTGCTGGGCCGCACCTTCCCTGCCGATCGGCCGCTGGTCGACCTCAGCCAGGCGGTGCCGGGATATCCGCCGGCCCTCGAATTGCGCCGGCATCTGGGCGAACTGCTGCTCGATCCGACGATGCACGGCTACACGCCGATCCTGGGCCTGCCGGCACTGCGCGAGAACTATGCCGCCCATCTCTCCCACTTCTACGGCGCGCCGATCGCGGCCGACGAGGTCGGCATCACCTCGGGCTGCAACCAGGCTTTCTGCCTGGCTCTGATGAGTCTTGCCAAGGCCGGCGACCAGGTGATCCTGCCCCGCCCGCACTACTTCAATCATGACATGTGGCTGCGCATGCAGGGCATCGAGCCGGTGTCGCTCGATTTTCGCCCCGGCTCCGGCGCCATCCCGGTCGCCCAGGATGCGGCCAGGCTGATCGGTCCAAAGACGCGCGCCATCGTGCTGATCTCGCCCAACAATCCGACCGGGGCGGTCTATCCGCGCGAGACCATCCACGCCTTCTACGAGCTCGCCCGCCAGCGCGGCATCGCGCTGATCCTCGACGAGACCTACAAGGACTTCCTGCCCGAGGGCGAGCGGCCGCACGATCTGTTCGGCGACCCGGCCTGGCGCGGCACGCTGGTGCATCTCTACAGCTTCTCCAAGGTCTTCGCGCTCACCGGCTATCGGGTCGGCGGCATCACCGCGGGTGCCGGGTTGATGGCCGAGATCGAGAAGGCGATGGACTGCGTGTCGATCTGCCCGCCACGCCTCGGCCAGGAAGCGGCGCTCTACGGCCTGAGGAACCTGCTGCCGTGGGCGCGCCGCAACACCGAGGGCCTGAAGGCGCGCGCCGACCTTTTGGGCGGCGGCCTGCAGCGCTCCAACCGCTGGCGGTTGGTCAGCATCGGCGCCTACTTCGCCTATGTGGAGCATCCCTTCGCCGGCCAGCGCTCAACCGAAGTGTCCAAGCGGCTGGCCGACGAGGAGAACCTGCTGACCATCCCGGGCGACATGTTCGGTGCGGGCCAGGAGCGCTTCGTGCGGCTGGCCTTCGCCAACGTGGCCGACGACAAGATCCCCATTGTGCTCGAGCGGCTGGAACGCTTCGGCGCTTGAGGCCAGGACGGAGTTGAAAGATGCCACACGCGGCCACACCCGATGGCGTGAAGCTCTATTACGAGGAAGCCGGCAGCGGCACGCCGATCCTGTTCGTCCACGAATATAGCGGCGACTGGCGGAGCTGGGAGCCGCAGGTTCGCTTCTTCTCTCGTCGCCACCGCTGCATCACCTACTCGTTCCGCGGCTACCCCGGCTCCGACGTGCCGGAGAGTGGCGCGATGTACGGCCAGCAGCACGCGGTCGACGACGCCAAGCACATGCTTGACCATCTGAAGATCACCAAGGCGCATGTCGTTGGCCTGTCGCAGGGCGCCTTCGCCGCGGCGCATTTCGGCCGGCTCTATAGCGACCGCGCGCTGTCGCTCACGCTGGCCGGCGTCGGCTCGGGGGCCGGCCGCGAAGGACACGAGCAGTTCAAGAACGATGCCGTGGCGACGGCTCGGCGCATCCGCCAGGAGGGCATGGCCAAATATGCCCACGGGCTAACCACCAACCCGACGCGCTCGCGCTTCAAGCAGAAGGACCCGCGCGGCTTCACCGAGTTCGTAAAGAACCTCGCCGAGCATGCCGATATCGGCGCCGCCAACACCATGGAGAACTATCAGGGCAAGCGGCCGTCGCTCTACGACTTCGAGGCAGAGTGGAAGAAGCTCGACGTGCCGACGCTGATCATCTGCGGCGACGAGGACGAGCCCTGCCTGCAGCCGAGCCTCTACCTCAAACGCGTGCTGCCCAACGCCGGCCTCGCCGTGTTCGCCAAGAGCGGCCACACGGTGAATATCGAGGAGCCGGACGCCTTCAACCGCGAAGTCTGGAACTTCCTGGTGCAGGCCGAGGCCGGCAAATGGACGCCGGCAGAGCCGATGGCCAAGGGCGCGAGCCTGATCTGACGCGAGCGGCGCGTCGACCGGCATGCGCACCGGAAGGTTTCCGCCAGTTCGCGCCAGTTTCCGCCCGGCGGCGGCCCTGCGGAAAAAGCGTTTCCTTTCAACGGGCCGGGAGGTTTGCGCCCTTTCCGGCATTTCCGCCGGTGCCGGCGCTCTCAGCGCCGGCCGTCGAATTTCCGCAATTCCCGCAAGCGCTATGCCATTTGCCGGAGAGCGGCCGACGCCCGGCAGGCGCACGCGATCGCTCTCCAGACCGCGAACGGTGGAGAAGACCTCGGCCGCCTGTGCCGGAATGCTGCTCTCTCTCGGCATCGGCGGACTTTAGCAGTATCTTTAGTAATACGCAAGTAACTATTAAGTGTGGCTGGAGCGCATTCCGATTGGGCGGACGCAAAGCTTTGCGATGACAGGATTCCAAACGCTTGGCACGAGGCCGAGTTTTTGCGCACCATATCGCGCAAAAACTCCGGTATGGCCTCCCCCGCTCCAGATCACGACGATCGGACGGTGACGGCGTGATTGAGCGGGCCGTGGCCGCGGCCGAAGCCGGGGGCAGACTCGATGGCGCGCCTTACATAGAGGCGCGCCCGCGCCACGGCGTCGAAAAGGCTCATCTTCTGGGCGAGGCCCGCGGCGATCGCCGAGGCGAGCGTGCAGCCCGTGCCGTGCGTGCTGCGGCTCGCGATGCGCCGGTCCTCGAAGCGCTCGAACCGGCCGTCGTGAAACAGGAGGTCGACGATGAGCTCGCCCTCGAGATGGCCGCCCTTCATCAATACCGCCTTGGCGCCCAGTGCCGCGAGCCGTTCGGCGGCGCGCTTCATGTCGGCCTCGACCCGTACCGGAAAGCCCGCCAGCACCTCGGCCTCGGGCAGGTTCGGCGTCAACAGGGTGGCCATCGGCAGCAGCGTGTCGCGCAGGGCCGCTTCCGCCTCGCTCAGCAACAGGCGGTGGCCGCCCTTGGCGATCATCACGGGATCGACGACCAACGGCGCGCCGGGCGCGTGCTTCTTCAGGGAGGCCGCCACGGTGCCGATCACCTCGGCGCTGTGCAGCATGCCGGTCTTGAGCGCATCGGCGCCGATGTCGCTCAGCACGACCTCGATCTGCTGGGCGATGAAGGCCGGTTCGACCGCCACCACGCCGTGGACGCCCTCGGTGTTCTGGGCGGTCAAGGCGGTGATCGCGGTCGCCGCAAAGGCGCCCATGGCGGTGACCGCCTTGATATCCGCCTGGATGCCCGCCCCGCCGCCGGAGTCGGAGCCGGCGACGATCAGGACGCGGCCCTTCATGCCGCCCCGATCACGCTGCAGCCCGCGGCAGCGCCCCGATAATCTGGTCGACGACGCTGCGAACGAGCTCCGAATCGTCGCCCTCGGCCATGACACGGATCAGCGGTTCGGTGCCCGACTTGCGCACCAGGACGCGGCCGCCCGCGCCCAGCCGCGCCTCGGCGGCAGCGATCGCCTGTTTCACGGACGCCTCGGCAAGTGTTGCCTTGGCATCGCCGCGAATCCGCACGTTCTTCAAAAGCTGCGGTACCGGCTGGAAGGCGCGAAAGGTCTCACTGGCGGGCCGATCGGCCTTGAGCATCGCCGCCAGCGCCTGCAGCGCCGCCATCAGCCCGTCACCCGTCGTCGCGTGATCGGTCATGATGATGTGGCCGGATTGCTCGCCGCCGAGATTGTAGCCTTCGGCGCGCATGCGCTCGAGGACATTGCGGTCACCCACCTTGGTGCGCACCAGCAGGAGCTTGTGCGCACCGAGATAGCGCTCGAGTCCGAGGTTCGACATCACGGTGGCGACCAAGCCGCCGCCGGTCAGTCGTCCATCCGTCGCCCACTGGTTGGCGATGGTCGCCATCAGCTGATCGCCGTCGATCAAATGTCCCAGTTCGTCCACCAGCACGACCCGGTCGGCGTCGCCGTCCAGGGCGATGCCGATATCGGCGTTGTGCGTGACGACGTGCTCCTGCAGCAACGCCGGATGCGTCGAGCCGCAATTGCCGTTGATGTTGAAGCCGTCGGGCGACACGGCGAGCGGGATCACCTCGGCGCCGAGCTCCCACAGCACGGTCGGCGCCGCCTTGTAGGCGGCGCCGTTGGCGCAATCGACCACGATCCTGAGGCCGCTCAGATCGAGGCCGCGCGCGGCCGATGCCTTCACCGCCTCGATGTAGCGGCCCTCCGCATCGTCGAGGCGCTTGGCGCGGCCGATCGCGGCCGGCCCCGCCAGGGGGATGCTGGACGATGCCGCCACCAGGCTCTCGATCTGCATCTCGACCGAGTCGGACAGCTTGAAGCCGTCGGGACCGAACAGCTTGATGCCGTTGTCCTCGTAGGGATTGTGCGAGGCCGAGATCATGACGCCGACATCGGCGCGCATCGAGCGGGTCAGGAAGCCCACGGCCGGCGTCGGCAACGGCCCCAGCAGCAGCACGTCGACGCCGACCGACAGGAAGCCCGCCGTCAGCGCCTGCTCGATCATGTAGCCGGACAGCCGGGTATCCTTGCCGATCACCACGCGATGGCGGTGGCCGCCGCGGTTGAAGACCTGGCCGGCAGCCATGCCGATGTGCATGGCGATCTCGGCGGTCATGGGTTCGCTATTGGCGCGGCCGCGCACACCGTCGGTGCCGAAGAGAGAAGGAGACATGATCGCCGAACCTATCGCATTGCCGACGAGACCGCGAGGGCTTGGCGGACGGCGGCGACGTCGTGGACGCGCACGATGGCGGCGCCCCGGCGCGCGGCCTCGACCGCCAGCCACACCGAGGCGGGATCGCGCCGGCGCGGCTCGGCAATCCCCGTCAGCCTGCCGATGAAGCCCTTGCGCGAGGAACCCACCAGAACGGGGTAGCCGGCGTCCGCCAGCCGAGCCGCGCCGGCGATCAGGGCGACGTTCTCTTCGACGCTCTTGCCGAAGCCGATACCCGGGTCGAGCGCGATGCGCTCGCGGGCGACGCCGGCGGCCTCGCTGGCGCGGGCCCGATCGAGCAGGAAGCGCCTCACCTCCTCGACGACGTCGCCATAGGCCGGCCCGTCATACTTGTTCTCGGATCGGCCGCGGCGGTGCATCAGTACGACCGGCACGCCGCGCCGGCCAACCAGCGGCATCAGGTCAGGATCGTCGCGCAGCGCCGACACGTCATTGACGATGCGCGCGCCGGCATCGAGGCAGGCGCGCGCCACGGAAGCCCGACGCGTGTCGATCGACACCAACACGCCTTGCCGCGCCAGGCCCTCGACGACCGGGAGGACACGGCGCAATTCCTCGTCGGCCGCTGTCGGACGCGAGCCGGGACGCGTCGACTCGCCGCCGACATCGACGATGTCGGCGCCCTCCGAAACAAAACGCAGGCCATCGTCGATGGCCTGCGTTGGGTCGAGGCGTTCACCGCCGTCGGAAAACGAATCGGGTGTGACGTTGACGATCGCCATCACCCTCGTGCGCCCGAGGGCGCGATCGAGCGAGAGGCCGGCGAAAGCCGCCGTCAAACGCCCGGCTGCGGCTCGGGATTGGCGCCGCCCGGCGCCGGGTTGGTGCTGGACGGCACGGAAGCGCGGCGGCGGCGGTCGGAACCGGAACCGGCGCCGCCAGTGTCATCGCGCACGACCTTCTCGCCGCGCAGGACGGTGCCGATCTCGTCGTTGCTGAGCGTCTCGTACTCGAGCAGCGCCTTGGCGATCAAATGGAGGTCTTCCAGATGGTCGGTCAGGATCTGGCGGGCCTTGCCTTCGGCCTCCTCGATCAGGCGGCGGACTTCCTGGTCGATCAGCTGCGCGGTGGCCTCCGAGACGTTCTGGGTCTGGGTCACGGCGTGGCCCAGGAAGACTTCCTGCTCGTTCGCCTGATAGCGCACGCGGCCCAGCTTCTCGGACATGCCGAAGGCGGTGATCATGCCGCGCGCCGTCTGGGTGGCGACCTGGATGTCGCTCGCCGCACCGGTCGTGACGTTCTCCGGTCCGAAGATGATCTCCTCGGCGATGCGGCCGCCGAACATGATCGCCAGACGCGATTCGAGGAACTGCTTGGTGTGGCTCAAGTGATCGCGCTCAGGCAGCTGCATGGTGACGCCAAGCGCACGGCCGCGCGGGATGATCGTCACCTTGTGCAGCGGATCGCTCTTGGGCACGTGCATGGCGACCAGGGCGTGGCCTGCCTCATGGTACGCGGTGAGCTTCTTCTCCTCGTCGGTCATCGCCATCGAGCGGCGCTCGGTGCCCATCAGCACCTTGTCCTTGGCGTATTCGAAATCCGCCATGGTGACCAGTCGCTTGCCGACGCGGGCGGCGCGCAGGGCCGCCTCGTTGACCAGGTTGGCGAGGTCGGCGCCGGAGAAGCCCGGCGTGCCGCGCGCCAACACGCGCGGATCGACGTCGGGCGCCAGCGGGACCTTGCGCATATGGACCTTCAGGATCTTCTCGCGGCCGCCGACGTCGGGGTTCGGCACCACGACCTGGCGGTCGAAGCGGCCGGGCCGGAGCAGCGCCGGATCGAGCACGTCGGGACGGTTGGTGGCGGCGATCAGGATGACGCCTTCGTTCGACTCGAAGCCGTCCATCTCGACCAGCAGCTGATTCAGCGTCTGCTCGCGCTCGTCGTTGCCGCCGCCGAGGCCGGCGCCGCGATGGCGGCCGACGGCGTCGATTTCGTCGATGAACACGATGCAGGGCGCGTTCTTCTTGGCCTGCTCGAACATGTCGCGCACGCGGCTGGCGCCGACGCCGACGAACATCTCGACGAAGTCGGAGCCCGAGATGGTGAAGAAGGGCACGTTGGCTTCGCCGGCGATGGCGCGCGCCAGCAAGGTCTTACCGGTGCCCGGCGGACCGACCAGCAGACAGCCCTTGGGGATCTTGCCGCCCAACCGCTGGAACTTCTGCGGGTCCTTCAGGAAGTCGACGATCTCCTCGAGCTCGGCCTTGGCCTCGTCGATGCCGGCGACGTCCTCGAAGGTGACGCGGCCGTGCTTCTCGGTCAGCAGCCGGGCGCGCGACTTGCCGAAACCCATGGCGCGGCCGGTGCCGCTCTGCATCTGGCGCAGGAAGAAGATGTAGACGCCGACCAGGACGAGGACAGGCAGCCAGCTCACGAAGATGCTGCCGAGGTTGACGCCCTCCTCCGCCGGCCCGGCATCGACCCGGTCGACGTTCTTGATCAGCATCGGCATCAGCTGTTCGTCGACCGGCGCGCTCGGCACGTAGGTGGCGAACTTCTGAACGCCGTTGCGCGGTTCGCGGAAGGTGCCGGTGATGGTGTTGCCCTGGATCCGGACGTCCTGGACCTGGCGCTGCTCGACGGCGTGCACGAAGTCCGAGTAGGAAACCGTATTGCCTGCCGTCCGGGTCGTACCGCCCTGGAACACGCTGTAGAGCAGCGCGAGCAGCAGTACGATGACAATCCACAAAGCAGCGTTACGGTTGAACGGGTTCACGGGCTTTTTCCGTTGGAGTGGAAGCTCATTCTAGATGGGAAGCGGCCGGCGCGCCGCAAGCGAAAAATGCAGCCGGAATGAGGGGCTGGCTCATGTTCCTGCCATGTTCGGGCCGGACAATCCAGTGCAGTTGGCGGCTGTCAGGCATCCGACGAAGCATGAGCTTGCAGCCGGAAAGCGTGAAATCCTGCCCCTTGCCCGACTTTCCGCGCTCCAGAGGCGCGCAAAGCCGCCCGACCGCCCGCTCCAGACGCTCCCGGCGCGGCGGATGGTCCCGCCCACCCACCGCTTGGATGATGCGGCTGAGCAGCCTTGCCTGCCGGTCGCGGCCCAGGCGTGCGAATCCGGCTCGGTCGATGGCCGCCCAGCCCGCTTGGTCGAATGCCAAGATGGCCACCGCGGCACGCGCCAATTTGCCGTCGCGGACCGACCGTTCGACGCCGCCGCCTGAGTGCGCGAGCGCAGGGGTCCCACTCGCCCGCAGCCGCGCCCGTTCGAAGCGCGGATCGACATTCGAGGGGTCATCCAGCCACTGCACGCCGCGCGCGAGAAGCGTGGCCGTGAGCCGGGCGCGCGATATGCCGAGCAGAGGGCGCAACAGGCGTACCTCCGGCTGATCGACCAGAGCCGCCATGCCGGCAAGGCCGTCGGGACCGCTCCGGCGGGCCAACCGCATCGCCACGGTCTCGGCCTGATCCTCGGCGTGATGGGCGAGCAGCAGATGCAGGATGCCGCGCCGACGGCATTCGTCGCGCAACAGCCGGTATCGTGCCAGCCGTGCCGCCGCCTGCAGGCCGCCACGCGGCTTCGCGCCGGACCAGGTGAGGATTGCACCTTCGATACCGTGGCGCGCCAGCACATCCCTGGTGGCCACGGCCTCCACGGTCGATTCGGCGCGCAGGCCGTGATCGACGATCAGCCCGACCACGCGGCCGGCGCGTTCTGCCGCCCAACCGTGCGACAACAGCGCCAGCGCCAGCGAATCGCGGCCGCCGGATACGGCGACGGCAAGGACGGGAGAAGTCTCGAACGGCTCGAACGGCGCCATCAGGCGCGTGAAGGCGCCGGCGTCGAGGGGCTGCGTTTGCCCGGCGATCACCCGCAGCCGTTCTTCTGGCGCTCTTGCTCGACCCGGCGTTTCTGCAGGTCGGTGGCGCGCGGATAATCCTGGCTGAACTTGGCGAACACCGCACAGGCATCGGGCTTGCGGCCGAGCACCGCCAGGGTGACGCCGAGCTTCAGCAGGTTGTCGGGTCCCTTGGGACTCGCCTTGTAGACCTTGTAGCCCTCGGCGAAGGCGGTCATGGCATTCTGGTAGTCGCGACGCGCGTAATAAGTCTCGCCCAGCCAGTATTGCGCGTTACCCGCCAGCGTATGCCTGGGGTTGGTTTGCAGGAAGGCCTTGAAGCCGCGCTCCGCGCCGGCATAGTCGCCGTCCTGCAGCTTCTTGAAGGCGTCGTTGTACATCTGATCGGCGCCGGCCGCTGCTGCTGGCGCAGCGGCTGACGGCGGCGCCGGGGCTGCGGCTTGCGGGTTGGGCCGCGGCGGCGGCGCACCGCCGGGGCGGCCGCCGCCCTTCTCCATCTGCTCCAGCCGGTACTCGTAGTCGGCCTGCATCTTCTCCATCTGCTGCTGGAGCTGTTGGTTGCGATACTGGAGCTGCTCGAGCTGGCCGGTCAGCATCGTGATCGCCTGCTGCAGCTGGTTGAGCCGATCCTCGATATAGACCGGGTCCATGCGCTGCGCCGCCGCCGCCGTTGGCACGGCCAGCGCGATCGCGAGCAGCAAATGGGAAAGCCGGGAGCGGAACGTCTTCATGGCGAGCGACAGTTTCAGTTCAAACGCGGCCATTTTCAGGCATGGCCACCCGGCCTCCCAACGAAAACGCCGGTCGCGAGCGACCGGCGGCGTCGAAAATCTCGATACTGCGCGCGGCTAGGGCCTTTACTCCAATGCGGTGACCGCGCGACGGTTGCGCGCCCACGCGGCCTCGTCGGAGCCGACCGGATCGGGACGCTCCTTGCCGTAGCTGATCGTCTTGATACGCGCCGCCGGGATGCCCTGGGCGATCAGGTACTGACGCGCGGCGTTGGCGCGGCGTTCGCCGAGCGCCAGGTTGTACTCGCGCGTGCCGCGCTCGTCGCAATGGCCCTCGATGGTGATCGGATAGTTGGTGTATTTCTTCAGCCACTCGGCCTGACGGGTCAGGGTCTGCCGGCCGTCCTCGCGGATGTTCGACATGTCGGTGTCGAAGAACACCCGATCGCCGACGTTCTGGCGGAAATCGGCGACCGAGCCGGGGGTGACGGTCGTCGTTGCCGGGGCCGCAGCCTGTTGCTCGTTGCTGCTGCAGGCAGCCATGACAATCATCGCTGCAATGGCTGCGAAAGCCTTGATCATGCTCATTATTTAGCTCTCCCTGACAACATCGACCCGAGCGTCAGGGTACGCCCGGGTCGACAAAAAGATCATATCCTTCGCTACTGCGGAATCAAGGGTGACCAGGCCGGATCCGACGCGTCGGTCGGCGTCGGCACCGGACGTTCGAAGCGTCCCGTGATGTCGATCTGGTTGAGCGTGACCGATCCAGCGCGGCCGGCCGAATTGGGCTGCTGGCGGAAGAACATCAGGACGCGGCCGTTGGGCGCCCAGGTCGGGCCCTCGACCAGGAAGCCATTGGCCAGCATGCGCTCGCCACCGCCATCGGTGCGCATCACACCGATGCCGAAGCCGCCGCCGGTAATCTTGGTGAAGGCGATGAAGTCGCCGCGCGGCGACCACACCGGCGTGGCGTAGCGGCCCTCGCCGAAGCTGATGCGCCGCTCGCCGCCGCCGCCGGCGCCCATCACGTAGAGCTGCTGCGAGCCGCCGCGGTCGGAGTTGAACACGATCTGCGAACCGTCGTTGGAGTAGCACGGCGAGGTGTCGATGGCCGGCGTGTTGGTAAGTCGGCGCAGTGCGCGGCCGCGCACGTCCATTTCGTAGATGTCGCTCTGGCCCTCGGCCGAAATGCTCATCACCACCTTGGTGCCGTCGGGCGAAAAGCGCGGCGCAAAGCTCATGCCCGGGAAATTGCCCAAAAGCTCGCGCCGCCCGCTGTCGACGTTCTGCAGGTAGACGCGCGGCGGACTACGGTCCTCGGCGTACGCCATGTAGACGATCTCCTGCAGGGTCGGCGAAAATCGCGGCGTCAGCGCAAGCGTACGGCCATCAGTGATGTAACGGTTGTTGGCGCCGTCCTGATCCATGATGGCGATTCGCTTGACCCGCGCGCTGAGCGGGCCGGTCTCGGAGACATAGGCGACGCGGGTATCGAAGTAACCCTCCTCGCCGGTCACCCGCTTGTAGATCGCGTCGGCGATGATGTGGGCGAGCCGCCGCCAGTTGTTGGGCTGGCTGTTGAAGGACAGCCCGGTCGCCTGGTTGCCGACCACCACGTCCCACAGCCGGAAGTCGACCTTGATGTTGCCGCCCGCCTGCTGGACCTGGCCGACCACCAGGCCGGCCGCGCCGACGCCGCGCCAGTCGGCGAAGCGCGGGGCGGCGTTGGCGTCGACGTCGCGCTGGATGAAGGAACTGGGCGAGATCGAGCGGAACAGGCCGGAATTCTGCAGATCGTTGCGGATCACCCCGGCGATGTCGGCGCCCACGCGATCGCCGGAGAAATCGACGATCGCGATCGGCACCGGCTCGAAATTCGGCCTGGTCATGTCGATGGTGAGCTGCGCGCGCGCCGGCGCCGCGGACCCGGCGGCGAGCGCAACACTGCCCAGAATCGTCGACCGTCGGGAAAATTTCATGGCGAACCTCGTGTTCATGAAGGGGGTTTCTATAGCGTGGCGACCGCTAGTAGTCGCGTGGATCGAAGTTGAAGGTGATGGTCCGCCAGGCATTGAATTTTTCCGGCGACAACGGCCAGGGCTGGCAGCGCGGATTCATGACGGCGCGATGTGCTGCATCGGCGGCAGCGCGAAAGATCGGATCGTTGCCGTAGCGCCCCGTATCCCTGATCTCCGCCTTCACCGGAGTGCCGTCCTGGTTCATCTGGACCACGAGCGTGACGATGAGGGCCTGGTCCCTCGCGCCGCCCAGAGTATTCCAGCACGGCCGGATCTTGTTGCGCACGCCCTCGATCTCGCTCGCCGTCACGACAGCGGCGAGGTTGGGCGCCGCGGGCGCCTGGCGCGTGACCTGCTGCGGCGGCTTGGGCTGCTGCTCGGGAGTCTGATGCTTCTGCGGCGACTCCTTGTTCTTCAGGATATCGTCGATAATCGAATCAGCGGTCTTCTGCGGCGCGGGTTTCGGTGGTGCGGGCTTGGGCGGCTCGGGCTTCTTGACCTCGGGCGCAGGCTTGGGCGGCTCGGGCGGCTTCTCGACCTTGGGCGGCTCGGGCTCCTTGGGCTTGAGCGCGATCAGATCGTCGGCCGGCTTGGCGACCTCCGGCTTGGGCTTTTCCACCGGCGGCGGCGGCAGCGGCAGCGGCTTGGCCTCGGCGACGTCGGGCTTGGGCTTCTCCGGCGCGGGCGGCGGATCGGCGGTCTTGGGTGGCGGCGCCTTAGTCGCCTCCTTGGCGATCGGCACGTCCTTGGGCTGTGGCGGCGGATTGCCGACCGTAGGCGCGGCGGCCTTCTTGTCGATGGCCTCGAACTCGACCATCACCGGCTCGGGATCCATCAGCGGCGGTCGATTGAAAAAATCCAAGTTGAGCACCGCCGCCGCCAGCACCAGGACATGGAACATCGCCGACACGATGGCCGGTGTGCGCATCTCGCTGCTTTCGGGGGAGCGCTCGGCCATCGATCGCTTCGCTTCGGGTTTCTACCGGCGGGGTGCCGGCTGCTGCTGTAGCGCGGGTGCCGGTACTGGCGTCACGGTGCCGCCGCCGCCCTTGCCGAGCTGCTGGGCCTGCTCGCCGAGAAGGCCGAGCTGGCGGAAGCCGCTGTCGATCACCACACCCATGACTTCCATCATCTTTCCGTAGTCCACGGCCTTGTCGCCGCGCATGAACACGCGCTGGTCGGGCTTCTCCTCGTGCACCGCCTTCAGCTTGGTCGCGAGGTCGGCGACCTCGTACGGGGTCTCGCCGAGGAAGACCTCGCCCTTGGCGTTGACCGACACGACCAGTGGCTCGTCCTTGCCGCCGACCTGCGAGGCACTGGTCTTCGGCAGATCCACAGGAACGCCGACCTGCAAGAGCGGCGCCGTGACCATGAAGATGATCAGCAACACCAGCATGACGTCGACCAGCGGCGTCACGTTGATGTCGGCAATCGGCGTATAGCGCCGTCGCCTGAACCTGCCGCCGGAGCTGCCGGAGCCGGCAGCGGGAATGATGCCTGCCATCAGACCTCCTCCTCGAGCTGGCGCGACAGGATGGTGATGAACTCGCCGGCGAACGCCTCGAGCTGCTGGGCGTAACGCGCGACCTGGCCGGACAGGATGTTGTAGGCGCCGGCCGCCGGGATGGCCGCGACCAGACCGATCGCCGTCGCGAACAGCGCCTCGGAGATGCCGGGCGCCACAACGGCCAGCGAGGTGTTCTTGGACTGCGCGATATGACCGAAGGCGTTCATGATGCCCCACACCGTTCCGAACAGTCCGACGAAGGTGGCATTGGCGCCGACCGTCGCCAGGAAGCCCAGCCGTTTCTCGATCGCCTCCATCTCGCGCGCGATGGTGACGCTCATGACCTGCTCGATGCGCTGGCGAAGAGCGGCCCGCGCCGTGGCGCTCTGCGCCAGCCCCTTCGATACCGACCGGCGCCATTCGCGCATGGCGGCCGAGAAGATGCTCGACATCGGGTCATCCGGCTTGGCGCCGACCCGATCGTAGAGATCCTCGAGCGAGACCCCCGACCAGAACGTGTCCTCGAACGATTGCGCGCTCTTCTTCAATGAACGCAGCCGCAGCATCTTCTCGAAGATGATCGCCCACGACCAGAACGACGCCAGCAAGAGGGCGATCATCACGGCCTTGACGACCCAGTCGGCTTGCATGAACAGCCCGTAGACCGACATATCGAGCGGTCCCGTGCTGCCGCCGAGGGGGGTTCCGGCGACCTGCGCAAACGCGTCCATTTTAGTATCTCCGTTGGTTCAAAGGTTTATACCTGAATATGGCGTGAGCGGGGCGAGCCGCCCGATGACACTTGGGCCAAGGCTGTGCGCAGATGCTGCGGCAATCGGACCGGCCGGCCATCGGCGCCCATGCAGGCGACGACGAGCTCGGCACGAACCAGGGTCTCCTCGCCGCGGCGCGCCTGCTGGATCATGTCGAGCGAGGCGCCGCGCAGTTCGCCGCAACGGGTGACGACCTCGATCGTCTCATCGAGCCGGGCGGGCTTCAGGTAATCGATGGTGCAGCGGCGGACGACCCAGTGGACACCGCGCTCGTCGCGCAAGGCGCTGTGCTCCTGGCCAAGCAGCCGCAGCAGCTCGGTGCGGCCACGCTCGAGAAAGCGCAGCCAATTGGCGTAGTAGACGATGCCGGCCGCGTCAGTGTCCTCGTAATAGATCCGTAGCGGCAGGACGTGGGCGCCCTCGGAAAAATAGCCGGACGTTGGCCCGCTCGATATTGGGGCGCTCACGCCTCCTCCGCCGGATCGCCGGTCGCCAGCAGGTCGAGCTGTCGTTTCTGATCCTTGGGCATCGCCACCCCGAGATGGCGGTAGCCGCCCTCCGACAGCAGACGGCCACGTGGCGTGCGCATCAGCAGGCCGAGCTGCATCAGGTAGGGCTCGATCACGTCCTCGATGACGTCGCGCTGCTCGGAGAGCGCCGCGGCCAGCGTCTCGACGCCGACCGGCCCGCCGCCGTAGTTCTCGGCGATGCAGGCAAGGTAGTGGCGATCCATGGCATCGAGCCCGCGGCCGTCGACCTCGAGCCGCGTCAGCGCCGCGTCGGCGACGCCGGCGTCCACCACCGCCTGCCCGCCCACCGCTGCGAAGTCGCGGACGCGACGCAGCAGACGATTGGCCACCCGCGGCGTGCCGCGCGAGCGCCGGGCGATCTCGGCGCCGCCGTCCTTGGCCATCTGCATCTTCAGGACGCGCGCGGCGCGATGCACGATCGTCTCGAGCTCGGCCGGTTCGTAAAATACCAGACGGAGCGGAATGCCGAAACGCTCGCGCAGCGGGCGCGTCATGAGGCCCGAGCGGGTCGTGGCGCCGACCAGGGTGAAAGGCGGCAGCTCGATGCGCACCGAGCGCGCAGCGGGTCCCTCGCCGATCATGAGATCGAGCTGGAAGTCCTCCATCGCGGGATAGAGGACTTCCTCGATCGCCGGGGCGAGGCGATGGATCTCGTCGATGAACAGCACGTCGTGCGGCTGTAAATTGGTGAGCTGGGCGGCAAGATCGCCCGCCTTCTGGATCACCGGCCCCGATGTCGCCCGGAAGCCCACCCCCATCTCGCGTGCCACGATCTGCGCCAGGGTCGTCTTGCCGAGACCGGGCGGGCCGTGGAACAGCACGTGGTCGAGCGCCTCGCCGCGCGACTTGGCGGCGGCGATATAGACCTTCAGGTTCTCGCGGATCTGCTTCTGGCCGATGAAGTCGTCGATCGTCTGCGGACGCAGCGCGAGCTCCGCCGCATCTTCCTCGGCGCGCTTGGAGGTCACCAGACGGTCGGGCCCGTCGTTCATCGCGCCAGCTCCTGCAGGCCCGCGGTGATCACGGCTTCGAGCTTGGCCTCAACACCCAGTCGCTGCGTCACGCGCGCCACCGCACCAAACGCCTCGACGCGCTTGTAGCCGAGATTCTCCAGGGCGGAGACCGCGTCCTCGTTGATCGAACCGGCCGGCATCGCCGGCGCCTCTACACCTTTGCCCAGCGGCGCGACGCCGAACGCAGCGGCCTTGTCCTTGAGCTCGGTGGCAAGCCGCGCCGCGAGCTTGGGGCCGACGCCCGCCGGACGGCTGAGCGTGGCGCGGTCCTGGGCGGCGATGGCGCGGGCGATCTCGACGGGCGACAGCGTCGACAGGATCGACAGCGCCACACGGGCGCCCACGCCCTGCACCGTCGTCAGGATGCGGAACCAGTCGCGCTCGGCGGTTTCCAGGAAGCCGTAGAGCGCGATCGCGTCCTCGCGCACGATGGTTTCGACCAGCACCGTCACCGCATCGCCCGCCGCCAACTCACGCAGCGTCCGGGCGGATGCGGAAACCAGGTAGCCGACACCGCCGACATCGATGATCGCTGAGTCGGTATCGACCGTATCCACGACGCCTTTCAGCTTGGCGATCAAAGGGCTGCCTCCACCCGCTTGGCGGTGGCGCGATGATGGGCGTGGCAGATCGCGACCGCCAGCGCATCGGCGGCGTCGCTGGTCGCCTCGACGCCGGGCAGCAGGCGGCCGACCATCATGGCGATCTGGCGCTTGTCGGCGTGGCCCGCGCCGGTCACCGACTTCTTCACGAGATTGGCGGCATATTCGAACACCGGCAGGCCGGCCAGCGCCGGCGCCAGCACGACGACACCGCGCGCCTGGCCGAGCTTCAGCGTCGATCCCGGATTGATGTTCACGAAGGTCTCCTCGACCGCCGCCTCGATTGGCCGCTGCGCCTCGACGATGGCGGCGACGCCCTCGAAAAGTTCTTTCAGGCGTTCGGCCAGCGTGCCCGAGGCCGCCACCCTGACAACGCCGTGCGCCACGTGGCACAGCCGGTTGCCGTCGACTTCGATCACGCCCCAGCCGGTCAACCGCAGACCGGGATCGAGGCCGATCAGTCTCATCTCTCGCGCTTCAGGCCGCGAACTTCGCCAGAGCGTCGTCCGACACCTCGAAGTTGGCGTAGACGTTCTGGACGTCGTCGTTGTCTTCCAGGGCTGCGATGAGGTCGAGCAGGGTCTGGGCGGTCTCACCTTCGACCGGTGTCGTGGTCTTGGGCCGCCACATCAGCTTGGCGGCCGACGGCTGGCCCAGCGACTTCTCCAACGCCTCGCGAACGGCGTTGAAGTTCTCCTGGGCGCAGTAGATCTCGTGCATGCCGTCTTCACCCTCGCTGCTCACCACGTCGTCGGCGCCGGCGTCGATTGCTTTCTCCAGCACTTCGTCGGCGGTGCCGACGCTGAGCGGAAAGCGGAACTCGCCGAGCCGGTCGAACATGAAGGACACGCTGTTGGATTCGCCGAGATTGCCGCCGAACTTGCTGAAGCTCGAACGCACCTCGCCCGCCGTGCGGTTACGGTTGTTGGTCAGCGCCTCGGCGATCAACGCCACGCCGCCCGGCCCATAGCCCTCGTAACGGACCTCGTCGTAGTTGGCGTCGGCATCCGAACCCGAGCCCCGCTTGATGGCGCGATCGATGGTGTCGCGCGTCATATTGTTCTCGCGCGCGGCGATCATCGCCGCCCGCAGGCGCGGGTTGGCATTCGGATCGGCCGCGCCAAGACGCGCCGCGGTGGTGATTTCGCGGATCAGCTTGGTGAAGATCTTGGCCCGCTGGGCGTCCTGGCGCCCTTTGCGGTGCATGATGTTCTTGAATTGCGAATGGCCCGCCATCGCCCGACAACCAGATTGAGTGACTTGATGGGCCGGCTATACCACTTCTCGTGGGTTTTGGGAGTGTTAGTGAGTATGCAAGCAGTCGTCCGCACAAAAAAAGGCGGGGGCCGAAGCCCCCGCTAAAAAACGTCGGAACCTAGATTCCGACGCCCCCTCTAACCTTGAAGACAGTCCGCCAACGCGGCGAAAAATCGTTTAACATCAAAAGGATGCCGCTTTTTCCCCAAGCCGTCAACGAGGGTCTTCAAGGTACCTCTAATAGGTATATATCGCCCCTGTGGGATACAAGATGCTGCAATCTAGGCCGTCGGCGGCAGCCGACCACCCAGCCGCAGCGGGCGCACCGACTTCGCGAGACCGGTCCGGTCGTCGCTTTCTACCACCGCCGCGCATAAAGTCCCCTCGCCTTCGGCCGGCGCCAGACGTTCGCCGGGCATCTTCTTGATGAAGCGCTGCACGGCGATCTCCTTCTTCATGCCGATCACCGAATCATAGTCGCCGCACATGCCGACATCGGTCTGGTAGGCGGTGCCGCCGGGCAGCACCCACGAATCGGCCGTCGGGATATGGCTGTGCGTGCCCAGCACGGCGGAGACGCGACCGTCGCAATAGTGGCCCATCGACTGCTTCTCGCTGGTCGCCTCGCCATGGACGTCGATCAGGATGAAGTTCGCCGAGCCGCCGAGACCATACTTGGCGAGCTCGGCATCGATGGCGCGGAACGGATCGTCGAGCGCGTCCATGAACAGCCGGCACATGACGTTGATCACCACGATCTTCTGGCCGCGCGCGGTCTGGAACAGGTTGGCGCCCCAGCCGGGCGTGCCGGGCGGGAAATTGATCGGCCGCAGCAGCCGCTTGTCCTGCGCGATATAGGGGATGATCTCGCGCTGGTCCCAGACATGGTTGCCGGTGGTGATGCAGTCGACGCCCGCCTCGTGCAGCTCGCTGCAGATCTTGGCGGTGATGCCAAAGCCCGCCGCCGCATTCTCGCCGTTGACCGCCACGAAATCGAGGCCGAGCTCGCGGCGCAGCCGCGGCACTTCCTTGATCACCACATCGCGGCCGGCGCGGCCGACAATATCGCCGCAAAACAGAACCTTCATGCGCTAGACAAAGGCGCAAGCACGCCGGTCGGTCAACAACCAATCGAGCGGCTGGTCGTCCGGCCCGTGCGGCACTTCGGGCACGAGCTGGGCGTCGAAGCCGACGCCGACCGCCGTCACCTTGCGCCGCGCGCGCAGGCCTCTGAGCGTGCGATCGTAGAAGCCGCCGCCATAGCCCAAGCGCCAGCCCGCCTCGTCGCAGGCCAGCAGCGGCACCAGCAGCGCATCGGGCTCCATGGTCTCGCGTCGTGCCGAGGGCTGCAGGGTGCCGAACACGCCGGCCTCGAGGGGATCGCCGGGGCGCCAGGCACGAAACAGCAGTGGCCTGCCGCGCCCCTGCACGACGGGCAGCGCCATCTGACAACCTGCATTGAACAGCTCGATCATGAGCGGCCGGATGTCGATCTCTTCCTTGATCGGCCAGAAACCCGACACGACCGCCGGCGTCTCGAAAGGCGTCTCGCGCCTCAAAGTGGCGAGCAGCCCGTCCGCGGCGGTGCGGCGTTCATCCTCCGCCAGCGCGCCGCGCCACGCGAGCATGGCGCTGCGCAGCGTGCGCTTGTCGTCAAGCAGGGTCATTCGGCGGGAGAAGCAAGGTGGGGCGGCTCCACGATGGGCCGTGGCTCGTAGAACCTCCAAGGCCTGCGTAAGCAGGTGGGCACCGTGTAGCCAAGACCACGGTCAAGGCCAGGAACAGTTCCCAGGAGATCTTATTGGCCCCGGGGTTTTAGCAAAACCACGCGCCGCGCAGAAATCCGCCCCACGCCTAATCTAGGCACTCGGAGCGGGCACCGCAATCAGTTGCCTCCCCATCATATGGGGAGGTGGCCGAAGGCCCGAGGGGTCGGAAGCAGCATTACCGGTGCTTCCGACCCCTCCGGCCCTGCGGGCCACCTCCCCATGCTTCGCATAGGGAGGTAAGAGATACTAGGCCGCGCCGCTCACCTTCTTGCTCATCTTGTCGACGCGCGAGGTGATCAGGTCCTCGAGCGCCGTCGCCAGCGTCTCGGCGCTGTCGGTGGCGCTCGCCCGCGCGCTCTCCGCCGCCTTGGCCATGCCGCGCGCCTCACGGCTCTCGTCGGCCAGGATCAGGGAGGCGAAGACCATCAGCTTGATTTCAGGGGCGCCCGGGAGCTGCTTGCGCAATTCGCCGACCTTCTCGTCGACATAGGCGGCCAGTTCCTGGACCCGCTCTTCCTCGCCGTCACCGCAGGTGAGTTCATAGGTGCGATTGGCGATCTGAATCGATACCAGCGGCATTTTCCGCTACTCCTTTTATTGCGCCTTATCGGCGTTTGAGGGGATTCACAGTCTGACACGTCGCGCCGGCCGAAGCACCTCTTGCGTTGGCGGCGGCGGTGGACTTGTTACTGCTGATCGGCGGCCAGCAACGAGCGGATATACTCCATCGCCCGCTCCAGCCGACCCTCGACCTCGATCGCCACCTTCTTCAGGTCGTCGTGCTGACGCTCGAGCTTGTTGAGACGCTTCGCCATCTCGTCGGCCCGTTCCGATTCGGCGCGCAGGCGCGCTTCCACCATCGATTCCAGCCGGCTGAGCGCATCGTCCACGCGGTCCTTCGCATTGGCTGCCTTGGACATCGCTCCCCCGGCGGCGGATGGCAGGTCGTCTCCCGGCTGCATCTGCTCCATCCCAGAAGGATAAGTGGAGCACCCGTGAGTGGTCAACATGTTGGCCCTGTGGAGCATCGTGGCCCGCTAGATGTTGGTGGCGCCGCCGGTTTTGCGCATTGACGCGCCAAATTGCGCTCGGCATGTTGCGCGCCGCCTCTCAAAAACCGTACGGCGCCTGCATCAAATGACCGAACAAATCGCTGCCCGCCGCGACATGGCGAACGCCATCAGGGCTCTCGCCATGGACGCCGTGCAGCAGGCGGACTCCGGTCATCCCGGCATGCCGATGGGCATGGCCGACGTCGCCACGGTCCTGTTCACGAAGTTCCTGAAGTTCGATGCCTCGGAGCCCCACTGGCCCGACCGCGACCGCTTCATCCTGTCGGCCGGCCACGGCTCGATGCTGCTCTATTCGCTGCTGCATCTCACCGGCTACGCCGACATGACGCTCGACGAGCTGAAGCATTTTCGCCAGCTCGGCAGCCGCACCGCCGGCCACCCCGAACACGGCCACGCCCGCGGCATCGAGACCACGACCGGCCCGCTCGGCCAGGGCCTCGGCAACGCGGTGGGCTTCGCGCTCGCCGAGCGCCTGCTCGCCGAACGCTTCGGCCGCGATATCGTCGATCACTACACTTATGCCATCTGCGGCGACGGCTGCCTGATGGAAGGCGTCGGCCAGGAAGCGATCACCTTGGCCGGCCATCTCGGGCTCGGCCGCCTGATCGTGCTGTTCGACGACAACGGCATCTCGATCGACGGGCCGACCTCGCTCAGCACTTCGGAAGATCACAAAAAGCGCTTCGCCGCTGCCGGTTGGCACGTGCAAGCAGTCGACGGTCTCGACCCCGACGCGGTCACCCGCGCCATCCGCAAGGCGCGCAACGTCACCGACAAGCCCTCGCTGGTCGCCTGCAAGACGGTGATCGGCTATGGCGCGCCGACCAAGGCCGGCACCGCCGCAACCCACGGCTCGCCGCTCGGCAAGGACGAGGTCGCGGGGGCGCGCCAGAAGCTCGGCTGGAGCCACGGCCCGTTCGACATCCCCGAGCCGATCTTCAGCGCCTGGCGCAAGATCGGCGCGCGCGGCAAGTCGGCGCGACGCCAATGGACCAAGCGTCATGCGGCGATGGCCGAGGCGGATCGCGCCGAATTCGACCGCCGCCTGAAGGGCGACATCCCGCCGGCCGTCGGCGAGGCGATCGCGGCGTTCAAGGCCAAGGTCGCGGCCGAGAAGCCCAGCTGGGCCACGCGCAAGTCGAGCCAGGAGGCGCTTGAGGTCATCAATCCGGTGCTTCCCGACACGGTCGGCGGCTCGGCCGACCTCACCGGCTCCAACAATACCAAGACGGCGACGCTGAAGGAGATGACGCGCGCCAACCCGGCCGGCCGTTACATCCATTACGG
>DASZJU010000372.1:0-7037 GCA_035947815.1 Reyranella sp.
CGACGGCGTGCTCGATCTCATCTTCCAGGCGCACTCTCCCGCCGGCGCCGAGCCGCTCGGCCCGTTCATGCCGGTCGAGGCGATCCTGCCGATCGAGAGCGGCCATCCCTACAAGGCGGTGCGGGTGCGCGGCAGCACCAATGCGGTGACGCTGAAGACGATCCCGGGCTACGCCGAAGCCCCGGGTTACGACGAAGCCGCGGCGGCCAAGGAGGACTGCGCTAAGTGCATGGGCAAGTACTTCGTCGCCAAGGGCGCCAACCCGCCGGCCGGCGTGGCGGCCGACCAGATCGTGCGCGAGGCCGACCTGCCGTGGAAACTGCGCGTGATCAAGCCCAACGACGGCGTGCCGAGCTACACCTTCGATCCCAACCAGCTCACGCTCGTGCTCTCGGAGGACGGCCGCATCGTCGACGCGGCGTGGGACTGAAAGCGCGCCGCCTGCCCGTCGTTGTAATCACGATCGCCTATTGCTGAGTCGTCCCGCCGGTGCGCGTCCCAGGTTCGAGATTGTGATCGGCCTGCAGATACACGGTGACCAGCAGAATGGCGACGGCCAGCGCGCCCCAGACCAGCCAGGGCGCAAAGCCCGACTTCCTCCTGTCGCCGACGCTTGGGCGGACGGCCGTTGCCGGGACGGCCGGGGCGCTCTTGCCCGGCAGCCAGTTCAGCAGACGCGCGGCGATGGCACCTGCGTCCGAGGCCGTCCAGTCGCCTTCGGGCAGCCTGGCGATGGTCGCGGTGAAGGCCTGCAGCGCCGCCTCCTTCGACAGATCCGCCAATCGCGCGGCTTCGAGCCATGGATCGACGCCGAGCCGCGTTAACGCGGTCAGCACCGTGAGCGGCATGCCGATCTTCTCCTCGCCGACCGAGGCGAACAGGAAGGCGTTGTATTCGGAGTGGCCGAGGGAATATTCGCGACGCAAGGTCATGACGCCTCCAGCAGATGAGCCGGCGCCGAAACCGCAGGCGAGCGGCTGGCGCTCGCAAGGCGACATCTGGAGAAGAGGTGGTGCGCTTTGCCGGGTAAACAAGCGATATCTGCGCGAAATCGGCGCCGCCGTCATTGCCGGGAGCCGCATCAGCCGCGCAGACCTCTCACCACGAGCGCGTTGAGCCGCTTGGCAAACGCTGCAGGATCGGCCGGCACTTCGCCATCGAGGATATGGGCCTGGTCGAGCAGGAGAGCGGCGATGTCGGAGACATCGGCCTCGCGCTTCTCGCCGAGCGCGGCGGCCAGCGCCTTCATGAGATCGTGGCCCATGTTGAGCTCGAGGATGGGCTTGGCGCCGCTGCCGCGATTCTGGCGCGCCAGCAGGCGCTCCAGCTCGCGGTCGCGGCCTTGCGCGCTGGCGACAAGGCAGGCGGCGCTTTCCGTCAGCCGCTGCGAGGCGCGCACCTCCGAGACCTGCTCGGCCAACGCATCCTTGACGGCCTTGATGACGGTGGCGTCCTCATCGGAGGCCGTCTTGTGCTCGGCGGCCAGATCGAGGAGCGGCACCAGTCCGAAGTCGACGTCGCCCTGGCTCAGCGACTTGAGCGGCTTGCCCGCGAATTCCTGCGGCATCATCGTCCAGAAGGCGTCGATCGGATCGGTCAGCAGCAGGACTTCGATGCCGCGCGCGCGGGCGGCCTCGAGCTTGGGATTCGATTTCACCCGGTCCGCGCTCTCGCCCACGAGATAGTAGATCTCGGTCTGGTTGGGCTTCAGGTCGGCCGCGTACTGCTTGAGCGAGCGCAGGCCATCGCCCGATGTCGTGGCGAAGCGCGCGAGCGCCAGAAGCTGGCCGCGGCGCTCCTGTTCCTCGTACAGACCCTCCTTCAGCACCGGGCCGAAGGCGGCCCAGATCTTGGCATAGGTCTCTGCGTCCTTGTCCGCCGCGCTTTCCAGCTCGCCGATCACCCGGCCTAAAAGGCCGTTGCGGATCTGGGTGACCTGCGGATTGTTCTGCAGCATCTCGCGCGAGATGTTGAGCGGCAGGTCCTCGCTGTCGACCACGCCGCGCACGAAGCGCAGCCAGGGCGGCAGGAGATCGGCGTCGTCGGTGATGAAGACGCGCCGCACATAGAGCTTTATCCGGCCCTTGCGGTTGGGATCGCCAAGATCGAACGGCGGCGTCGAGGGCACGAACAGCAGCACGGCGTAGGCTTGCCGTCCCTCGACCTTGTAATGCAGCGTGAGCGCGGGCTCGTCGAAGGCCATGGCGATCGAGCGGTAGGCCTGCGTGTAGTCCTCTGGCTTGACCTCGGATTTCGCCCGCTGCCAGAGCGCGCTCGCGGCATTGACCTGCCGCGCCTCGCCCCCCTTGTCGCCCGCCCGGGCGTTGGTCTCGTCCAAGAGCTCGATCGGGAAGAGGATGTGATCGGAATAGGTCCGCACCAGGCGTTCGAGCTCGAACGGCTCGAGGAAGCGCTTGCTATCCTCCTTGAGATGCAGCCGGACCTCGGTGCCGCGCGGCACGCGGCCGGCCTGCTCCGCGCTCGCCGGCGCCAGCTCGAACCCCGCGCCGCCGGACGACGTCCACACCCAGGCCTCGGAGGCGCCGGCGCGGCGGCTTGTGACTTCGATGCGGTCGGCGACCATGAAGGCCGAGTAGAAGCCCACGCCAAACTGACCGATCAGGCTGGCGCCTTCCTTGGCCTCGGCCAGGCCCTTCAGGAAGGCCCTGGTGCCGGAGCGGGCGACGGTGCCGAGATTGTCCAGAAGCTCCTGGCGGTCCATACCGATGCCGGTGTCGGCGACGGTGAGCGTGCCGGCCGCCTTGTCGGGCACGAGGCGGATCACGAGCTTGTCCGCGCCGGCCAGAAGCTCGGGCTTGGCGATCGCCTCGTAGCGCAGCTTGTCGCAGGCGTCCGAGCCGTTGGAGATCAACTCACGCAGGAAGATGTCGGTCTCGGAATAGACCGAATGAACCATCAGGTTTAGGAGTTCGGCGACCTCCGCCTGGAAGGCATGGGTCTCGACCGGTGCGCCTGCGGCGTCCATCTGCATCCTCTCGAGCGGGGTGGCGTAAGCCGGCGATGGATATAATGGATGGCGCCCAGCCGGCAAGGGGTGCTGGAGGGCGGCACTGTCTCAGTTTGAAATCAAAGGCTGATATGGACCCCCAAATGACCGATTCGGCAAAGTTGCAGAAATGGTCCAATATTCTCCTCGCTGTGAGGGGGAGATTGTATGCCGGGGCCAAACGGAAAGCTTACGCCGGAAGAGCAAGCGAAAATCCGGGCGTACCTTTCAGGACGTCACAGGATGCCCTGCCCTGTTTGCGGCAATCGCAATTTTACGCTGCTAGACCATCTGGTGCAGCCTGTGACATTAGGGGCAGACAAAGGCTTGATGTTGGGCGGCATCGGTTACCCGCAGTTCATGTTGTTATGTACGAGTTGTTCCTACACGTTTTTTTTCAATGCTGTGGCGTCGGGGATCTTGCCGGCAGGCGATCCCGAGAAGAAGGCTTAGGCGCGTGGAAACGCCGACATCCGAAAATACACTCTCCACTACTGGCAAAGGCGCCGCGGTCCAGAATTACTATTTCACGCGGTCCATGAACTTCTTTCCCGTCACCGATAGCGAAATGGATTCGTTCGGTTCGCTGAACATGGAAGCCAATATCTGTTTGGCTGTTGGAATAGGGTTGATTTCATTGGCTGGCGGCATCGCCATAACCCATGCCTTTACGGAGAAGACGAGCGCCGCCGAGAACATCCTTTGCTACTTCGGCGCGCCGCTCTTGATCGTCCTGGGGATGGTGGCCCTGTGGGCATGCCGCAAATTCACGCAGCGGCGCGACCGCCTTTGGGCCAAGGTCGTCGCATCATCCATCGTTGTGCCACCCACGCCGCCTATGGCTTAGCTACACGCGGCTTGTAGGGGCCGCGTTTTGCAGGCGCAGGGCAATCGCTGGCATACTCAACGCCGCGCGCGGAGCGGCGTCGCGCCTACGTTGTGCCTCTGTCGAGGGATAGTCGTCGTTGCTGGCGCGCTTTGGTGTCATTGGGGGGAGGATACCATGGCTTCAGGCGATCCGGCATACGTCGAATCTTTCAAGCAATTCATGAAAGAGATCGACCCGATTCTAGATCTTCCAAAGATGGAGACCGAATTTTACGGGACTAGCACTCGTGCCGTATGCATCCTGCAAGGTACTCTCCTAGAAAACTGCCTGGAAGTCGCCATCAAGAGCGTCTTGCGGCCTGACCTTAACAGCACACTCTCGAAGGCGATTTTTGGCTTTGATTCACCAGCAGGCACTTTCTCGGCGAAGATCAACCTAGCATATGCTCTGTCCCTCTTCGGCCCCGCGACCTATCGCGACTTTGGGCTAATCCGATTAATCCGCAACGAGTTTGCTCATGCGCGTAAACCGGCAACATTTGCGGACGAACCACTCGCAGAAGTTTGCCGGCACCTCCAACTTCCCGACAACCCAGCATGTCGAGCCCCGTTTGGATGGTGGAACACAATGCCAGATGAAGAGTTGCGCGAGGTTTTAGGCGACGGGAAGGATCATAAAACGCACCCCAAGGTGCGTTTCATCATGACCTGCCATTGGATGGCGACGGAATTGCTGTTGTTCGCGCAACGGGAGAAAAAAGCGCCTCTGCAGGCGAGCGCACTTCCGTAGCCCGGCGCGCTCGTACCAAATGAACCGGATCCACGGCATGAGGTGGAACCATGCCAATCCACTGGTCGTATAAGAGCCCTCCAGAACTGTCAGCTCTACCCGGCGAACGCAACAAGCGTTTCATTTGGCGTGCTCGCGAGAGTCGCTTAAAGGGGAAGCGACCGGCAACGGAGAACGGGAGCACGGCATGGTTCGAACATGGGCAACCGCCCTGCTGGCGCTGGCCCTCGCGCCCGGCGCCGGCCGCGAGAGCTGGGCGTGGGGCGCCACGGGCCATGAATGGATCAGCGGCATCGCCATCGAGAAGCTGCCCGACAGCCTGCCCGACTTCGTGCGCACGACCGAGGCCGCGGCGGAGATCGCGGTGATGGGCCGCGAGCTCGACCGCTCCAAGGGCAGCGGCCGCACGCACGACGCCGAACGCGACCCGGGGCACTGGATCCTGCTGGCCGACGCCCCGCCCGCCGATTTCGGTGCGGTCATGGGCGTGCTGCCGCTCGCCGAGCTGCCGCCGACCCGCCGGGAATACGACACGCTGCTGCGCGCCAAGGGTTTTGACCAGTACCAGGCCGGCTACCTGCCCTATTCGATCGTCGACGGCTGGCAGCAGATCCGCAAGGACTTCGCCTATTGGCGCGCCGCCGTGAAGGGTGCGGAGACGGCGGCCACGCCCGAGGAGCGCGCCTGGTTCGAGGCCGACCGGCGGCTGCGCGAGAAGCTCACGCTGCGCGACATCGGCATCTGGAGCCACTATGACGGCGACGCCTCGCAGCCCCTGCACGTCTCCGTCCATATCAGCGGCTGGGGCAACTTTGCCAATCCCAACGGCTACAGCACCAAGGACTTCCATGCCTATTTCGAGGGCGAGTTCGTCAAGAACAACCTGGTGCGCGCCGAGGTGGCGGCTGAAGTCGGCCCCTGGCGCGCCTGCGACTGCTCGATCGAGGCGCGCACGCGGGCGCTGCTGCTCGCCTCCCTGGCCGAGGTCGGACCGCTTTACGCTCTGGAGAAGGACGGCGGACTGAAGCCGGGCGACCCGCGCGGCATTGCCTTTGCCACGACGCGCCTCGCCGCCGGCGCCACCGCCGTGCGCGACATGATCGTCGAGGCCTGGCAGCAGAGCGCCGATACGCCGGTCGGCTATCCCATGGTCAATCTGCGCGACATCGAAAGTGGCAAGGTCAAGGTGACGCGCGATCTGTTCGGGGCGGATTGAGGCGATCGTTGACTATCGATGAGATCAGCCGCGACGCCCTCACGGGCGATCTTGAAACGATGGTTCAGGCGCTGCTCGTGGAGGCGTTCCGCGAAGGCTCGTCGACGGACGGCGACTACTATGCCCGGCACGGCGTCCCGGACCGCATCCTGATCGCCCGCGAGGCCCAACAGGTCGTGGGCCACCTTGCCCTCTACCGGCGCCCGGTGAAGATGGGCGACGAGGTCCTGGAGATCGGCATGATCGGCGCCGTCGCGGTGGCGCCGGATCACCGAAGACGGGGCCATTGCCGGCGTCTGCTGCGGCGGGCGCATGACGACCTGCGGGCGAGGTCGATCCCCTTCTCGATCCTGTTCGCCTTCGAGCCGCGTGTGTACCTGTCGAGCGGCTACCGGCTGATGCAGAACGAGACGCACTTCCTCGACGCCGACGGTGCGTGGAAGAGCTTGGTCTATCGCGGCAGCATGTATGCGGAGCTCGCCGAGCGGCCCTGGCCGAACCGAATGCTCGAATTGGCGGGCGGAGTCGTGTAGCGGGACATCGTCATGCGCCGGCGCTAGTCTGGCCACGGCTGCCCGGCGCGGCAGGGAGTCCGCTGCGATGAGTGTCCTTCACGATCCGAAGCTGGAAGGCCTGCTGGCCACCCTGCATGCCAGGAGCGACGAGCAGCTCGCGGCGCTGCGCAGCTACGACGCCGAGCGGGTCAACGAGGCGCAGCCGGCGGCCGCGGACGAGGCGGCGCGGCTAAAAGCCTTTCGCAGCGACAAGCTGGTGGCGCTCGACCGCGACAAGGCCGAGTTCTGCTACCAGCTCTGCCGCGCCGGCAATGCGCGACGCATCGTCGAGATCGGCACGTCCCACGGCGTGTCGACGCTCTATCTCGCCGCCGCCGTGCGCGACAATATCGCGGCGTCAGGCGGCGACGGCGTGGTGATCGGCACCGAATACGAGCCCGCGAAAGCCGAGGCCGCGCGGGCGCATTTCGCGGAGGCGGGCTTGAGCCGCTTCATCGACCTGCGCGAGGGCGATCTGCGCCAGACCCTGAAGAAGATCGAGGGGCCGGTGGATTTCGTGCTGATGGATATCTGGATCGCCATGGCGCGGCCGGCGCTCGAGCTGGTGGCGCCGCATCTGCGGCCCGGCGCCATCGTCGTCTGCGACAACACCGAGCAGTACCGCAGCGCCTATGCCGACTA
>DASZJU010000373.1:0-3227 GCA_035947815.1 Reyranella sp.
CGACGGCGTGCTCGATCTCATCTTCCAGGCGCACTCTCCCGCCGGCGCCGAGCCGCTCGGCCCGTTCATGCCGGTCGAGGCGATCCTGCCGATCGAGAGCGGCCATCCCTACAAGGCGGTGCGGGTGCGCGGCAGCACCAACGCGGTGACGCTGAAGACGATCCCGGGCTACGCCGAAGCCCCGGGTTACGAAGAAGCCGCGGCGGCCAAGGAGGACTGCGCCAAGTGCATGGGCAAGTACTTCGTCGCCAAGGGCGCCAACCCGCCGGCCGGCGTGGCGGCCGACCAGATCGTGCGCGAGGCCGACCTGCCGTGGATACTGCGCGTGATCAAGCCGACTGACGGCGTGCCGAGCTACACCTTCAATCCCAACCGGCTCACGCTTGTGCTGTCGGAGGACGGCCGCATCGTCGACGCGGCGTGGGACTGACGCGCGTCAGGACAACCCGCTTCAGGATAGGGGCGGCAGCGCGCTGCGCAACGCGGCGTTGGGGATTTGCATCAGCCCGTCGAACGGCTGCTCGAGCTCGAGAATAAGATAGATCGCGCTCGAGGCGGAGAAGGCGCAGATAACCAAAATGACGACGAGCGTCGTGTTCGCCTTGGCCGACATGCTGAAGCTCAGGAAGATGAAGCAGAGCCACAGCACCAGCACGGTGACGAACGGCTTGGAGAGCGAATCGGTCGGCTGAGCGAGCAAGGACAGCCGGATTTGCTCGAGATCGCCGCTGACCGAAAGAGCACGGACCTGCAGGGCGGCCTGCAACGGCGTGGCCGGTGTCATCTGCCGCAGCTTGGTCAGCACCGTCACTTGCCCTTCCGGTGAGTCGGGATGCGCCGGGTGCGTGACGGTGGCATCGTCCTGCCAGATCGATCCCACAATTGCGACGACGTCCTGGCGCAGCGCCTGCCGCAGGGCCTCACCCTCCGGCCCATATTCCCGCAGCATATGATCGAGCTCGATGACGCTTGTCGTCATCCGGCCGACGCTGGCGCTGGTCGTCTCGAAAGTAGTCCGCGTCGAGGCGAACAGCAGCGCCAGCACCACCGCCGCCATGGTGCCGATCAGCGCCGTCGCCAGCCGGATCACCTCCTTGGAATCGCCGCTGATATGAGCCTCCGGCACCCAGCGGCGCATCGTCAGCCCGATGGCAATGCTGGCCAGGATCAGTCCAAAGGCGATCCAGCCTACGGCGACAGCACTCAACCTCGTCTCCCCCAACTCGTTCTCAACCACAACACTATAGACTAACCGCAACGAGATGCTCGACGAGCAAAATTCCAAGTCCCCGCAGACTATTTCGCCAACGAGGGTTGCGCCGCTACGCCGGCGTCGCCTCGCTATGGACGCCGGGAGAGGGCGCCGTCATCTCGGACCATTATTCGGATGGTAACCTCGGCTTGCTGGCCGGCGGATGAGGCGGCTTCGCGCTCGCCGCTCTCTGGCGCCGGAAGAAAGCCTTCGCGATCGCTGAGTCAGAGTCCGATTGACGCGGCGACCTGGGCCTCGCGGTCGCGCTCCTCGAGCGAACGCGCGACCTGCTTGCGGAAGCGATCGAGGTCGGCCCCGCGCAGCGGCGCGGCCTTGAGCTCCGGATGATTGATGGGATTGACCGGCCTGCCGTCGCTCAGCAGCTCGAAGTGCAGGTGCGCGCCGGTCGAGCGGCCGGTGCTGCCGACAAAGCCGATAAGCTCGCCGCGCACCACCGTCTCGCCCGGCTCGATGCCCGGCGCGAAAGCCGAGAGATGGCCGTAGACCGTGGCGAGCCTGCTGCCGTGCTCGATGCGGATCCAGTTGCCGTAGCGGCCGTTGGGCGCGGCACCCACCACCACGCCGTCGGCTGCAGCGTAGACCAGCGTGCCGTACGGCGCCACAAGATCGATGCCCTCGTGCATGAACATCGCATGGGCCGCGCGCGGCGCCACCTGCCAGTTGCCATAGGGCACCAGACCGAACGCGGCGCCGAGCGGCGTGGCCATGTTGGCCGTCAGCGCCGAACCGTTGCCGCTCACGCCGCCCGTGGGCAGGCCGGGCGGCAACAAGGCGCTGCGCTTGGGGCCGCCCATCGGTGCCGGCTTGCCGGAAACCGCGACCGGCGGCGGCTGGTCGAACGGATCGGCGCGCAGCCCGAAGCCCGACGAGACGGAGATGATGTCGAGCGGCAGGCGCATCGAGGGCGGCGTCGCCTGCTGGCCATTTGCCAGCCAGAAGCGCTCGGTCTTGTCGTGGGTACGGAAACGATGGATGGCAACGGTGCCCTTGGCCCTGGTGCGCAACTCGGCCCACAGCACCCGGCCTATGCCGATCGGCGCGCCTTCGGCGGTGAAGGTCTGCTCGTAACGCACATAAAAGCGATCGCCGGGCTGCACGTCGCGATCGAGGTTGAGCACGCCGCCCAGGGCCTGGCGCGCTTCGAGCATCGTGGCCGCCGAAACGCCTGCTGCCGCGAGCGATGCATCGAGCGATCCGGAAACCGCGCCGCTCGCTCCGATCTCGCGCGTGAAGGGCTGGTAAGCCGCAAACCGTGCCGCCTCGTCCGCGCTGCCCAGCAGGCGCTCCTCGGAAGCGCGTGCCTCATCGGCGGCGATGCAAGCAGACCCCGAAGCGACGAACAGCGAAGCGGCGAACGCCGCGGCGAACGAGGCCCTCTTCATGAATCCTTCTGTAGCGCCGGTATCGCCGCCGCGGCCAGTGAGATCAGGTGATAAAGCGGTGACTGCCCGATACTAACCCGATCAGGGTCGAGGTTTCCAGAGCCTGATCCGACACCCGGCGACGGTGATTTGCGCAGGGGTCATGCGCGCCGTGTCGACTGGAGCTGACGACGAAGACGATCCTAACGCGGCGAGCGCGACTGTCAGAAGCTATCAAACGCCAGCGTGATCGCTTTCTCGCGCTCGCGTTCGGCGAGCGCGTTCTTGACCTGCTTGCGGAAGCGCTCGAGATCGGCGCCGCGCAATTGTGCGCGCTTGAGATCCGGGTAGGCCAGCGGATCGACCGCCTTGCCATTGCTCAGGATCTCGAAATGCAGATGCGAGCCGGTCGAGCGGCCGGTGTTGCCGACGAAGCCGATCAGCTCGCCCTGGCTTACGCGCGCACCCTCCTGAATGCCTGGCGCGAAACTCGAGAGGTGCCCGTAGACCGTCGAGAGTTTTCCTTGGTGGTCGATCCGGATCCAGTTGCCATAGCCGCCGTTCGGCGCCGCACCGATCACCACGCCGTCGGC
>DASZJU010000374.1:0-5895 GCA_035947815.1 Reyranella sp.
AACCTGCTGAACGGCAAGGTCGCGGCACTGAACGGCGGCACTGCCACGATCGCGCTCGACGCCGGCGCAACGGTGCGCCTGCCGGCGCCGTCCGGGCTTGGCCCAGGCGCGCCCGTGCTGCTGTCGGTACGACCCGAGCAACTGACCCTCTCGGCCATACCCGGTCCCGAATACTGGCCGGTCGAACCCGGTCTCAGCCTGCCGCTCGGCGCCCAGCTGGTGCACGAGGCGCGGACCGCAGACGGCTCGGCGCTCAAGATCGTCGAGCCGCGGCTGGCCGCCCTGAATGGCGCCCGCCGTTATTGCGGCCTTGCCGCCGATGCCAGGCCATCGCTTTTCCCGCGTTCCATCCAGTCAACAACGGAGTGATCCCATGACGAGGCAAACTTTCAGCCGCAGACACCTGCTTGCCGGCGCCTCCGCCCTTGGCGGCGCGTCCCTGCTGCCCCGCGCCGCCTTCGCCAAAGGCGGCCTGGTCGCCACCACCTATCCCGGAAGCTGGGAGGATGCCTATCGCGCCGTCGTCACGCCGGCGCTGAAAAAGAAGGACGACATCGATCTCGAGCTGGCGCCGCTCTTCGCCATGGACCAGATCGGCAAGGCCAAGGCCGCGCGCGGCGCGCCGCCGTTCGACGTCTTCGTGCTGGATCCCGGCCCGCGCATCGTCGCCATCGAGGGCGGCCTGTTCGACAAGTTCGACGGCACCAAGCTGTCCAACCTCTCCAAGATCCCGGACGGCTTCACCGACGAATACGGCGTATGCGTCAGCGCCCAGGTGGTGGGCATCGCCTACAATCCGAAGAAGGTGCCGGCGCCCAAGGGCTGGAAGGACCTGTTGGTCGAGCCGTGGGTATCGCGTCTTGGCCTCACTGGCTTCCAGACGACGTTCGGCACATCGTCGCTGATCGAACTCTCCAAGCAGTTCGGCGGCTCGCTGACCGACGTCGAGCCGGCCTTGGTCGAGCTCAAGAAGGTGCTACCCAAGGTCGCCGCGGTCGGCCTGCCGGCCGCCATGCCCGGCCTGTTCCAGCAAGGCCAGTGCGACGTGATGTACACCAACACCCAGACCGTCGCGACGCTGAAGGGCAAGGGCATCGACATCGAGTTCGTGAAGCCCGAGAGCGGCTCCATCGCCTTCTACACGACGATGCATGTCGCCAAGGGTACGTCCGAGGTGCCGAACGCCTACAAGTACCTCGACCTGGTGGTCGGCAAGGAAATCCAGGAAGCGCTCACGAAGTCGCCCTACAATTTCGTCCCGGTCAACAAGGACGTCGCGCTGCCGGCCGAGCTGCCAATGAAGAGCCTCGACGAGATGACCAAGTACGTCAATCACGACTGGGCCAAGATCAACCCGCTGCGCGCCGCCTGGATCGAGAAGTTCAACAAGGAAATGGCAAAATGATTTCTTCTCCTCCCCTTCGCGGAGTCCGCGAAGGGGAGGTGTCCCCGTCTTCGGGGGCGGAGGGGTCATGAGCGTCAGTACCGCGGCTTATGACCCCTCCGGCCCTTCGGGCCACCTCCCCAGCAGAGTTGGGGAGGCAAGGCTGCGACTCGCCGAGTGGCAGCTCGCGCTGCCGCTGGCGCTGGCGTTCGCCGCGCTCTTTCTCGCGCCGCTGCTGCTGCTGGTCGGCGTGAGCTTCTTCAACGACGACAAGATCACCCAGCCAGGCTTCGGAAGCTGGATCAAGTTCTTCGGCGATCCTTTCAACTACAAGGTGATCGCCGACACGCTGCTGCTGGGCGTCAAGACCGTGTGCGCGACTGTCGTGGTCGGCTATCCGCTCGCCCTGGTCTATCTCGACCTGCCGGCGCGCCTGCAGAGGGTGCTGCTCTTCATCATCGTGATGCCGCTGCTGCTGTCGGTCGTGGTGCGCACCTTCGCCTGGATCGTGGTGCTGGGCCGCGAGGGCATGGTGAACCAGGTGCTGCTGTCGTTGGGCATCATCTCCGAGCCGCTGCGCCTGCTGCAGACCGAGCTCGGCCTGGTGATCTCGCTGACCCAGATCGAGATGCCGCTGATGCTGCTGCCGCTGATCAGCGTGATGTCGCGGCTCGATCCCAACCTGCGCGACGCTTCGGCCGCCCTTGGCGCCTCGCGCTGGAGGACACTGTTCACCGTCATCGTGCCGCTCAGCATGCCGGGTCTGGTCGCCGGCTGCCTGCTGGTGTTCGCCAGTTCGACCACGGCCTTCATCTCGCAAACCGTGATCGGCGGCGTTCGCCTCATCTATCTGCCGCTGTTGATCTGGCAACAGTCGCTGGTCGTGTACAACTGGCCGCTCGCCGCCGTGATCTCGCTCTCGCTGGTGGTCTCCGTGCTGTCGGTGATCGCCGCTCTTTCCTACCTGGGCCGCCGTTCGAGTGGCCACCTCCATGGGTAATGGACATGGCTCGGCGCCGCAGCTTCGGTGACATCTCCTATGGCTTTGTCATTGGCGGGCTGGCGGCGCTTGCCGTGCTCGTCATCGTGACCCCGGTCGTCGTCGTGCTGATGACGTCGTTCACCGAGGGCCGCTCGCTCAAATTCCCGCCCACCGGCTTTTCCTTCGGCTGGTACGAGCAGTTGTTCGACCCCAGCCAATCGCGCCAGATCCACAGAGCGGCGTTAAATTCCTTGGAGGTGGCGTGTTTCTCCACCCTGTTTGGCGTCGTGCTGGCGACGCTGGCGTCGCTCGGCCTGGCGCGCGATCGCCGGAAGATGGCGCGCGTCGCCGATAATGTCTTCATGTCGCCGCTGGTCCTGCCGGGCATTACCTTCGGCCTGGCGGCCCTGGTGTATTTCTCGACGCTGGGCTTTCGGCCCTCGCTCGACCTGATGATCGCGGGCCACATGATGGTCACCATGCCCTTCATCCTGCGGACCACGACGGCCAGCCTCTCCCAGCTCGACCCTGCCCTGCTCGATTCTTCGCGCAGCCTGGGCGCCTCGTGGTTCTACACGTTGCGCCGCGTCACCCTGCCGATGATCGCGCCCGGCATCGCCGCCGGCGCCTTCCTCGCCTTCATGGCCTCGATCGACAATGTGCCGGTCTCGCTGTTTCTTTCCAATGCCCGCACCGACACCCTGCCGATCCGCATGTGGGGCATGATGGAAGCCACTCTCGACGTGCGGGTCGCAGCGGTCTCCGGCGTCTTGATCACCGCGGCGTTCGTGTTGATGCTGATCATGGAATGGACGGTGGGATTGACCCGCCGCATGCGCGACTGAAGAAGATGCCGACCATGCAGATCGACCCGCAGCCTTTGACCAAGGAAGCTTTCGCGCCTTTTGGCGACGTGATCGACATACCGACCGAGGCCGGGCGCCAATATTACGAGGACGCGCTCGGCAACCTGCGCGCCGAGGCGCGGCCCAGCCTGTCGCTGAGCCTGAAGGCCGCGACGCCGGACCGGCCGCTGCGCGCCGAGCTGCTCGAGCGTCATGAATTCTCCTCGCAGAGCTTAGTGCCGATCGATGTCGTGCGCTGGCTGATCGTGGTGGCGCCTCATGCCGCGGCAGGCGGGCCCGACACCTCGGCCGTACGCGCCTTCATTGCCACCGGCAAGCAGGGTGTCACCTACAAGCCGAATACCTGGCATCACGGCCTGACCGTGCTCGACAAGCCCGGCCGGTTCGCCGTCTTCATGTGGCGCACCGGAACCGGGGGCGACGAGGAGTTCGTGCCGGTCGAGCCCTTCACCGTCCGCATCCCCTGATCTGGAGACCATGATGCCCTACGAGGTGCGCCGCGATTTCGTCGGCTATGGCGCCAACCCGCCCGACCCGAAATGGCCGAACGGCGCGCGGCTCGCCGTCAACTTCGTCATGAATTACGAGGAAGGCTCCGAACCCTCGGTGCAGGACGGCGAAGGCCACACCGACGTGGGACTCACCGAAGCGCATGGCATGGGCCAGACCATCTCGGGCCGCGATCTCGCCGGCGAAGGCCTGTTCGAATATGGCAGCCGCGTCGGCTTCTGGCGCCTGATGCGCCTCTTCCAGGAACGCGGGCTGCCGATGACCATCTACGGCTGCGGGCTGGCGTTCGAGCGCAATCCCGAGGCCTCGGCCGCGATCGGCAAATCCGGCTTCGACATCTGCTCGCATGGTTGGCGCTGGATCAAGCACTACGAACTGAGCGAAGCCGAGGAACGCGACCATATCCGCAAGGCGATCGCCTCGACCGAGAAGATGATCGGCGAGCGGCCGCTCGGCTGGTATTGCCGCTATGGTCCCGGCGTCAATACGCGCCGGCTGATCGCCGAAGAAGGCGGCTTCCTCTACGATTCGGATTACTACGGCGACGAGCTTCCATTCTGGGTCACGGTCGAGGGCAAGGGCCGGCTCGTGGTGCCCTATTCGCTGACCAACAACGACGGCAAGTACATGACCGGCATCGCCACGTCCGATCAGTGGTTCACCTTCGTGCGCGATGCCTTCGACATGCTTTACCGCGAGGGCAAGACGCAGCCCAAGATGATGTCGGTCGGCCTGCATATGCGCCTGACCGGCCATCCGGCCCGCGCCGTCGGCCTGGAGCGGCTGCTGGACTATATCCAGAAGCACGACGGCGTCTGGGTGACCAAGCGCGTCGACATCGCCCGCCACTGGATCAAGACGCATCCCTATCCCGGCAAGGGGCTGAATGAGTGAGGAGCGTAATACATCGCTTTATGCAGATTGCGGAATAGGCGGCCCAACGCGCCAGCGTGGGCAAAGAGGGAGGCATCGATGTTTACCCACGCCAAATGCTTCGTTGCCGCGTCGCTGCTCGCTGCCGTTGTTGTCTTCCCCGCGCTTGCGTGGCCGGACCGACCGGTCCGTCTCGTCGTCGGCTTCCAGGCCGGCGGCAGTTCGGACGTCATCGCCCGCCTGCTCGGCGAGCGGCTGCGTTCCGAGCTCGGCGGCGCAACGATCATTGTCGAGAACAGGCCCGGCGCGGCCGGCTCCATTGCAGCCGACGCCGTGCTGGCGGCACATGACGCCCACAGTTTGCTCATGTTCAGCGACACCCTCGTGACGGCATCGCTGGTCAACAAGAGCGTCCGCTTCCGGCCGCTGCGAGACTTCAAGATGGTCAGCACGGTGTGCGAGGGACCTCTCGTGCTACTGGCAGGTCCAACGGCTCCCTTCCAGGACTTCAAGGAATTCGTGAGCTACGCAAAGGCTAATCCAGGCAAGGTGAACTATGGCTCCTCGGGCATCGGCGGTCAGCAACACCTGACCGGCGAATACATCTCGGCCGCACTCAAGCTGCAATTGACGCACGTGCCAACGCGCGGCGGAGGGCCGGCGACGAATGATCTTGTCGGCGGCCAGATCGAAGCCGCCGTACTCGGCCTGGGGCCAACGCTCGCGCACATCCGCGCCGGCAGACTGAAGGCGCTTGCCGTCAGCACAGGATCGCGCGTTCCACAGCTGCCCGACGTGCCGACTCTGACGGAGCTCGGCGTGCCCGATTTCGCCGTCAGCCAATGGTTCGGCCTTGTGGCTCCGAATGACATGCCGGACGCCGTTGTCAATCAGCTTGCGCAAGCGGTCCGCGCCGCGCTCGCCGAAGAAACGATCCGCCGACGCTACGAGGAGATCGGATTCGGCGCGCAGGCGTCGACGCCTGACGAATTCACCGACAAAGTGCGCGCCGAGGAAGCCCGCTGGAAGCGGCTCATTGAGGAGCGCGGACTGAAAGTCGAGTAATTGACCTCCATCGCGTTGCCCATGACCCCTCCGTCGCCGTATGACGGCGCCACCTCCCCGCGCTGCGCGCAGGGAGGGGGAGCGTTGATGACGGAACCCACAATCTTGGTCCGTGACTGGCGGCAGATGCACGAGGCGCTGAAGGCGGCGCGCAACGCCGGCCGATCACCGACGCTGGTCACGCCCGACAACGCCGCCGCGACCTACGGCGCGGG
>DASZJU010000375.1:0-1769 GCA_035947815.1 Reyranella sp.
CCAGATCTCGTCGATCGAATAGACGACGTCGTCCGTGGTCATGTCCTTGCCGTCGTGGAACGTCACGCCCTTGCGGATCTTGATCGTGTAGGACTTGAAGTCGGAAGCGGCTTTCCAGGCTTCCGCCAGTTCACCCTCGAACACGCCATCCATCCGGCGATTGCCCAACCGCTCGAACAGCTTCGACGAGGAGAAAGTCGGGCTCGAACCGCCGCCGGCCGGGACGTAGCAGGCCTGCGGCTCGCCGCCGCCCCAGGTTGCCACCAGGGTGCCGCCGCGCTTGGGCTCGCCTTGGGCAAGCGACGGCGCCGCCTTGCCGATCATCCCGGTGGCCAGCACGCCGGCGCCGAACGCGCGACGCCCAAAAGAGACTCTATTCGTCATCGTGGCCTCCTTGCCGCGTGAAACCGACGCAATCCCTGTGCCGTCCCTCTGCTTTCATTTTCCTCTCCGCCTAGCGGTAGGGCTATCGCATGTGGCTACTCCCGTCGTCTCGACCGACGGCCCCCTCGACTTCGCTCGGGGCAAGCTCCGTCCCGAGTGGAGAGCCCTTCTCTCAACGATAAGCCGCTTTGTGGAGAGAAGGTCTCTCCGCTCCGCGCTTCGCGCTCCGGTCGAGACGACGGAAATTGCCATATGCGATAGCCCTACCCTAGCAGGGGAGAGGAGACTTGATTGGTTGGCGCTGTGCGCTAGGCCGGCAGCGTCGAATAGGTCGCGCGGCCGACGGCGAGCAGCGCCTTCTGGTCGTTGAACACGTCGACGTCGACCACGCCCACGCTCTTGCCAGCGCGGCGCACCTTTGCCGTGATGATGAGGCCGGTCTTGATCGCAGGACGCAGGTAGTCGACGCGGAAATTGATGGTCGGCAGGCCGCGGCGCAGCATCATGATCAGCGCGTAGTCGCCGACCGTGTCGATGATGGCGGCCAGCGGGCCGCCATGCCACTGGCCGGTGCCGGCGCCGCGCTCGAACTCCGCTCTCATGGCGCAGGTCATGGTGAGCTGCTCATTGGCCGGGTCCGCTTCGGTGACCTTGAGCCCGAGGAAAGCGATGAAGGGTGAATGGTCGAGCATCCTCTGCAGCTCGTCCTTGGTGAGCGGCACAAGCTTGTCGCTCACGGTGCCACCACGATCTTGCCGAACACTTCGCGGTCCTCGATGACGCGCAGCGCCTCACGCGCCTGTTCGAGCTTGAAGACCTTGTCGACCAGCACCTTGAGCTTGCCTTCCTGAACGAGTTGCAGCAGCTTTTCGATATCGCTGCGCGCCCAGCCGTTGGAGCCTAAAACCTTCAGCTCGAAGGTCCAGATGAAGCGGATGTCCTCCTTGGGGTCGAAGCCCGCGGTGGCGCCGCAGGTCAGCAGCCGGCCGCCGACTTTCAGGCATTTCAGCGAGTTCACCCAGGTGTCGCCGCCGGTGTAGTTCACCACCACGTCGACGCCCTGGTCGGTGCCCGAGCCGCGCCGTGTCGGCTTGCCGTACAGCGCGAAGACTTCCTTCATGAAATCCTTCTCGATGTAGTTGATGGTCTTGTCGGCGCCGAGCTCGGCCAGGCGCTTGGCCTTGGCGTCGGTGCCGGCGCAGGCGATCACCTCGGCGCCGGCGAGCTTGGCTAGCTGCAGGCAGCACACGCCGACTCCGCCCGACGCGCCCAGGATCAGCACCTTCTCGCCCTTCGCGACATGGCCGTTGGTCGTCATCATGCGCAACGCGGTGCCGTAGGCGACGGGGAGCGCCGCGGCATCGGCGAATTTCACGCCGTCGGGA
>DASZJU010000376.1:0-2963 GCA_035947815.1 Reyranella sp.
CCCTTCGCCGATTTCGGTTTCATGCGTCGTGCCCTGGTGGCGAGCCTGGCGCTGTCCATCGGCGGCTCGTCGATCGGTGTGTTCCTGATCCTGCGCCGCATGAGCCTGATGGGCGACGCGCTCGCGCATGCGTTGCTGCCCGGCGCGGCACTGGGCTTCCTGCTGGGCGGCCTGTCGCTGCCGGCGATGAGCCTCGGCGGCTTTTTAGCCGGCATGGCGACGGCGCTGGTGTCGGGCGTCATCGCGCGCTTCTCCAGCATGCGCGAGGATGCGAGCTTCGCCGCAGCCTATCTCACCGCCATGGCGCTCGGTGTTCTGATCGTGTCGTTGCGCGGCTCGGCGGTCGACCTGATGAACATCCTGTTCGGAGCCATCCTCGCGGTCGACGATACCGCGCTCATCCTCGTGGTCTCGACCACGACGGTCACGCTGGTCGGGCTTGCCGCCATCTACCGGCCGCTGGTCGTGGAGTGCTTCAATCCGGGCTTCCTCGCCGCCATGGGCATCAAGGGCTCGCTCTATCACTATCTCTTCCTGGCGCTGGCCGTGCTCAACCTGGTGGCGGGCTTCCAGGCGTTGGGCACGCTGATGGCGCTGGGCCTCATCCTGCTGCCCGCGGTCGCTGCCTCGTTCTGGGCGCGCGAGGTCTGGTCGATGACCCTGATCGCCGCGCCCATGGCGTTCGCGTCGGCCGCGATCGGCTTGCTCGTCTCGTTCCATGCCGGCCTGCCGTCGGGGCCGGTGATCGTGCTGTTCGCTAGCCTGTTCTTCGTGGGCTCGCTGCTGCTGGGCGCGCGCGCCTCGGTGCGGATGCGACTGTCGCGCGCCGTTCACTTGCGCGGCTAGGACGACCCGCTAGGCTCGCTCCCGTCCCGGGAGGAAGCCACCAATGACCACTCAGCCGGTGCCAGGCGTCACGCTCAAGACCGCCAAGGCCAACAACATCCACATGCGCTACGCCGAGATCGGCAGCGGCCCGCTGGTGCTGTTCTGTCATGGCTGGCCGGAGAGCTGGTACTCGTGGCGCCATCAGCTCACGGCCGTGAGCGCGGCGGGCTTTCGTTGCGTGGCGCCTGACATGCGCGGCTATGGCGGCAGCGAGGCGCCCGAGTCGATCGACCAGTACACGCTCCATCACCTGGTGGGCGACATGGCCGAGCTGGTGAAAGCATTGGGCGAGACCAAGGCCACGATCGTCGGCCACGATTGGGGCGCGCCGGTCGCCTGGCACGCAGCCCTCTGGCGCCCCGATCTGTTTCCCGCGGTCTGCGCCATGAGCGTGCCCTATGCGCCGCCGGGCTATGTCGACATCCTGACCGCGCTCGAGAAGCTCGGCATCCACGACTTCTACCTGCAATACTTCCAGAAGCCCGGCGTGCCCGAGGCCGAGCTGCAGCAGGATATCCGCCGCGCCTTGCGCCGCCTCTACTTCACCGCTGGCGGCGAGCTCGAAGAAAAAGGCAAGGGTTTCGCCCGCCTGACCGACGGCACCTTGCTGGCCAACACGGTCGATCCGCCGACGCTGCCGGCCTGGCTGAGCGAGGCCGACCTCGACTATTACACGCAGGAATTCTCGCGCACCGGCTTTCGCGGCGGGCTGAACTGGTACCGCAACCTCCGGCGCAACTGGGAGCTGGGCGGCCCGTGGCGCGGCCAGCCGATCCGGCAGCCCGCGCTGTTCATCGCCGGCAGCCGCGACGGCGTGCTGCGCTTTCCCGCCGCCCAGTCGCAACTCGACGCTTACCCCAAGACCCTGCCCGGCCTGCGCGGCAGCCATATCATCGACGGCGCCGGCCATTGGGTGCAGCAGGAGGCGCCGGCCGAGGTCAACAAACTGTTAATCGACTTTCTGAAGGGCCTGTGATGGGCTTCGGCTACTGGGAGGCGCCGATGATCCGTCTTCTCGTGGCAATGCTCCTGCTTGCCGGGCTTGGCGCCTGCGCCATGCCAGCCACCTATACGTCGATGGTCCCCGAGCTTGCGAGCGCCGATCTGGGCCCTGGCCCCGCGCCGTCATATCGCGGGGCGATCACCGTCGCGCCTGTCAGCATCGGCACTGACACGAGCGCGCCCTGGACGTCGCAGATCGGCAGCGCCGAATTCCAGGACGCGCTGGTGCGGACGCTGATGCTCGCCAATCTGGCGAGCCCGCAGGGCGGCCGCTTTCGCCTCGAGGCTACCCTGCTCGGGTTGGATCGGCCCTACGCCGGCTTTGCGATGACCGTCACCGCCTCGGTCGCCTATCGGCTGACCGACACGGCAACCGGCGCCGTCGTCTACCAGGAGACGCGCACGTCGCTGGGCACGGCCACCTTGAATGATGCCATCCTGAACGCGAACCGGCTGCGCATCGCCGACGAGCGGGCGCTTCGCGCCAACATCAGAAAGCTGATCCAGGATCTTTACGCGCTGCCCGATCGATCACCGGATCGGCCGCTCACTTCTTTGCGTCGAACTTGAGCGCCGCGCCGTTCATGCAATAGCGTTCGCCGGTCGGCTTCGGCCCGTCGGGAAAAACGTGGCCGAGATGGCCGCCGCATTTCGCGCAGTGCACCTCGGTGCGGGTCATGAAGAGACTGGAGTCGCTCGAGGTCCCGACCGCGCCCGCCATCGGCTGCCAGAATGACGGCCAGCCCGAGCCGCTTTCATACTTGGTCGCCGAGTCGAACAGTGGCTCACCGCAGCCGGCGCAGCGGAAGGTGCCCGCACGCTTTTCATTGTTCAGCGAGCTGCTGAAGGGGCGCTCCGTGCCGTGATGGCGCAGCACGTGATGCTGCAGCGGGTCGAGCTCCTTCTTCCACTCGGCGTCGCTTTTCTGGACCGGATGGGTGTCGACTTTCTGGGTCATGATGCCTCCGATGTGGCGATGATCCATCTCTACACAAGGGTGCGCAACTCGGCCGTGGCGACCGACAGCATGGCGAGATCGAGCGCGTCCGCCGCCGCCAGATCCTCTTTCAGGA
>DASZJU010000377.1:0-4935 GCA_035947815.1 Reyranella sp.
GGCGCTGAAGTCGATCGACGAGGGCACCTATGGCTACTGCGAGGAGACCGGCGAGCCGATCTCGCTGAAGCGCCTCGAAGCCCGTCCGATCGCCACCCTGTCGGTCGAGGCGCAGGAGCGCCACGAGCGCCTTGAGCGCACGCGCCGCGACGAAGGCGCCGACTGACGGCGCAGCCGTCATCCCGAGCGTAGCGAGGGATCTGCAGCAGGCCCTTCGCTTCGCTCAGGGTTTCGGCTTCGCCTCAACCTGCATCTCCTGGAGCTTGAGCGCGCGGCCTGCGCGACCGCCGCCGGGCTTGCCGTCGCGCCACGCGATCTGGCCGTTGCACAGCACCGTATCGATGCCACGGGACGGCGAGATCGGCTTGTCGAAGGTCGCGGTGTCGATCACCGTCGCCGGGTCGAACACGCAGATGTCGGCATAGAAGCCAGGCTTCACCTCGCCCCGCTTGGTGAGGTTGAAACGTCGCGCCGAGTACGACGTCATGCGGCGCACCGCGTCCTCCAGCGGGAAGAGTTTTAGGTCGCGCGAGTAATGGCCCAGCACGCGCGGGAAGGTGCCCCACAGGCGCGGGTGGGGATGGGTGTCGAAGGGGATGCCGTCCGAGCCGATCATGGCGCCGGGATGCGCCAAGGCGCTCTGCACGTCCTTCTCGTCCATCATGAAGTAGATGGCGCCGGCCGGCTGCAGGCGGTCAGCGGCCTCGCGCATCGAGCAGCCCATCTCCTGGGCGATCTCCTTGAGATCGCGGCCGCTCATGCCCGGCACCTTGTCGGACCAGGTGATCAGCACCTTGTCGGCGCGTTCCAGCATGTCGCTGCGCAGGATCGTCGAGCCCGCGACGTAGGGATAGACATCAAAGGCGATCTCCTGCTGCTTCATCGCCTCGCTGAACTTGGGCAGCGTCTCCTTCATGCGCCCGAAATTGGACCGGCCCGAGCACTTGTGATGCGAGACGATGATCGAGGCGCCGGCGCGGCGGCCGATCTCGAAAGTCTCGTCCATCGACTTCAGGATGTCGTCGCCCTCGTCGCGCATATGCGCGGTGTAGACGCCGCCCCACTTGCCGAGCGGCCTGGCAACCTCGGCCACTTCGTCGGTCGAGGCGGCGTTGGCGACGGCGTAGAAAAGGCCGCTCGACATGCCGATGGCGCCTTGCTCGAGGCTCTGGTCGAGCAGGTCGCGCATCACGGAGATCTCGGCCTGCGTCGCGGTGCGGCCGAGGTCGTCGGCCATGGCGTTCATGCGGAGCGTGCCGTGGCCGATCAGGAAGGCACCGTTGATGGCGGGCTTGGCCGCGTCGATCTTGCCGGCGAATTCCGCGAAGCTCCTCGAGACGTTCTCCTGCTTCTTCACGATCAGCGACAGGAAATGGCCGATGTCGGAGCGCAGGTAGGGCGAGGCCGAAACGCCGCAATTGCCGCAGACCACGGTGGTCACGCCCTGGCTCGCCTTCATCGCCATGGTCGGATTGTCGATCAGGGCGGTGTCGTCGTGGGTGTGCACGTCGATGAAACCGGGCGCCACGACCTTGCCCTTGGCGTCGATCTCGTTGTCGCCCTTGAGCGTGCCCGGCGCCTCGACGGCGGTGATGCGATCGCCTTTCAGGGCGACGTCGGCGGCAAACAGCTTCTTGCCGGTGCCGTCGGCCACCTGGCCGTTGCGGATGACGAGGTCATAAGCAGCCATTGCGGAACTCCTGGAACGAATTCGATAGCTCGTTAATCAGCACTGCTGTCATCCCGAGCGCAGCGCCTGCCCTGAGCGAAGCCGAAGGGAGGGACCTTTACTGATCCGGAAAGGTCCCTCGGCCTTCGGCCTCGGGATGACAGCGGTTTCGTAACATCGCGGCGCGATGTCTAGCCTTCGTTGCGGCCAAGCCGCATATCGAGATCGAACGGGTAGAGCGGCCGCTTGACCCTGGTGTACTTGAACAATTTCAAGTCCGACGCGGTGCAGCCGTCGCCGTCGCACATGACGATGTGCTTGGCGATCGGCTCGAAACCGGCGCGGAAATGCTGGCGCGACTTGATCAGCACGTATTTCTTGCGGCGCGGATCGATGCCGCAATGGGTGAACACGCCGAGGTCGAAGGGCTCGGCCCGCCTTTCCGACACCACGATCTGCATCTTGCCGGTGTCGAGCACGGCGGTGCGGCCCATGCGCACCGTGGTGCCAGTGGCCATCGGGCCGGTGACCGTGAACTGGCCGTCGGTGATCGCCTTGACCTTGCCCGTCACCTTGAGCGGCTTGCCCTTGAGACCCATGGCCGGCATGTCGATCTTGCCGCCGAGTTGCAGGGTCACCTCGGCACCGACCCCGGCCTTGATCATCTGCTCGACGCACGCCGGATCGCAGATCGGGCCGGCAACCGCATCCTCGAGACCCTGCTTCATCGCCTCCTCGACGACGCTCATCACGTCCTGCGTGCCGCCCGATGCAGTGTTGTCGCCATGGTCGGCCATGACGACGGGGCCGCCGTCCAGCGACTTGGCGCGCGCCACCTGGACCGACAGCGGCTCGGGATGAAAGAGAAAGCCTTCGCGCTTCTCCCAGGCGGTATCGAGGATCTTGTTCAGCAGGGCCTCGCCCTCGGCAGTGCGCTTGTCGCAGACGATCACAGAGGAAAGTGCCAGGTGAGGGATGTCGGCCTGGGGGAAGCCGCCGAACACCGAAGCGTTCAGCACCTCGCCCGTGTCCTCGGCCTGATTGGCCATGCCCATCAGGGTCTTCATCGGCTCGCGTGAGGGCGTGTGGACCAGCGAGCTGCTCATGATGGGACGGTTGCCCCACACCATCTTCGGCTCGACTTCGCCCGCCAGCGTGCGCATCAGGGTGCGGCCGGCGCGACGGGCGGTGTCGGCCATGTCGATATGGGGGTAAGTGCGATAGCCCGTGATGATGGTGGCGCCCTTGATCATAGCGTCGGTCATCTGGGTGTGGAAATCGAGCGCCACCGCGATCGGCACATCGGGCGCAATCTTGCGGATGCGATTGAGCAGTTCGCCCTCGCCGTCGTCATGGTGTTCGGCCACCATGGCGCCGTGCAGGGCAAGCAGCACGGCGTCACAGCCCTTCTTGATCTCGTCGACGATGGCCGTCGTCATCTGCTCGTACGCGGCCTTGGTCACCAGACCCGAGGGATGCGCCGACGCCGCCATCGGCAGCGTGAATTCAGCGCCCGCCTTGCGGGCGACTTCGATGAATCCGCCGAGAGACGTGTTGGTGCCTTCGGCCTCTTTGATGGCTGCCGGACCGCTGAGAGCGCCGGCGCGGGAGAAAGAATCAATCGGAGTCGGCAGCGGCGAGAACGTATTGGTCTCGTGCATCATCATCGCGATTGCAAATTTCGTCGCCAATTCTCTCTCCCACCTTGAGCCAAGTCCTTGAGCAATTTACAGAAATGCGTGCAGTGTGCGGATTGCCACAGCTTTGCGCATGCTGCAAACCTGCCCCGCACGATCGTTGTGCGTTGCAAAAAAGCCACACCAAAACCAGGACATAAAGCAGGGTTAAATATGTGAATTCAGGGCCTTTTTTCCCTCTTGAATTTCCTTCGCAAGTGCACCATTCTCAGAGGGCAGCAAACGCCGCGTCTGCGGCCTGCATTGTTTGCTGTATGCCCGTCTTGGGCGTTTCCTCCCTAAACTCGGGCCGTGCTTGTCACGGCCCTTTTTTTGGCTGATCGTCACAGCCTGTGCGGACAGGGTCTACTCGGCCGCGAGCGGACGGGGCAGCAGCACCGCCTTCGCCTGCTCACCGATCTCTTCGAGGAATCCGGCGATAAGCCTTTCCACGACGCCTGCCGTAGGCAGTCTCTCGTGGCGCACTTCATCCATGTAAAGCGCGCGATTGATTTCGATCTGCAGAGCATGCCGGCCAAGGCTGGGCGATCCGTAACGCTGCGTGCTGAAGCCGCCGGCATAGGGTTGGTTGCGCTGAATCCTGAGGCCGCGGCCGCTGAACCAGCGCTCGGCGCAATCCACCAGATCGGCGGCGCACGACTCGCCATGATTGTCGCCCAGTACGATGTCGACGCGATGGTCGCGCTCGCGCGGCCCCATGCCCGACGCCGAGGACGGCATGGAATGGGCGTCGACCAGGAGGGTGCTGCCGAACAGCCGGTGCGTCTGCTCGATCAGCGTCGAGAGGGCCGTATGATAGGGCCGCCAGCAGGTTTCCAGCCGCTGCTCGATCTCGCCGGACGGCACGCGGCCGCGATAGATCGCTTCGCCGCTGGCCGCCACCCTCGGGATCATGCCGAGGCCGGCGGCGACGCGGGTGGTGCGGTGATTGAGCGGCCGGGGCAGGGGGCCCTCGAACATGCCAGGGTCGAGCTCGTAGGGCTCACGATTGGCGTCGACGTAGGACCGCGGAAAGCGCGCCGCCAGGAAGGGCATGCCGAGCGCGGGGGCGGCCGCAAACAACTCGTCGACGAAGGCATCCTCGGCGCGGCGCAGCGCCGCCAGCGACACGGCGGCCTGGGCCAGGAAGGCCGCAGGGTAGACGGATCCGCTGTGGGGAGAGGCAACGACGACGGGTGCGGTCTGGCGGGACGGCAGGCGGCAATCCAAAGCGTCGTGATCAGGCGCGACCGGTAAAAACTCCATACAAGCCTCATAGCGCGCGGGACGGGGCGCGTCACGCCTCGCACCCCTCTCAATCCCTACATAGTGGGCAATCCCCCATACTTGCCAATCAAACTGCCGCGATGTAGACGACCGCACTTTCCGGCGATGGGCGCGTAGCTCAGCGGTAGAGCACTGTCTTGACATGGCAGGGGTCACAGGTTCAATCCCTGTCGCGCCCACCATCGCCCACCACAATCCCTTGTCCGATTTCTTCTCCCTCTATTCACACGAATTCGTGCGTGTTGCGTGCTGCGTCCCGCGGACCCGGGTCGCCGACGCCGCCTACAACCTCGCCGAGACGCT
>DASZJU010000378.1:0-10495 GCA_035947815.1 Reyranella sp.
GCCACCGCGCCGATGAAGTTGCGCGTCAGGCCCTTGATGCCGGCGGCGTCGAGCACGGCCAGCAGCGCTTGGCCCTGCAGAGCACGGCCGATCACTGGGCTGGCGAGCAGGCGGGCGAGGTCGGGACTCGAGCCGACCATCGTGCGGAATGTGGTCAGATCCTGTGCAACCTGGTCGAGCGACTTGGCACTGTCCGCCAGCTCGAACAGGGCGCTGGCATAGCGTCCGGCAACGCCGGCCGTGGCGGAGGTAGCGGAAGACACAGTGAAAGCCTCTCCATTGCCCGTTGGGTCCGGCCGGTAATTCGCTGATCCGGCAGGACTTTTCCCAGGGGTAACGTGCCGCGCTGCCCTCGCCCCACCCCGGAAAAGCGCGCGTTGCTACCATGCGGTTTTCCCAGGCGCAAGATTGCTAAAGCCCCGTATTACCGCGCTTTTTCAGCGCGCCACCTCACAGGAAGGAATACGGATCGACGTCGATCTGCAGGCGCACTGAACCGGGTAGGCCGATCCTCTCCAGCCAAGTCCGCAACAACGGTTGCACCGCAATATCGCGCGAGGTCTTGAGCAGGAACCGGCGGCGATGGCGACCGCGCAGCAAAGCGAGCGGTGCGGTCGAGGGACCCAGCACGGTGATGCCGTCCTGATGCGGCGCGCGGCGCGCCAGCGCGCCGCAGACATTGTCGACGGCGGCGGGATCGGGACCGGAGATGATCAGCGACGCCAGGCGACCGTACGGCGGCATGCCGGCGGCTTGGCGGTCGGCCAATTCGGCCGCGACGAAGCGATCGCGATCGCCCGACACCAGCGCCTGCATCACCGGATGCTCGGGCGTATGGGTCTGCACCAGCGCCTGACCGGGCCGGTCTTCGCGGCCGGCGCGGCCGGCGACCTGATAGAGGAGCTGGAAGGTGCGCTCGGCCGCACGCAGGTCGCCGCCGTTCAGGCCGAGATCGGCATCGACCACCGCGACCAGCGTCAGATTTGGGAAGTGATGGCCCTTCGCCGCCATCTGCGTGCCGATCAGGATGTCGATCTCGCCCGCCACCATGCGATCGATCGCGGCGGACGCCTCGTCGCGGTTCATCAGGCTGTCGGAGGTGAAGAGTTCCAGCCGCGCCTCGGGAAACAGTTCCAGCGCCTCCTCGGCCAGGCGCTCGACGCCCGGCCCGCAGGCGACGAACTGGTCGACGGCGCCGCAATACTTGCAGGCATGCGCCGGCGGCTCGCTGTAGCCGCAGTGGTGGCAGATCAACGTGCGGCGGAAGCGATGCTCAACCAGCCAGGCCGAGCATTGCGGGCATTCGATGCCGTGTCCGCAGGCGCGGCAGAGCGTGAGCGGGGCATAGCCGCGGCGATTGAGGAACAACAGGGTCTGCTCGCCGGCGGCCAGCGTCTTCTTCATCGCCTCGACGACCGGCGGCGATAGCCAGCGGCCGCGTGCCGGCGCCTGGCGCCTGAGATCGACGGCCGACAGCTTGGCCAGTTCCTGGCTGCCGTGGCGGGCCGGCAGATGCAGCGCGCGGTAGCGCCCCGACGTGACGTTGACGACGCTCTCGAGCGAGGGTGTCGCCGAGGCCAGCACGACCGGCGCGGAGACCAGCCGCGCCCGCACGACGGCCATGTCCCGCGCGTTGTAGGTGACGCCCTCGTCCTGCTTGAAGGAACTGTCGTGCTCTTCGTCGACCACGATCAGGCCCAAGGTGCTGAACGGCAGGAACAGCGCCGAGCGCGCGCCGACCACGACACCCACCCTGCCCTCGGCGATGGCGCGCCAGGTCTCGCGGCGTTCCAGACTGGTGAGGCCGGAATGCCAGGGCGCGGGCGGCGCGCCGAAACGGTCCTCGAAGCGTTTCAGCCACTGCGCGGTCAGCGCGATTTCGGGCAACAGCACCAGCACCTGCCGGCCGGCGGCGAGGGCCGCGGCAATGGCCTCGAAGTAGACCTCGGTCTTGCCGGCACCAGGCACGCCATCGAGCAAGGTCGCGGAGAAGGCGTGCGCCAGGACCTTGTCGACCAGGCCCTGCGCCGCCACCGCCTGCTCGGGCGACAGCGCCGGCCCCTGCTGCTGGCCGTCGGGTTGCGCGAAGGAACGGCGCATCGTGCGCTCAACGCCTTCCAGCAGGCCGATCGAGGCCATGGTCTTGATCACCGACGTGCCGACGCCCGCGATATGCGCCAGCTCCGCGGCCGGCATGGCCGGACCGTCCTTCAATTGCTCGAGCACGCGCCGGCGCTGGGCGGTGAGTTTTAGCGCCGCATCGTCGGGCTGGACGGCGGCGCGATAGACGATCTCGGTCTTGGGCGCCTCGAGGGCCGACGGCACGCTCATCGCCATGCGCAGCACCGCGCCGGGCGGCGCCAGGGTGTAAGCGGAGACCCAGTCGACGAAGCGGCGCAGGGGATCGGCCATGGGCAGCGCCGGCAGCACATGGGCGATATCGCGCAGCTTCTCGCGCGCCACCTCGCCCGAACCCTCGCCCCACACCACGCCCACGGTCTCGCGCTTGCCGAGCGGCACGATCACGAAATGCCCGGCCGCGACATCCAGTCCATCGGGGACGCTGTAATCGTAGGCATCCGCCAGAGGCAGCGGCAGCAGCACGCGAACCGTCCGCCGGAGCGGGTTTTCCACCGGGCCGGACCGCGTCGAAGTGCTCCCCTCGGCTTGTGGCTCCGAGGGGGAAACGCTAGAAATTGTGGTAGCAGGCGAGTCCAAACCACTGGCCATTGGGGTAGTTTATATGAAGTTCTCCTTCGATACCGCCGATGCCGCCGAAATCAAGGATTTGGCCGCAGGCCTGTTCGACGCCTCTTCGATCCTCTGACCCGGAGCGGGCACCATGGGCAGCCAAAGGGGCAGCGACGGCACGATCCCGGCGCCCGACGGTTCGGGGCGGCAGATCAAGGTCATCACGGTGGACGACGTTGTGGCCTATCTGAAGGCCCATCCGAATTTCTTCGAAAACCATGCCGAGCTCGCCGAGGCAATGTCGCTGGTGCCGCGTGTCCAGGGACCGGGCGTCATCGACATGCAGCAGGCGATCCTGAAGCGCCTGCGCTCCGAGATCGACCGCCTGAAGAACGAGCGCACCGAGATCATCGCCAATTCCAAGCAGAACCAGATCGTCCAGAATCGCATCCAGGCAGCGGTCATAAGCATCATCCAGGCGACGACCTTCGAGAAGATGATCCACGTCGTCACCCACGAGCTACCCGAGCTTTTGGACGTCGATTTCATCACGCTCGCCATCGAGGCCAATGCCGACGCCCCCAAGCGCGTGCCGGTGCGCGGCGTCTATGTGCTGGCGCCGGGCGCCATCGATGCCGCCATCGGCCCCGACAAGCACGCTCGCCTGCGCTCGAGCATCGCGGGCGAGGAGGCTTTCTTCGGCGACGTCGCCCGCTTCGTGAAGTCCGACGTGCTGATGCGGCTTCGCGTGTCAACGGGCTCGCCCGATGGCGTGATGTGCTTCGGCTCGCGCGATCCCGAGTCGTTCGGGCCCGAGCAGGCAACCGAGCTCCTCTTCTTCCTGGCCAAGGTACTGGAGAACACCATCCGCGCCTGGCTCGACCTCCCTGAATAGGCACATGGTGAGTCTCGAGGCAGCGCGCGAGGCGTGGCGGGACTGGCTGAAAAGCGAACGCAGGCTCGCCGCCCACACGCTGGTCGCCTACGAGCATGACGTTGCGGTCTTTCTCGGCTTCATGACCACCTATCTCGGCGGCCCGCCGACGCTGGCGGCGCTGGCCAAGCTGAAGCCCGCCGAGTTCCGCGCCTGGCTGGCCGAACGGGCGCGCCAGGGGCTCGCCCGCACCTCGACGGCCCGTGCCTTCTCCTCGGTACGGTCCTTCTTCAACTTCCTCGACAAGCGCGGACTCGTGCACAACGCCAGCATCGGCGCCATCCAGACGCCCAAGCTGCCGCGGTCGATCCCCAAGGCGCTCTCCGAGCGCGACATGGAGGACCTGCTCGACGCGCCATCCGAGCAGGAGCGCGCGGACTGGCTCGACCTGCGCGATACGGCAATCCTGTTGCTGCTGTACGGGGCGGGCCTGCGCATCGGCGAGGCGCTGGGTCTCACCAAGGCGATGGTCGACGGGCTGCTGAAGGCGGGCCACGATACGCTGAGCGTCACCGGCAAGGGCAACAAGACCCGGCTCGTCCCCCTCCTTCCGCAGCTGCTGGAGGCGCTAAAAGCCTATCGCGACTCCTGCCCGTATATGGCGGCGCTCGACGCCGGCGAAGCGTTCTTCGTCGGCGCGCGCGGTGGCCCGCTCGATCCCGCCATCGTTCAGAAACGCATCCGCGAGATCCGCCGCGGGCTGGGCCTCGCCGAAAGCGTGACGCCACACGCGCTGCGCCATTCCTTCGCCACTCACTTGCTGGGGGCCGACGGCGACCTCAGGACGATCCAGGAGCTTCTGGGCCACGCTTCGCTGTCGACGACCCAGCGCTACACCGATGTCGATTCCGCACGCCTGACCGCCGTCTACCGCGCCGCGCATCCGCGGGCGAAAGGCTAGTTTCGACCGCCCTTGCCCCAGAAGATGTCGTACGCCCGATCGAAGGTAACGAACACCAGGCACGCGCTATCCTGGCAGGTGAACTGATGCGCCATGCCACCCGCCATCGCGGCAAATCCGCCCGGGCCCAGCGTCGTGGCCGGAAGACCAGTCATCTCAGCGACGATCGTGCCGCTGATCATCAGGATCTGCTCCTGCGCGGTGTGGGAATGCCAAGGCACCACGCACCCCGAAGGCGCCTTCAGGATCAGGGTCGACGGACCGGTCGCCGGATTGCCTGTCTCGATGGCCGACGACAGGCATTTCACGTCGTTGTCCGGCAGGAACTGCACCGACGACAGTGGCCGCAAGATGCCCATCGCCGGACCTTGGGCAAGGGCCGCCCCAGCCGTGAAGATCGCGATACAGCCGATCAGGAGCCAGCCAAACCGAGACCTCACGGCAATGGCCGGACGGGAAGTCGATTAAGAGTTGGGCTTGGGCAGGGTCGTGGGCGAGATCCGGAGGATCTTGTACCCCGCCTGCTCGAGCTTGACCGCCTCGGCTTCCGCTTCCGTCAGACTGGAATAGCCGATGCCGATCTGGGCCTTCGTGGTCGGATGTTCTGTCCAGACCATGTGCTTGCCGAAAACATCTTTTGTCATGCGCGCATTATACCGACCTCGAGAAGCCGGCGCGACCGCAATCGGGCGCCCGCGAATCGCTCAGGGTCCGAGAGATTTTGCCAAAAATGCCTTCACGTCGGCGACAAACGCCTTCCACGCCGCCTCGTTGGCGCCGTAATGCGCGCCGCAGCAGCCGCCCGGCTTGCTGCGGTTGCCGACGCCGTCGAGATAGCGCACCGGCAGGCCGAGCGCGTCGAAGCTGTGATACGCGCCCTCGTAGATATGTGGCTCGATCAGATCGCGGCCCTGCACGATCCTGTCCAGGACCGCCTTGCATTGCGACACCGGCGTCCAATCGTCGAGTGCCGCCATGGCAATGAGTGTCGGCTGGCGGACGGCGAGCTTGGCTCCCATCGCATCGGCCAGCGCGCAATCGGGATAGACAAGAATTGCGGCGCGCGCCGGTGCCGGCGCTGTATTGTCGGCACCCGACAGCGCGCGCAGCATGGCCACGCCGCCACCATAGGAATAGCCCATGAAAGCCAGTCGCTTGGCATCGACGAAGCTTTGCTTGCCGAGCCAGGCCAGCGCCGCGTCGATATCGTACGCGCGCGATTCAGCGGCGGCCTGGGTCGGCCAGTTGCGGCCACAGACATCCTTGAGCCCGCGGGCGGAGAAACTGTCGACCACCAGCGCGACATAGCCCCAGCCTTTCAGGAGCTCGGCCATGCGTGTGTTGTTGACGCCGACGCCGCCGCAGCCATGAAAGATCGTCACCGCCGGCAGAGGCTGTGGCGATGCCGGACGATAGAGCTGGGCGGTCAGCTGGATAGTGCGCCCGGCCTGCTCGACGGGCACGCGCGTGACTTGCTGACCCAGAACCGGGCCGGCGCCGATAAGGCACAAAAGAACGCTCAGGAAGCCACGCACGGCCGTCAGCCTAGAGGCTTTCCGACAAGCGCGGAATCGTTCAAATCGGCGCAACAACCACCGACCTCATCCTGAGGAGCATCGCGCAGCGATGCGTCTCGAAGGATGGGCCCAGGTACGCAGACGGGGCAATCGCCAGCAAGAAGAACGCCATGCCGAAGGCGCGGGCGAGCCTGGTCATGGTTGCTGTTTCCTCCGGCTATCTTTGCGGGCCGGCGGATCGGCCAGGGCATTCTCGAGCTCGGCCAGCAGCGCCAGCAGTTCGTCGACGCGGTCGCGACCGAACCGGCGAGCGATTTCGCGATGGATGCCGTCGAGAAAAGGCGCCGCCCGCGTCACCGTCGCCGATCCCTTGGGCGACAACGAGAGCAGGCTTTGGCGGGAATCGTCCGTGCCCGGACGACGCCTGACAAAGCCGGCCGCCTCGAGGTCCTTCAGGATGCGCGAAAGGCTCGGCGCCAGCAGATAGCTGCGGCGCGCCAGGTTGGTGGCGTCCGTCTCGCCGTCGAGATAAAGGACACGGATGACCCGCCACTGCTGTTCGGTGATTCCGCCCTTGCGATGGTGCGGCCGGAAATACGACATCACCGCCTCGCGCGCCCGCAAGAGCGCGATCGGCAGCGACTGCCGGTCGTCCATGATCCCGGCGCGTGGGAATCTCGCGACAGGCTTGCGGTCGTTCATGTCGGCCGCTCAGGCATCGACGACGAAATTGCCCGCCTCGAAGACCACGGGCGGCGCCACAGCGTCGAAACTCACGCCCATCGGATCTTCGCCGCGCGCCACCACGCCAACCTGGCGATGCAGCAGACGGCGCAGCATCACCACGCCCTGGTCGCTGGTCGCGAGGTGCTCATCGGAGTGAAACGCGATTGTCCCCTGGCCGATCTGCGCTTCCCAGTCGCCGGGAGCCGCCCGCCGCTCCTCCGGCGTCATGTCGCGCCATTTGCGGCCGGTTGCGGCGCCCGCGCCCTTGGGCAGGAACACACCCTTCTCGCGCACGCGACCGGCTGTGTAGATCCGGTAGTGGCCGTCGTCGATCGGCAGCGTCCAACCGATGCTTTCGACCCGGCCATAGCCGCCGACGAACGGGTTGGGCACGACGCGCAGCGTAGGCAGCGCGACCTCGGTCGTGCGCTGCATGAGCTTTCCGCCTTCCAAGGAACGTGTCGAGAAGGCTTTTACGCCGCGCTCGGTATAGTCCCATGTCACCTTCGGCATCTGGTTCATCACTTCGGTGAACTGCGTGCCACTGAAGTTCCCGTGCAGGATGGGGACGTGATAGGTGTCCAGCACGTTCTCGAAATGTTGTAGCCAGTTGCACGGCGCGATGGCGTCGCCGCCACTGCCGATGCTGGTGTCGTCGGCGTCTAGAAACTCGCCGGCGTCGAGCACTTCCAGGCACTCGTAGCGCGGCAGCACCGGCTTCTTCTCGGGCGGGCCCATGTAAGCGAAGACCAGGCCGTAAAGTTCGCGCACCGGGTACCAGGGCTGACGCACACGGTCGCGGAACCGGCCACCCTCCGGCTCGCAGGGTTGCTCCAGGCAGCGGCCTTCGACGTCGAACAGCCAGCCGTGGTAGCAGCAGCGGATGCCGCGCTCCTCGACCTTGCCGTAGTAGAGGGTGGCGCCGCGATGCGCACAGCGCGCATGCACCAGCCCTGGCCGGCCGGTCTTGTCGCGGAACAGGATCAGGTCTTCCCCCAGTACCCGGACCTCGCGCGGTGTCTCCGTGGCGTGCGAGCCCAGTCCGACCGGATGCCAGTAGCGGCGCAGCAGGTTACCCATCGGCGTGCCCGGACCGACCTCGGTCATGGCCGCGAGGTAAGTCGGAGCCTTGCGGCCAAAACCCGTGCCAACGTCGGGCTGGCTGGCGGGGGCGCGATCATTCATGGCGTTCCTCCGTCTACTCCGCGGCGTCCTGCAGTTCGCGACTGGCGGCGAATGTCACGGGCGGTGTTTGTTCGTCGAAAGCCACGCCCGCGGGGTCGTGTCCCTGGGCGACCAGCTCCACTTGCTGACGCAGGAACTGGCGCAGCAGGGCGATGCCGCGGTCGCTCTCCACGAGATGCTCCTCGGAATGGAACGTGATGGCGCCCTGGCCGGTCTGGGCCTCGAAGTCGCCCGGAAACCGCTGGTGCTCTTCTCGCGAGAGTTCCTCCCAGAGCTTGCCGCCCTGACGCGAGCGCATACGGCGTAGTTGGCCTTTCTCACGGACGCGGCCCGCCACGTAGATGCGAAAATGCGTGTCGTCGATCGGGAAGGTCCAGCCGATCGATTCGACACGGCCGACCAAGCTCGCCCCGGCGACGCCGGCGCGCGGGTTGGGCACGACGCGCAAGGTCGGCAGCGCCACCTCGGCCGAGCCGCACATCACGGTGCCGTCGGCAAGGCGACGCGTCGACGATGCCCGGACGCCGAGCGGCGTGCGTTCGAAATGCACCTCATCCGGCATGCGCGCCATCATCTCCGAGAATTGCGGCCCGCTATGCGTGCCGTGCAGGACGACGACATGATAGGGATCGACAACATTCTCGAAATGCTGCAGCCAGTTGCAGGGCACGATCTGCGGGCCGCCGCTGCCGATGCTGCCGTCGTCGGCATCGATGAACTCGCCGGCGTCGAGGACTTCCAGGCACTCGTAGCGTGGCAGCACGGGCTTCTTCTCGGGCGGGCCCATGTAAGCGAAGACCAGCCCATAAAGTTCCTGCACGGGATACCAGGGCTGACGCACGCGGTTGCGAAACAGGCCGCCTTCCGGCTCGCAGGGCTGCTCCAGGCAGCGGCCTTCGACGTCGAACAGCCAGCCGTGATAGCAGCAGCGGATACCACGCTCCTCGACCTTGCCGTAGTAGAGCATGGTGCCGCGATGCGCGCAGCGGGCTTGCACCAGGCCGGGCCGGCCGGCCTTGTCGCGGAACAGGATCAGGTCCTCGCCGAGGATCCTGACCTCGCGCGGCGTCTCCGTTGCATGCGATGTCAGCCCCACCGGATGCCAATAGCGGCGCAGCAGGTTGCCCATCGGCGTGCCCGGACCGACCTCGGTCAGCGACTTGATGTAGCTGGAGGGCGGACGGCCAAAGCCGGTGCCGACGTCGACCTGCCGCGCACCAGCGTCGCGTGCTGTCGTTTCCATCGCCTCACTCCCTCGACTGGCAGAGTCATTGTTAACACGTTAAGCGTCACTCCAGCCGCCGTCAATGTCGGGCCGCGGCCGATCGCCGAGGCCGTCTACAAGGGGCTGGCGCCCAAAGGTTGAGCTTACTTCGCCGGTGCCGGAGACGTCCTGAAGGTCGGGATGCCCTGCGTGCGGTCGTCGAGCGCTTCCGCACCTTCGGTCGGCAGGACCTTCACGTAGTTCAGCGCGCCGTTGATGTCGTCCTTCCAAACTTCCTTGGGCAGGTCGTAGACGAACTCGACGCCGTAGCCGTTGGGGTCGTGGATGTAGAGGCTGTGGGTCATGCCGTGCTCGACCCGACGGTCGAACTTCACACCCTTCTCCTGCAGATAGGCGAGATGCGCCAGCCAGGCTTCGCGGGTCGGCATGGTGATGGCGATATGGTTCACCGCGCAGGGCATGCCGAACATCGCCCAATTCTCGGGCGGCTTGGGCAGGTCGCGGTTCTCGACCAGGGCGACATCGTGATGGTGGCTCGTGCCGTCCTCCCGGACGCCCGAATAGAAGCGCATCTTGGGCGGATTGGGCCGGTCCTTGGTCGGCGTCAGCTGGCCGACCTGGCGGAAGCCTACGACCTCCGTCCAGAATCGATGCGATTCCTCGATGTCGCGGACGTTCAACACGAGATGGTTGATGCCGCGGGGTGTTACCGGTCCAGTCATGGCAGATTCCTCCTGGTTGGCCGCATGATACAGCTATTTTGTAGGGTCCGTCAGGTCCTCGAATTCCTTGAGATGGCTGGGGGCCCAGCGATGGTCGCGGGCCTGTACGATCCAGCGGTTGAGGAACGGCCAGCGGGCACGGGCGCGCCTCACCCACAGCCGGCCGGTCTCGAATTGGGTGGCGAGCAGGTAGAGCGCAATCACGAAGAAGATCCAGCCCTGCAGGATCGGCAACAGGCCGCCCACCACCGACAGGATCAGGCAGGCCGCGATCGCCAGCACCATCAGCGGCTTGCGCACGACAGGGCCCCTCCCTTGCGGGTCTCTTTCTTACAGATGAATCGGCTTGTCCCACGCCGCCAGCGCCGCTTCCTTCGTCGCCTCGTTGACCGTGGGATGGGCATGGCAGACGCGGCCGATATCCTCGGCCGAGGCGGAGAACTCCATGGCCATGACCGATTCGGCGATCATGGTGCCGGCTTCGGCGCCGATGATATGCACGCCCAAAACCTTGTCGGTCGCTTTGTCGGCCAGGACCTTCACGAAACCCTCCGTCGCGCCATTGGCGCGGCTGCGCGGATCGGCGGTGAAAGG
>DASZJU010000379.1:0-11127 GCA_035947815.1 Reyranella sp.
GGCATCGCGCAGCGCCTGGAAGACAGGCCAGGAAATCTCGGCCTGGGGCGCCAGCGAATCGAGGTGCGTGCGGACGGCGACCGTGCCCTGCGCCCACGCGCACTCCAAGCCGAACTCCATGCGCCGGCGGACGTCCCCGGCTGTCCAGCGCGCCGTGCGATCGCTCAAGGTGGTCCCGGTAGCGCCCAGAAAGCTGCCGTCCGGATTGGGCGAGCGCGGCCAGATATGGCCCTTGTCGAGATGGGTGTGGATGTCGACGAAGCCCGGCCACACCAGGCCACCCCGGAGGTCGACCGCGCCGGCCGGCGCCGTGCCGAGGGGCGCAATGGCGGCAATGCGGCCGTCTCTGATCTCGATATCGCCCCTGACCAGGCCCTCGAAATCCGGTTTGCCCAACGGGCTCCCCTCGATCAGGCAGGCCTGCGCGCGCGCGTCGGCCAGCCAATAGTGCGGTCGGTCGGGGATGGCAGCGAAGCCCATGCGCTTCATCTCAGTTCTCCCGGCGGATGGCGCTCTCGTGCCAGCGCCGCAGCAACAGGTGGGAGATCAAGCTTAGCACCAGGAAGATCACGATGCCGGCGCCCGACACCATGGCGAGCGCCGCGAACATGCGCGGGATTTTCAGCTGGTATCCCGCTTCGAGAATGCGGAACGCCAGGCCCGAAGCGGTACCGCCGGAGCCGGCGACGAATTCGGCGACCACCGCGCCGATCAGCGCCAGGCCACCGGAGATGCGCAGGCCGCCCAGGAAATAGGGCAGCGCCGCCGGCAGGCGCAGATAGCGCAGCGTCTGCCAACGGTTGGCACCGTAGAGCTGGAAGAGATTGATCAGATTGTGGTCGGCCGAATTCAGCCCGAGGATGGTGTTCGACAGGATCGGGAAGAAAGCGACGATCCAGGCGCAGATCAGCAACGAAAGCAGCGTGTCGTTGACCCAGATAATGATTAGGGGCGCGATCGCCACGATCGGCGTCACCTGCAGGACGATCGCGTAGGGAAACAGCGAGAATTCCAGCCATTTCGACTGAGTAAAGAGGATCGATAGCAATCCGCCCAACAGCACCGCCGCCAGAAGGGCGAGGCCGGTGATCTGCAAGGTGATCAGGAGCGAGCCCGACAAGGTACCCCAGTCGGTGATCAAGGTGCGGAAGATCTGCCAGGGCCCGGGCAGGATGTAATAGGGGACGCCGGCCTGCCACACGACGAACTCCCACAGGCCCAGCACCACGAGGCCGATCACCACCGGCGCCAGGATCCTCTGCCAGGTGGGAATCGTGAGATAGAGCCAGCGCCGCTCCTCGACGATGGCGGGCAGAGCGGCCGCGTCGGTACCGTCCCTTGCCGTTTCCTGTGCGAAGGCCGTCACGACGCGATCGCTTCCAGGAGCTTGGCCGAGACGACCCGGCACGATGCCGCGTACTCTGGTGATGTGCGAAAGGAGGCATCGCGGGGAAACGGTGCGTCGGTGGCGACGTCGGCGATGACGCGGCCCGGACGGGCGGCCATCACCAGGATGCGCTGGGAGAGGTAAACCGATTCGAAGACCGAGTGCGTGACGAACAGGACGGTGAAGCGCTGCCGCGCCCACAGCGACAACAGATCGTCGTTAAGCTTCTGCCGGGTGATTTCGTCGAGTGCGGCGAACGGCTCGTCCATCAGCAGGATCTTGGGTTCGGTGACGAGCGCACGCGCAATCGAGACGCGCATCTTCATGCCGCCCGACAGCTCGCGCGGATAGGCGTGCAGGAACGAGCCCAGCCCAACCGCCGCCAGCGCCGCGTCAGCCCGTGCGGCCGCTTGCCTTGCCGGCACGCGCTTCAGCGTCAGCGGCAGCATGACGTTGCGCTCAGCCGTCGCCCACGGCATCAGCGTGGCCTCCTGGAAGACGAAACCGACATCGCGCATCGGCCGGCCGTGCGAATCGTGGTCGGTCGTCGGCCACTCGATGTGCCCCGCGCTGGGATCGCCGAGGCCGGCGATCATGCGCAAAAGGGTGGACTTGCCGCAGCCCGAGGGGCCGAGCAGGCTCGCAAACTCGCCGGCGCAGAGATCGAGATCGACGCCGGTGACCGCCAGCGTGCCGTTGGAGAAGCGCTTGGCGACGCCGCGGACTTGCAGCACCGGCCGGCCGCGCGATGCCTCGGTCGCCGGCTCGACGGCGCGCCGGAGCGCCATGGCCGTCACGCCTTGCCCACGCCCTTGTTGACGAACTCCAGCGTATAGGCCTTTTTCGCGTCGACGCCCTTGGGCAGCACGCCGACCTCGGCCATCGAATTGTAGAAGCGCGCCCAGCGGGCGTCGGTCATGGCGCCGATGCCCAGCGTCAGCGCGTCGCCGGACAGCGCGATGCCGTTTTCGTTCATGACCTTGATCGCGTAGGCGATCTTGTCGTCGGTCATGTCGGGGTTGTCCTTCTTGATCAGCGCATTGGCGGCCTCGATGGCGGGCCCACCCTTGAGATACTGCGACCAGCCCTCGAGGCTGGCGGTGACGAAGCGCTGCACCACGTCCTTCTTCTCGGCCGCGAACTTCTTCGAGGTCGTGATCGTGGTGTTGTAGTTGTCGAAGCCGGCATCGGCGATCAGCATCGGCACGGGATCGGCGCCGGCCTGCCGCATGGCGTAGGGCTCCGACGAGATGAAGCCCTGCTGCACCAGGTTCTTGTCGGCGAGGAAGGGGGCGAGGTTGAAGGTGTAGGGCTTCATCTGCTCGTCGCTGTAGCCGTACTTGGCCTTGAGGAAGGGCCAGTAGCTGACCCTCCCGCCCGCGCCGACCAGGATGGTCTTGCCCTTGAGCTTGTCGAAACTGTCGTTGCCCACACCGGCGTGGGCGATCAGCACCTGCGGATCCTTCTGGAAGATGGCGGCAATGCAGAAGAACGGCAGGTCCTCCTTGGCGTAGTTCAGCGCTTCCAGGCCGCTCGACATCACCATGTCGACACGCCCGCCCATCAGTAGCTGCGACAGGCTGATCTGCGGTCCACCCATGCGCAGGTCGCAGTCGATGCCGGCTTTCTTGTAGAGGCCGGCGGCGACCGCCTGGTAGAAACCGCCATGCTCGGCTTGGGCGCGCCAGCTCGTCTGATAGCTCACCTTGTCCAGGGTTTGGGCATTGGCCGGGCGCCCCGGCAGCTCGACCAGCACCGAGCTTCCAGCGGCGCCGATCAGCCCCAGCGCAGCGCGCCGGGACAGGCGATATCGCGTCATCGTCATCGTGTTTCCTCACCGTTGGTGAAGGCGAAAACGCAATTGCTGTGCCATCTGCCTGAGGCAGCCTGTGCCTACTTCTTGTGCAGGGGTCCGGCGCGCAGGGCGGAAAGCGGATAGCGATGGACTTCGTCGAGCAGTTTCACGAAACGGGCGGCGGAGTGCTCGACCAGGAGTCTGCCGCGTTCGGCATCGGCGTCGGAGGCATCGCCGCACGCCCCGGGCAGGCTGAGATCCTGCGTTTCCCAGCCGAAGCCGATGCTGCCCTCGGGCGTCAGGATCTCGTAGTCGCCCTCCATGTCGAGCGAACGCGGGCGGAAATTGGCGAGCTTTTCGCGGCGCACCAGGTCGGGATGGAGATGCATCATGATCGAGGTCTCGACCGAGCCGCCATGGATACCGTGCTTGAGTTCCGTCGCGGGAAACAGGCCGGCCGGCTTGCCGAGCCCGTAGGTGCTGGCCGTGACGACGAACATGTCGCGGCGCACGCGCAGGTCGCGCGCCACGATATCGGCGATCTGCGGCTGGCCGCCATGGCTGTTGAACAGCACGAGCTTGCGCACGCCGGCGCGCGCCACGCTCTCGCCGATTTCGGTCCATAGCCGGATCAGCGTCTCGGCCGAGAGCGTGAGCGTGCCGGGATAGGAGATGTGCTCGTTCGACTTGCCGATCGGCATGGCCGGCAGAACCGTCACCGGCAGGTCGGGCGGCACCAGCTCCATCGCGCGCGCAAGAATCCCACGATTGATCGCCGTGTCGACCTCGACCGGAAGATGCGGGCCGTGCTGTTCGATGGCCGCCACCGGCAGGATGGCGATGGCGCTCGCCATGTCCGACTGCTGGAAATCCTCGGTGGTCATCTCGACCCATTGGCGTCGCAGTCGGCCTGACATGGAAACGCTCCTCCCGTGTTTCGCAGTCTCTTACTGCAAGCCCCTTGCCACGTCGCCCCGCCGCGCACCCCGTTGGCGCAGTGATTGCATCGACGATTGACGGCCGCGTCGGCACGCCCCGATGCGGCCCTGGGGGAGAGTTCTAGTGCAGGCGAAGCCGTCGACCGTCCCAGCCGAGCCCTATCCGTTCGACCTGCGGCCGGCCGAGTGCGGCCTGCTGATCATCGACATGCAGCGCGACTTCCTCGAGCCCGGCGGCTTTGGCGAGATGCTGGGCAACGACGTCTCGCAGCTGCGCCGCACGATCGAGCCCAACCGCCGGCTGCTGTTGGCGTGGCGCGCCGCCGGCCTTTTGGCGATGCATACCCGCGAGGGCCATCGGCCGGACCTCTCGGACCTGCCGCCGTCCAAGAAGGTGCGCGGCCGCAGCAAGACCTCGATCGGCGACAAAGGACCGATGGGCCGCATCCTGGTGCGCGGCGAGGCCGGCCACGACATCATTCCCGAGCTCTATCCCGCGGCGGGCGAGCCCGTCATCGACAAGCCCGGCAAGGGCGCTTTCCACGCCACCGACCTCCATTCGATCCTGCAGCATCGCGGCATCACCCAGCTCGTCGTCACCGGCGTCACCACCGAAGTGTGCGTCAACACCACGGTCCGCGAGGCCAACGACCGCGGCTACGACTGCTTCGTGCCCGAGGATTGCGTGGGCTCCTACTTCCCCGAGTTCCAGGACATGGGCCTGAAAATGATCAAGGCGCAGGGCGGCATTTTCGGCTGGGTGGGAACCTCGGCCGATATCGTCGCGGCGATCGGCAAGGGCTGAGCGCGGCACTGCACGAGACTGCATAGAGCCAGAGGAGAGCGACATGACTGTCACGACCGCGGACTTCAAGCCAAAGCTTTGGGTTCCAGGCGACTGGAATGCGTTCTTCGGCTTCGGCACCAACATCCTGGTCAACATGCTGGTGCTCACCGGCCTGCTGCGCTTCGTGCTCAAGATGCCGGACGAGCTGGTGTTCGGCCGCATTCTGCCGGCCACCGGCCTGATGCTGTGCCTGAGCACGGTGTACTACGCCTGGCTCGCCTATCGTCTGGCCAAGGAGACCGGCCGCACAGACGTCTGCGCGCTGCCGTCCGGCATCAGCGTGCCGCACATGTTCATCGTGGTGTTCGTGATCATGCTGCCGATCCTGATCACCACCAAGGATCCTGTGCAGGCCTGGGAGGCGGGCCTCACCTGGGTGTTCGTGCAGAGCTTCGTGCTGATGGGCGGCGGCTTCATCGCGCCCTTCATCCGCAAGATCACGCCGCGCGCGGCCTTGCTGGGCTCGCTGGCCGGCATCTCGATCACCTTCATCTCGATGCGCCCGGGCGCGCAGATGGTGATGACGCCGGTCATCGGCCTGGTCTGCTTTGCCGTCATCATGGTCGATTGGTTCGGCGGCGTACGCTACTTCAAGGGCGTGCCGGGCGGCCTGGTGGCCATCATCGTCGGCGCCGTCATCGCCTGGGGGTCGACCTTGTTCGGCTTCAACTATGGCGGCCTCACGATCGACGGGTTGAAGGGCGCCCTGTCGAGCTTCGGCTTCTCCTATCCCATGCCGGCGGTCGGCCACGTCTTCGGCGGCTTCCAGTTCATCGGCGTCATCCTGGTGACGGCGATTCCCTTCGGCATCTACGACCTCGTCGAGGCGATGGACAATGTCGAGAGCGCCTCGGCCGCCGGCGATTCCTTTCCGACGACCCGCGTGCTCACCGCCGACGGCGTGGTCAGCCTGATCGGCTGCCTGATGGGCAATCCGTTCATCAACGCCGTCTATATCGGCCATCCCGGCTGGAAGGCGATGGGCGGCCGCATCGGCTACTCGGCGGCCACCGGCGCGCTGGTGATCGTGTTGGCGTGGTTCGGCGTCATCGCGCTGATGATGGCCTTGATCCCGGTCGTCGCGATCCTGCCCATCCTGCTCTATATCGGCATGCTGATCGGCTCGCAGGCGTTCCAGGAGACGCCGATGCGCCACGCCCCGGCGATCGTGCTGGCGCTGGTGCCGCAGATCGCGGCCTGGGGCAAGACGCAGATCGACGGCGCGCTGAATGCCGCCGGCACCTCGGCCTCGGCCGTTGGCTTCGACAAGCTCGACCAGACCGGCGTGCTCTATCAGGGCCTTGAAATCCTGGGCGGTGGCGCCACCCTGGCCGGCATCGTGCTGGCCGCGATCACCGTGTTCATCATCGAGCGCGATTTCATGAAAGCGGCGGCCTTCGCCGCTGCCGGCGCGGTGTTCACCTTCTTCGGCCTGATCCATGCCGAGGCCTTGGGCATCGGCCGCACGCCGTCGATGGTGATCAGTTATCTCGGCATCGCCGTCATCCTGCTGGCCTGCAGCAAGTACGCCGGCCTGGCGCCACTGCCGGGCGAGGCGTCCCGGATGCACGGTCACGGCGATCCTGCGGCCAAGCCCGCCGAATGAGAAGGCGGCGCTTCTGTCGACGAGGGGGTTGGTGCCCGCTGCTGGACTCGAACCAGCACGGCCCTCTCGGGCCTCGGGATTTTAAGCCTGCTTTTGTCCCTTATTCTATGTCTATCCGGATCTATCCGGGAACGCGAATCCGTTCGCTAAGCGTCTGGGATAGATAGATTTTCTGCCCAGAGCGACCGACCTTACTTAGCCGGAAGTGCGAAGCGACCGCCTTTCTGGCGGCCCCTAGTTGGCCCCTAGTTGGCCCCTGGATATCGATAGGAAATGGAGCAATCGATGGCCAAGGTCAAACTCACCAAGACCGCAGTCGAAGCGGCAGCGTTCGGCGCCAAGGCGTATGAACTGCGCGATACCGTGGTGCCCGGGTTTCTCCTCAAAGTAACGCCCGCTGGCCGAAAGATCTTCATGGTTCAGTATCGAACGAATGCCGGCGAGCGTCGGAAGCCCGCAATCGGCCGGTTTGGCGAGCTCACAGTCGAGCAAGCGCGCTCGATTGCTCAGGATTGGCTTGCCGACGTGCGCAAGGGCAAAGACCCAAGCGCCGAGAAAAGAGCTGCGCGCGACGCCCCGAGCGTGAAGGAACTGTGCGCCAAGTTCATGGAAGATTACTCGAAACCAAAGAATCGGGCGCGAACGGTTGAAAGCAACCAAGGCTACATTGACCGCCACATCGTTCCCAACCTCGGCACCCTCAAGGTCCGGGAGATCACTCGATCAGATGTGTCGAGCCTCATCACGCGGATGAAGAAGACGCCGGTGACCGCCAATCGTGTTCTCTCCTGCCTGCGCAAGATGTTCAACATGGCCGAGGTCTGGGGCTTCCGCGACGATGGCACCAATCCGTGCCGTCACATCCCAAAGTATCCCGAGAGCGGCAAGACGCGGTTGATCACCGACGATGAAATGGCCCGACTGTTCGGCTATCTCGACCGCGCCGATATCGAGGGGCTGGAGCACCCGTTCCTTACCCTCGGAGTCCGTCTGCAGTTCGCCTTTGCGGCGCGAATGTCGGAGATCATCAGCATGGAATGGGAGTGGGTCGACTTTGTAAATCGTCGCGTCGTCTGGCCGGACAGCAAGACCGGAGAAATCTCGAAGCCAATGAGCGAGAACGTCGTCGCGCTTCTTTCGAACGCACCGCGCCTGGAAGGTTCGCCCTACGTCGTGCCTTCCTTCTTTAAACCAGAACGACCGATGTCCCAGACCACCTACTCCAGAGGCTGGACGCGTATCCTCGAGCGAGCAGAGGTCCCACACGTGGGAACGCATGGAATCCGGCACCGCACCACCACGGAGATTGCGAATTCCGGCGTGCCGGTAAAAGTCGGAATGCAGCTCACGGCGCACAAAACAGTCTCTCAATTCATGCGATACGTCCACACTGAGGATGAACCGGTTCGGGCCGCCGCCGAGACTGTCGCATCGCGCCGACTCGCCGTACTTTCCGGCCAGCGAACCACTCCACAACGAGCGCACAACGTGACAGCGGCACAGCGCCCCAAGCTGTGAAAGTGCCTGTCGCCAAGCCCGCAGGCTTCGACGACGGACGCTACAGCTCCCACACGAAGCTCGGAACTTGCCGCCCCTTTCCGACATCGCTCGGGTGCAAATCTAGCGGCCCCGCCTGGAACAAAACGCACCGGGAAAGCTCGCTTAGTCGCCGCCGAGTAGTTGCGAGCACGGCTCACGACTGCTGGCGCTCTTCGCTGTCGCCCACCGTCGGCCATGGTCCACCCGGGATTCGCCATCTCGTGCGCGAGGTCTAAGCCCTCTCCATGACCAAAGCATTGCCAAGGTCGGGGTCGAGGGTTCGAATCCCTTCGCCCGCTCCAATTTTCTTCAAGCATATCAGCTGCTGAGAAGGGTCCTTCGGGCTCGTCTTCTGCTTCCCCGCCTCTGGCACGAAAGCCGGGGAACCAGGGGGGAAGCAGCCAAAAGCGAAACGTAGCGGGCTCTCGGCCGCCTTCCGCATATTCAGCGTCCGTAGACCACGGATTTCCGCTTTCAGGACTTGCCGCAATCGGAGCCGCCACGCTACGCGGTGAGGGTTCGCGGCAGACAGAGTACGTCGCTCGAGTGGGGCAACCCGCTCGGTAAGAGCCTTGGTCGGCTCATCGATATGGAAACCGAGCTTCTCCGCTCGAAGCCCTTCGTGGCGCTTTGCCGTCATAGCTATCGTTCTCTCCAGCCGCTTATCTACGTCAACAGACTAACCTTTCAAGCCCTCGATAGTAATCACGGTGGGTCCCGAAACCATCCGTAAAAATGCCATGGGCTTCGGCATCGTCGCGATGGGCCAGTTCGTCATCGTGCCGGCACGCACACTGAAGAACTTTTCGTGCTCTATCCGTAGATGCCGCGCTTCAAACGAGCGCCACAATGTCCGACTAGGACGAAGTCAATCTCCCCTGAAGAGCGCGCCAACGGCCCGCGTCTCGAGGGGTTGTGTTATCCAAAACCAGCCATGCGAGGCATGCATGCGGTCTCTTGCAGCGGTACTTGTCCCGGCAGCAATCGTGGTTTCGGTCGTGGCCTCCTCCGCCGTGGCAGAAGAGTCATGGCGGCGGCTTGTCCGCAAAGAGATCCATGGCCTGGTGCCGGCCAACCGTGCCGGCGGCGTGGCGGTGGCGATCTTGGTCGACGGCCGGACCCTGTTCTTCTGCGACGGCCTCGCCGATCTTGCCCGCGGCCGGCCGGTGACGCCCGACTCGCTCTTCAACCTCGCCTCGCTGCGCAAGGTGTTCGAGGCGATCCTGCTGGCCGAGGCGGTCGACGAGCGACGCATGGCGCTCGACGATCCCGTTGCCAAATATATTCCCGAGCTCGTGCGCGGCCGCGACATCCGCCGCATCACCGTCGGCCAGCTCGCGATCCATACATCGGGGCTGCTGCTGCCGCAGGACCATCCGCCTTGGCCGACCGAGCACTACACGCTGGCAAGCTTCTTCGACGCGCTGAACGATTGGCAGGTCGAAGCGGGGCACGAGCCCGGCCGGCAGCACATGTACACGCATGCCGGCTACATCTTGCTGCAGCTCGCCCTCGAACGCGGCCTCGGCGCGCCGATCGGCGAGTTGGTCGCGCGACGCATCCTGGATCCGCTTGGCATGACGTCGAGCCTGATCCCGATGCAGGGCAGCGACGGCCGTGGCGAGCTGCCGGCCGCGCACTTGGAGCGCGCGGTGCAGGGCTATGCGGCGGATGGCCGGGCCATCGGTGTGCCGGGCGATCAGCAGACCTACTACGATTTTCCGGGCACCGGGCAGATGTTCTCCTCCGCCCGCGATCTCGCCACCTTCGTCGCCGCCAACATGGGCGAGCCTTCGCCGCCGCCCGCGCTGGCCGAGGCGATGCGCGCGGCGCGGAAGCCGGCGGTCGCCATCGCGCGCCATCACGCCCAGGCGCTCGCGTGGGAGGTCAACGACACTGGCTCGCCGACCGTTATCGAGAAGAACGGCGGACTCAACAACTCCTCGACCTACATGGCGCTGATGCCGTCGCAGAAGCTCGGCGTGGTCGTTCTCACCAATCGCGGCGACCAGAACGTCACCGAGATCGGCCAGCGCATCCTGCGCGCCCTGATCGGCCACAGGTCGTGAACGGAGGATGGGGCATCAGGATGGACCGCGGGCAGAAGATGCGCCTCGTTAGGGACTTTTGTTGGGGACTTTGCTGAAGTCCCTGTTCAACCAAGCGCGTGGTGGCCGACAATATCGCGCCCAAGGACATCCTGTTCACGCCGACGGCGCGCGATCAGGACAAGGCCTCGTTCCTGGGCTTCCGCAAGCGGGTCACCGCGTCGGACCTGGTCGAGATGGGCCTCTCGCAGGACGAGGTCGACGAACTGCGCTCCGATCGCGACCTCTCGCCCGAGGAGGCCCAGCGCAACGACAGCGCCATCGTCAACGACATCGAGCGGCGCGACCCCGGCGACAGCGAGCGGCCGCTCTGGCTCGTCGTGGCCTATCTCAAGGTCGACGTCGATGGCGATGGCATCTCCGAGACGCTGCGCTGCCTCTATGCCCACGCCGGCGGCAGTGTCGGGCAGATCATCGAGAGGATCGAATGGGAGGGCCCGGCTTCGATCACCCTGGCGACGCCGATCCTGATGAGCCACACCATCGTCGGCCGCTCGCTGTTCGACCAGGTCCAGGACCTCCAGCAGATCGGCTCGGTGCTGACGCGCGGGTTGCTCGACAATCTCTACCTCACCAACCGCCCGCGCCCGGTGATCAGCGACCAGGTCAACCTCGACAGCCTGATCGACTGGGTGCCGGGCTCGCCGGTCCGGCTGAAGGCCGGCGCCCGGCCGGGCGACAACCACGTCGCCTGGCTGCAGGTGCCCAACATCGTCTCCGCGGTGCTGCCGGCGCTGGAATACATGGCGACGGTGCGCGAGAACCGCACCGGCATCGTGCGCAACAACCAGGGCCTCGACGCCGACAGCCTGAACAAGACGGCCACCGGCATGAACATGCTGATGGGAGCGGCCCAGCAGCGGACCGAGCTCATCGCCCGCGTGTTCGCCGAGACCGCCATCAAGCG
>DASZJU010000380.1:0-3672 GCA_035947815.1 Reyranella sp.
GCGGCAGGACCGAGCGGATGCCCGTGTAGGACGCCGCCTTGGTGAAGCTGAGCGTGTTGTTGATGGCGCCCTTGACCTGCGGCGAGGTACCCGTCCAGTCGACGACCATGTGGTCGCCCGTCTTGCGGATGGTGACGAACAAGCGGATCGGCTTGCCGTAGTCGATGCCGTCATCGTCGATCCAGTCCTCGAAGCTCCATTCGCCGTCGGGCAGCCTGGCCAGCGAAGCGCGCGTCAGGCGCTCGGCATAGTCGACGGTCTCACGCATGAAGTCGGCCGTCTGCTCGGGCCCGTGCTTGGCGACCAGCTCGGCGAATTGCTGCTCGGCGATGTGGCAGGCGGCGAGCTGGGCGCGCAGGTCGCCGAACACCTTCACCGGCAGACGCACGTTCCTCTCGATGAAGGTCATGATCGTGTCGTTGAGCTTGCCCGCGTCGTAGAGTTTTAGCGGCGCGATGCGCAGGCCCTCGGCGTAGATCTCGGTGGAGTCCGACGCGTTGGAGCCCGCGACCCTGCCGCCGACATCGGTGTGATGGCAGACGGTCGCGGCGAAGGCCAGGCGCTTGCCTTCGTGATAGAGCGGCTTGAAGACGAAAATGTCGGGCAGGTGCATGCCGCCATCGAACGGGTCGTTCATGATGAAGACGTCGCCCGGATTCATGTTGTCGCCGTAGTGCCGCATGATCGATTCGAGCGCGGTCGGCACCGAGCCGAGATGGCCCGGCAGGGTGAGGCCCTGCGCCACCAGCTTGCCCTGGGCGTCGGCGAAGCCCGTGGAGTAATCCATGTTGTCCTTCAGCACGCCCGAATAGGTCGTGCGGAAGACGGTGAGCGCCATCTCGTCGGCGATCGAGAAGATCGCGTTCTTGAAAAGCTCGAAGGCGATGGGATCTTTGGGGAGATCTTTGGGGGGATCTTTTGGCTCGGACATGGCGCCATGTTGGCTTGTATGCTGGCGGCCAGCAAACGAAACCACTGCAACGCTCCGCTTCGCAATCGCTGGCCCGGAGATTGCATGGTGCCGGCTGAAGGGGAATCCGATATGCGCACGAATTCGAAGGCCTTGCGGGGCTTGCTGGCCATTGCAATGGCGCTGGGTCTTGCAGCCGGTTCGGCGGCCGAGGCGCAGGAAGTCAAGCTCGGCGCCTTCGTCACGCTCTCGGGCATCAGCGCCGATGTCGGCGCCCAGATGAAGGCCGGCATCGAGGTCGCCGTCGAGCGCATCGCACCCGACTTCGCCATCAACGGCGTCAAGACGCCGATCAAGGTCATCTGGTACGACGACGAGGGCAAGGGCGACACCGGCCTCAACGTCGTCACCCGCGCGCTCACCGTCGACAAGATCACCGCCGGCATCGGCTTCCTGAGCAGCGACGTCTTCATCCGCGTCATGGACGAGTTCCAGAAAGCGTCGACGCCGATCGTCGCCTGTTGCGCGGCGTCGCTCAAGATCGGCGACAAGATCGCCGAGCAGAAGATGCAGTATGTCTTCCAGCTGAGCCCGACGGCGAAGGATATCGCCACCTCGGTGATCGCCGCCACCGCGACGCTGGCCAAGCCGGCCAAGGTCGCGATGCTCAACGAGAACACCGACGCGGGCCGCGATTTCTCGCGGATCTCCCAGGAATGGCTCAAGGCCAATGCGCCGAAGACCGAAGTCGTATCCGACGATTTCGTCCCGCGCGGCGTGCCCGATCTCACGCCCCAGCTCGCCAAGTTCAAGCGGCTGGGCGCAGGCGCCATCGTCGGCGAGGTCTATGGGACGGCGGCACCCGTGCTGTTCCGGCAATGGAACGAGCTCCGCGTGCCGGCGCTGATCGCCCATATGGGCACCAGCGCCGCCGCCGACAGCTTCGTGGCCGAGCACGGTGCGGAGATGGAAGGCTCGCTGGTCAACGTCCGCTGGATCCCCGGCAAGTACACCGACCTCAGCGAACCCATGGTCGAGGCCTACAAGAAGAAGATCGGCTACACGCCGTCGAACTTCGCCGTCCAGGCGCATGACGCGGCGCTCGTCGTGCTCGAGGCGATCCGCGTCGCAGGCTCTACCGATCCGGCCAAGGTCGCAGCGGCGCTGGAGAGCGGCAAATTCATCGCCGCCTGGGGGCCGCGCCAGTTCACGTCGCTCGCCGAGGGTCACCGCATGCCGGTCGATACCATCATTTCGCAGGTCCAGGACGGCAAGAAGGTCGTGGTCTACCCGCCGGCCGCTGCCGCCAGCCAGGGCACCAGCTACCGGCCGGTGCCGCCCTGGGCGTGGGAGAAAAAATGATCGCTCCGGATTAAGGCCATGCCCGCCGGCGCCAGACTGGCCGTGCGCGGATTGACCAAGCGGTTCGGCGGTCTTCTGGCGGTCAACCAATGCAGCTTCGAGGTCGCGGCCGGCAGCGTCGTCGGCCTGATCGGGCCGAACGGCTCGGGCAAGAGCACGGTCTTCAACCTGATCACCAACCTGTTGCACGCCGATGCCGGCAGCGTCCTGCATGACGGCACGCCGCTCAGCGGGCTCAAGCTGCACGAGGTGGCACGGCGCGGCATCGGACGCACCTTCCAGGAAGTGAAGATCTTCCGCGAACTCTCGGTCTGGGAGAATCTCGGCCTCGCTGCGCTTGGCCGCGGGCTCGACGACTGGCAGCCGCGGGCCCGGGCCTTGCTCGCCGACTTCAAGTTCGGTCACCTCCGGGACGAGACCGGCGAGAACCTGTCGATCGGTCAGCAGCGCCTGCTCGAACTGTCGATGCAGCTCCTGGTGCAGCCCGAGCTCCTGCTGCTCGACGAGCCGCTGGCCGGCGTCCATCCCGTGGTGCGCGAAACCATTGCCGGCATCATCCGCGGCCAGCGCAGCGCCGGACGCGCCATCCTGCTGATCGAGCACGACATGCGCTTCGTCATGGACCTCTGCGACAGGATCGTGGTCATGGACCACGGCGAGAAGATCGCCGATGGACCGCCCGCCCTGATCCGCGCCGACGAGAAGGTGATCGAGGCGCTGCTCGGCGCCTCGCGTCCGGCCCCGCAAGGCGGGCACTGATGCTCGCCGTCGAGGGCGTCAGCGCCGGCTACGGCCGTCTCGAAATCCTGCACAAGGTGTCGCTCGATGTCGCTCCCGGCGAGATCGTCGGCATCATCGGGCCCAACGGCGCGGGCAAGTCGACCCTGCTGAAGACCATCTTCGGCTACCTGCCGCCCTTCGAGGGCAGTGTCCGCTTCGCCGGGGACACGCTGGCCGGCCTTTCGCCCGACCGCGTGATGCGCCAGGGCATCGGCTACGTGGCCCAGGCGGGCGGCGTTTTCGCCGACATGAGCGTGCACGAAAACCTGGTGCTGGGCGGCTATTCGCTGGACTCGCGCCGCGCCGCGGCGGCCGCGATCGAGCGGGTTTACGCACAGTTCCCGCTGTTCCGCGCCCGCGCCCACCAGCGCGCCGGCAGCCTGTCCGGCGTCGAGCAGCGCGCGCTCGCCGTCGCACGCACGCTGGTCGTAGAACCCCGGCTCATCATCCTCGACGAGCCGTCGGCCGCGCTGGCGCCGCGCTTCATCGACGAGATCTATGCGACGCTCGCCGCCTTGAACCGCTCGGGCATCGCGCTCTTGATCGTCGAGCAGAACGTGCGGCGCATCCTGGATGCCGCCCACCGCGTCGTCGTCCTCGACATGGGGCGCAACGCCTTC
>DASZJU010000381.1:0-11298 GCA_035947815.1 Reyranella sp.
TGGTCGGGCGTGACGTAGACTTTTTGCGACGACGGCAGCGGGCCGGTCGTCACCTTGGGTGACGGAGAGGAAACGATATTGTCCATGACGAGGATCTCCCGTGGCTGGTTTGCGTACGGAGACCCGGTTTGTCGTGCAAAGGAGGCATCCAGTCCCTTCGCCGGCATGACCCGGATCAGGTTCAAAGGGTCACCGCGCTGCCCGGAAAGGCCGTCGGTATCTCAGTCCCTTGTCGGGACCCCCCTTGGACGGAAGCAGTGTAGCGGGATTCGGCCGGCTGTAAAACCCGCTTCAGACCACTGCCTGTTGGCGCATTTCGGCGATATCGGCGGCCGAATAGCCCGCCTCGCCCAGCACCTCGTCGGTGTGCTCGCCGAGCGTCGCGGGCGGCCGTTCGACCGAACCGCCGCCATGCTCCAGGCGGAAGCCCGAGCCGACGACCTTGATCGGGCCGTGCGGGGTGTCGACGGATTGCAGCACGGTGCGATGCTGCATCAGGTCGAGCTGCGCGGTCTCGGGAATGCCGAGCACCCGGCCGGCCGGCACGTCGGCCTTGGCGAATCGCTCGACCCAAGTTGCCGAGGTCTCCTTCTTGAGCGCTTCCTCGATGATGTCGTGCAGCGCCTGGGTATTGTCGATGCGCTTGGGCCAGTCGGCAAAGCGCAGATCGGCCAAGGCGCCTTCGCAGCCGATCGTCTTCATCAGGCGCTGGAACTGCGGCTCGGTCATGACGGCCAGCACCATCCAGCCATCCCTGGTCCTGTAGAGATCGCCGGTCGGCTTGCGCGTCACCGAGAGGTTCGCGGCCTGGCCGTGCACGCGGCCGGTCATCAGGTGCTCGGTGAATTGCTGGGCGAGATAGGCCATCACCGCGTCGATCATGGCGACGTCGACGAGCTGGCCCTTGCCGGTGTGGGTGCGCTGGTAGAGCGCCGAGGCAACGCCAAACGCCGCCGTGGCGCCCGACATCACGTCGGCGCCGGCGAAGCCCACGCGGGTCGGACCGTTGGCTTCGAAGCCGGTGATCGACATCAAGCCGGACATCGCCTGGATCATGCCGTCGAACGCCGCCGTCGCCCGATCGGGCCCGACTTGGCCGAAGCCCGACACGGCGCAGTAGATCAGCTTCGGATTGATCGTGCGCAGGGTCTCGTAGCCGATGCCGAGATTGTCCATCACGCCCGGACGGAAGTTCTCCATCACCACGTCGGCTTTCGCGGTCAGGCGCTTGATGACCTCGATCGCCTTGGGCTTCTTGAGGTCGAGCGTGATCGAGCGCTTGCCGGCATTCACCGAAACCCAGGGTGCAGCGAGCCCGCGCTTTTCCCAGTCGTTGGCGCGGTTGCCGAAGCGCATGTCGTCGCCTTCGCGCGATTCGACCTTGATGACGTCGGCGCCGAGCAGCGCGAGCTGATAGGAGCCATAGGGCCCTGCCAGCACGCGCGTGAAATCGAGGATCTTTACGCCGGCGAAGGGTTTGGCAGTCATTGGACCGCGGGCCTCCAGGCCCGCCTCTTCTTCGCCGCCGCCATGAGCGGGCCTGGAGGCCCGCGGTCCGGCTTGAGCATCAAGCCACGCCCGATTTCTCGCGCTGGCCGCGCGCGACCTGCTTCACCTTGTCGAACTCGGCGCGTCGCTTGGCGATTTCCTCGGGCGGCATGCGCGCGAGGTTGTTGAAGTCGAGCTTCCAGTCGCCGTCCTCGGCCCAGCGCAACGGCGATTGCACCGTCGTGCGCGGTCCGACAGCGCTCTCCAGTACTTTCAGCGCCAAGTCGAGGGTGAAGCGCTGCGTGTCGGGCTCGTGCGGCTTGCCACAGGAATTGCCCAGCGGGAAATCGCTGAACAGGAAGCGCGGCACGCCGGCATGCTCGACGATGTCCTTGGCCGCTCCCATGACGATCGTCGGGATGCCGTTCCGTTCGAGATATCGGGCGACCAGACTCACGGTCTGGTGGCAGACGGGTCAAGTCGGCACCAGCAGCGCCGCATCGACCTGATCCTGCCGGCAGCGCGCCAGGATTTCCGGCGCATCGATATCCAGGGTCACGCGCTGGCTGCGGTTGGTCGGCGCGCCGTGGAAGCGTTTCGCCAGCTTGAACCGCCCCTCCGCCGCGAACTCGCGCATCAGCGGCAGCGGAAACCAGCTGTTGCTGTCGGTCGCCGTGGTGTGCTTGCGGTCGTAGCCGATGTGGGAGATGCGGGTGTCGTGATCGACCGCGGAATCGCCCGAATAAACCGTATAGAACTTCGCGGCCGCATTGTAGACGGCGCCCGGGCCCTGATCGCCTTTGTCGGGCTGGTAGGGTGCGGCGGTCGTGATCAGCGCCAGCGTGCTGTCCGCCAGCTTCTTCTTCAGCGGCTGGAACGGCGCGTCGACATAGTGGGCCCAGCGATAGGGATTGTCGTAGCCCAGCGCGAGATAGTACTCGCGCGTGCGGCGCATGTAGTCGATGGGCGCGTCGTAATCGGGCGCGAAGAGGTGGGAGTCGGCCATTGACTAAAGTTGGGGCTGGGCTGCCGCTAAGTCAAATCCGCAGGGCGACGCTTGCCATCCGTGATGACAAGCGAAGGCCGCGCCACCCTGGCCAACGAAAGCTGACAGCGAAGTAACCCGGCGGCCATAGTGCGGCCCAACTCAGGCACGCTATATAGCGTGTGCAATTAGGCTCGGGAGCGCGCGTCATGAGGATCAAACGGCGCAATGTGCTGGCAGGCGGGGCGGCCCTTTGGGTCAGCGGACCGGCGATCCTGCGAGCCCAGACGGCGTCCGATACGGTCGTCAGCCACGGCTTCGCGACCCATGGCGACCTCAAATATCCGGCCGACGCCAAGGCCCTCGAATACGTCAATCCCGCCGCCCCCAAGGGCGGGGTGGTGCGCCTGGCCGGCCGCGGCACGTTCGATTCGCTCAATCCCTTCATCCTGAAGGGCACGCCGGCCGGCGCCGTGGGCCAGATCTATGAAAGCCTCATGTTCTCGACCAGCGATGAGGCCGCCACCTCCTACGGCCTGGTGGCGGAGACCATCGAATATCCCAAGGACCGGTCGTGGGCGGTCTTCACCCTGCGCCCGCAGGCGCGCTGGCACGACGGCCAGCCGATCACCGCCGACGACGTGGTCTTTTCGTTCGACATCCTGAAGTCGAAGGGCGCGCCGCAATATGCCGCCTACTGGCAGGATGTCATGAAGGCGGACAAGCTCGCCGAGAGGGTCGTGAAATTCACCTTCCGCGGCGGCGAGAACAACGAGCTGCCCTCGATCATCGGCCAGCTCACGGTGCTGCCCAAGCATTGGTGGGCGACGCGCGATTTCGAGAAGACCTCGCTCGAGATCCCGCTGGGCAGCGGCGCCTACAAGGTCGATTCCTTCGAGCCCGGCCGTTTCATCACGGTCAAGCGGGTCGAGGACGCCTGGGCCCGGGATTTGTGGATGAACCGCGGCCGCAGCAACTTCGATACGATCCGTTACGACTACTACCGCGACGAGACCGTGGCCTTCGAGGCCTTCAAGGCCGGCGAAGTCGACTATCGCGAGGAGTACACCTCGCGCAACTGGGCGGTCGCCTACGACATTCCCGCCGTCAAGTCAGGCGCGATCCAGCGCGCCACGCTGAAGCACGAGAGCACGCTGCCGATGCAGTGCCTGGGCTTCAACCTCAGGCGCGAGCTGTTCAAGGACCGCCGCGTGCGCGAGGCCTTCGTCCACCTGGTCGACTTCGAATGGTTCAACAAGACCCTGTCGTACGGGCTACTGACCCGCATCAACAGCTACTTCTTCAATTCCGAGCTGGCCGCGACCGGCCTGCCGTCGAAGGAGGAGCTGGAAGTCCTCGAGCCGCTGCGCGGCCAGATCCCCGAGGAGGTCTTCACCCAGGAGTTCAAGCTGCCGGTGACCGACGGTAGCGGCAACAACCGCGAAGGCGCGCGCCGTGCCATCGCGCTCCTCAAGGAGGCCGGCTGGGAGATCAAGGACGGCAAGATGACCAGCAAGGCGACCGGCCAGCCATTCAGCTTCGAAATGCTGCTGGGCGAGCCACGGCTTGAGCGTTTTGCCCTGCCCTTCAAGCAATGGGCGGAAAAGGTCGGCATCGACGTTCGCGTGCGCACCGTCGACCCGGCCCAGTACCAGAAGCGCATGGACGATTTCGACTTCGACCTGACGGTCGAGATCTTCTCCCAGTCGCTGTCGCCCGGCAACGAGCAGCGCGAGTTCTGGGGCTCCGAAGCTGCCCGCACCAAGGGTAGCCGCAACACCGGCGGCATCGCCGACCCGGCGATCGACAAGCTGATCGAGCTGGTGATCTCCGCGCCCGACCGCAAGAGCCTGATCATGCGCACGCGGGCGCTCGATCGCGTCCTGCTGTGGCACCACTACGTCGTGCCACAATACTATTCGACCGAATTCTGGATCGCCTACTGGAACAAGTTCGGCCGCCCCGAAAAGCTCGCCAAGTACCAGCCCCGCGGGCTTTCGCCCTGGTGGATCGATCCCGAGAAGGAGAAGGCGCTGCGCAGCCTGACCGGCGGCAAGCAATGACGAAACGTCGGTAGTGATGACAGACGTGACAGCCTGACGATGCGCGCCTACATCCTGCGCCGCCTGCTATTCATGATCCCGACCTTGCTCGGCATCATGGTGATCAACTTCTTCGTCATCCAGGCGGCGCCGGGCGGGCCGGTCGAGCAGGCGATTTCCCAGCTGCAGGGACGCGGCGACGTCACCAGCCGGTTCACCGGCAGCGGCGAGACGGCCGCGCCCGCCCCGCAAGCGTCGTCGGGCGGCGAGCAATCCAACAACATGTCGCGCGGCGGCCGCGGCCTGCCGCCGGAGCTGATCGAGCGCATCCGCAAGCAATACGGCTTCGACAAGCCGATCGGCGAGCGCTTCCTCCAGATGATGCGCGGCTACCTGGTGTTCGACCTCGGCGAGAGCTTCTTCCGCAACGCGCGCGTGGCCGATCTGGTGATCTCCAAGATGCCGGTGTCGATATCGCTCGGCCTGTGGACCACGCTGCTGGTCTACCTGATCTCGATCCCGCTCGGCATCGCCAAGGCGGTGCGCGACGGCTCGCGCTTCGATGTCGCCTCGTCGTCGGTCGTCATCATCGGCAATGCCATTCCCGGCTTCCTGTTCGCGCTGTTGCTGGTCGTGCTGTTCGCCGGCGGCAGCTTCTGGAAGATCTTCCCGCTGCGCGGCATCGTCTCCGACGACTGGCGAAGTCTGTCGTGGGGCGCCCTGATCGCCGACTATGCCTGGCACATGGTCCTGCCGATCGCGGCCATGGTGATCGGCGGCTTCGCCACGCTCACCATGCTGACCAAGAACTCCTTCCTCGAGGAGATCGGCAAGCAGTACGTGCTGACCGCCCGGGCCAAGGGCCTGATCGAGTGGCGCGTGCTCTACGGCCACGTCTTTCGCAACGCCATGCTGATCGTTATCGCCGGTTTTCCAGCCGCCTTCATCGGCGTGCTGTTCAGCGGCTCGCTCCTGATCGAGGTGATCTTCTCGCTCGACGGCATGGGTCTGTTGGGCTTCGAAGCCGCCCTCGGGCGCGACTACCCGGTGATGTTCGGCACGCTGTGGACGTTGGGTCTGCTCGGCCTGCTGGTCGGGCTGATCGGCGATCTGATGTACATGCTGGTCGATCCGCGGATCGATTTCGAGGCGCGGGGCGCTTGATGCGGCTCTCGCCCATCACGCGGCGCCGCTTCCAGAGATTCTTCGCCAACCGGCGCGGTACCTGGTCGCTCGTGGCCTTCGCTGCGCTGTTCTTCGTCAGCCTGTTCGCCGAGCTGATCGCCAACGACCGGCCGATCCTGGTGCGTTACGACGGCGCCTTCTATTTCCCGATATTCAAATCCTACCCGGAGACTACCTTCGGCGGCGAGTTCACCACCCAGGCCGACTACAAGGATCCCGAGGTCGCCAAGCTGATCGACGCCAAGGGCTGGATGCTGTGGCCGGCGATCCCCTACAGCTACGACACCATGGCGAAGGACCTCGGCCAGCCGGCGCCCTCGCCGCCCAGCTGGCGCCACCTGCTCGGCACCGACGATCAGGCACGCGACGTGCTGGGCCGGCTGGTCTACAGCTTCCGCATCTCGGTGTTGTTCGGCTTCCTGCTGACCGTCCTTGGATCGCTGCTCGGCGTCATCGCCGGCGCCGTGCAGGGCTACTTCGGCGGCCTGACCGATCTCCTCTTCCAGCGCTTCCTGGAAATCTGGTCGAGCATGCCCGTGCTCTATCTGCTGATCATCATGGCGAGCTTCATCGAACCGGGATTCTGGTCGCTGCTCGGCATCATGCTGCTGTTCGGCTGGATGGGGCTGGTCGGCCTGGTGCGCGCCGAGTTCCTGCGCGGGCGCAATTTCGACTATGTCCGGGCGGCGCGGGCCATGGGCATGCTGGACGTGCGCATCATGTTCCGGCACATCCTTCCCAACGCCATGACAGCGAGCCTCACCTATCTGCCGTTCATCCTGGCCGGTTCGGTCACGACCCTGACGGCGCTTGATTTCCTGGGGTTCGGGCTGCCGCCGGGCTCGCCGTCGCTGGGCGAGCTCTTGCTGCAGGGCAAGAACAACCTCACCGCGCCGTGGCTCGCCTTCACCGGCTTCGCCGTCCTGGCGCTGATGATGTCGCTCCTGGTGTTCATCGGCGAGGCGGTCCGCGACGCCTTCGATCCGCGCAAGGTGCTGGCATGAGCGAGCCGGCGCTGCTCGACGTCCGCGACCTCTCTGTGACGTTCGGCACGGGCGATAACGCCGTGCGCGCCGTGCGCAACATCAGCTTCGAGGTCGGTCGCGGCGAGACCCTGGCGCTGGTGGGCGAATCGGGCTCGGGCAAGTCGGTGACGGCGCTGTCGATCCTGCAGCTCCTGCCCTATCCCAACGCCAGCCATCCCACCGGCAGCATAAAATTCCAGGGGCGCGAGCTGGTCGGCGCTCCGGCGCGCGAGCTTCTGGCGGTGCGCGGCAACCGCGTGTCGATGATCTTCCAGGAGCCGATGACCTCGCTCAATCCGCTGCACACGATCGAGCGGCAGGTCAACGAGGTCCTGATCCTGCACAAGGGCCTGACACGCGACGCCGCGCGCAAGCGCACGCTCGAGCTGCTCGAGCAGGTCGGCATTCCCGAGGCGGCGACGCGGCTCGACGCCTACCCGCACCAGCTCTCGGGCGGCCAGCGCCAGCGGGTGATGATCGCCATGGCGCTGGCCAACGAGCCCGACCTGCTGATCGCCGACGAGCCGACGACGGCGCTCGACGTCACCATCCAGGCGCAGATCCTGAAGCTTCTGAAGACGCTGCAGGCGCGCTACGGCATGGCGCTGCTGTTCATCACCCACGATCTCGGCATCGTGCGCAAGATGGCCGACCGCGTCTGCGTGATGACCCAGGGCCGCATCGTCGAGCAGGGTCCTGTCGACCAGGTGTTCGACCATCCGCAGCACTCCTACACCCAGCACCTGCTCTCGGCCGAACCCAAGGGCCGGCCGGCGCCGACCGATCCCGCGGCGCCGGAAATCCTGCGACTCGACGACATGAAGGTGCATTTCCCTATCAAGCGCGGCCTGCTGCGCCGCACGGTGGGCTACGTCAAAGCCGTCGACGGCGTGAGCCTCGCCTTGCGCGAAGGCCACACGATCGGCCTGGTGGGCGAGTCCGGCTCGGGCAAGACCACGCTCGGCCTCGCCCTGCTGCGGCTCGAGAGCAGCCGGGGCGGCATAGAATTCGACACGCACGATCTGCAGAAGCTCAGCCAGCGCGAGATCCGGCCGCTCCGCCGGCAGATGCAGATCGTCTTCCAGGATCCGTTCAGCTCGCTCAGCCCGCGCATGTCGGTGGGCGAGATCGTGGGCGAAGGGCTGCAGGTCCATCGCATCGGCAGCGAGGTCGAGCGCAGCCGCATGATCGACCAGGCGCTGCACGAAGTCGGCCTCGAATCGTCGGCGCGCGAACGCTACCCGCACGAGTTCTCCGGCGGCCAGCGCCAGCGCATCGCCATCGCCCGCGCTTTGGTGCTGAAGCCGCGCTTCATAGTGCTCGACGAGCCGACATCGGCGCTCGACATGAGCGTGCAGGCGCAGATCGTCGACCTGCTGCGCGACCTGCAGATCCGCCACAAGCTCGCCTATCTGTTCATTAGCCACGACTTGAAGGTCGTGCGCGCGCTGGCCGACGAAGTCGTCGTGCTGCGCCATGGCAAGGTCGTCGAGCGCGGCTCGGCCAAGCAGGTCTTCGATCAGCCGCAGACGCCTTACACGCAGGCGCTGATCGCGGCGGCCTTCAATCTCGAGGCGATCGGCGCTGACCGAAGCGTCGTTGCGACCTGATGACGACGGAGTTTTAGTCCAATGGCGGGGGCCATCGCTTACATCAGCCGCGACACCGACGGCGTGCTGTGGAAGAAGGTTTTGGAGGCCGGTCTCGGCCCAATCGATTTTCGCCGGCTCGATACGCTGGGCGACAAGGCCGACATCGAGGTTGCGCTGGCCTGGAAGCCAGCATCGGGGTTGCTCGCGTCCTTGCCCAACCTCAAGCTGATCGTCTCGCTGGGCATGGGCGTCGATCATCTGTTGTCCGACGACAAGCTGCCCGACGTGCCGATCACGCGCATCATGGATGACGGGCTGATCGGCCAGATGAGCGAGTACGCGCTCTACTGGGCGCTGCGCCATCATCGCGACATCGATAAATACGCCGCTAGCCAGCGAGCCCAGACGTGGAAGGTCGAGGATTTCGTCGACACCATTCATCGCCGCATCGGCATGCTGGGGCTGGGCACGATCGGCCAGGACACGGCGAAGAAATTCGCCGCGCTGGGCTTTCCGACGGCGGGCTGGAGTCGCACGCCCAAAAACCTGCCTGGTATAAAAACCTTTCACGGCGCCGACGGCTTAATGCGCCTGCTGGCTGAGAGCGACATCCTGGTCAACGTGCTGCCGCTTACGCGCGATACGCGCGGGCTGCTGGATGCCAAGGCTTTCGCCGCGCTGCCGAAGGGCGCCTATTTTATCAACATGGCGCGCGGCGGGCATGTCGTGGACGAGGCGCTGCTGGCGGCGCTCAACTCGGATCACCTGAGCGGCGCCGTGCTCGATGTCTTCAACCAGGAACCGTTGCCGGCCGATCATCCCTACTGGACGCATCCCAAGGTGCATGTGACGCCGCACATCGCCGGCGCCACCAACCCCCGCACGGCCTCGCCCGGCGTGATCGACAACATCAAGCGCCTGCGCAGCGGCCGCGAGCTGCTCCATCGCATCGATCCGAAGACAGGGTATTGATTTCTTCGGACCGCGGGTCTCCAGGCCCGCTCATGAATGCGGGCCTGGAGACCCGCGGTCCGCTGATTTCTTGATCCGCTTCTCGATCGTCGTGAAGATCGCGCGGGCGGCCTGGGCCTCGCCGCCTTCGGGGCGGCCGGGACGGCTCATGTTGTTCCAGGCCATCATGTCGAAATGCGCCCACGGCACGTCGTCGGCCACGAACTCCTTGAGATAGAGCGCCGCGGTGATGGCGCCGCCGAAGGCGACGTTGGGTGCGTTGTTGATGTCGGCCACCTTGCTGTCGAGCATGCGGCGGTAGCCGGCGAACAGCGGCAGCCGCCACACCGGCTCGGCGACTTCGTTGCCGGTGGCCAGAAGCTCGTCGGCCAAGGTGTCATCGTTGCAGAACAACGCCGGCAGGTCGGTGCCCAGCGCCACCCGTGCGGCCCCTGTCAGCGTGGCACAATCGACCATCATCGTCGGTTTCTCCGACGCGCCTTCGAACAGGGCGTCGCACAGGATCAGCCTGCCTTCGGCGTCGGTGTTGCCGATCTCGACCGTGATGCCCTTGCGCGTCGGCACCACGTCGAGCGGTCGGAAGGCGTTGCCCGACACGCTGTTCTCGACTGCCGGCACCAGCAGGCGCAGGCGCACCGGCAGCCTGGTCGCCATCACCATGGACGCGACGGCCATCATGGTCGCGGCACCCGCCATGTCCTTCTTCATGTTCAGCATGCCGGTCGCGGGCTTGAGGTCGAGGCCGCCGGTATCGAAGCACACGCCCTTGCCGACCAGGGTGACCTTGGGATCGCTCTCGCGGCCCCAGACAAGATCGATCAGCCGCGGCGCACGGCTGCTGGCGCGGCCGACAGCGTGCACCATGGGATAGTTCTGCTTCAAAAGATCGTCGCCCACGATCACGCGCACCCGGGCCTTATGCGCCTTGCCGAGCGCCTGGGCCGCCTCGGCGAGCTCGGCCGGCCCCATGTCCGACGACGGCGTGGTGATGAGGTCGCGCGCCATGAAAATCGACTCGATGATCGCCGTGGCGCGCGCCTTGTCGGCACCCTGCGGCCAGATGATTTTGGCGCCGGCCTTGGCCTTCTTCGAGCGATAGCGCTCGAAGCGCCAGGTGCCGAGGCCGATCGCGACGGCGGCATCGGTCGCCGACACGGGCGCGGTGTCCGACGCCAATCTCCACGTCCCGGTTGGCAATTTGGTCGCGAGCGCGCCGAAATCCCACAAAGTCGGCTTGGCCGACAGCACAAGGACTGCACCGGACGCCTTGCCGTCGCGGCCGGGCAACAGCGCGAGATCGCCGGCATTTCCGGCCACGCCGGAGGATTCGATCCAGCCGCGCCGTGCCGCGCTCTGCTCGCGCAGCCAGGCCCGCCATTTCAGCTGGCCGACAAACTGCACGGGCAAGGAAGTGGAAGAACGGTCGACGAAGGGCAGCGACATGGACATGCTCACCAAACTGTAGTGCAACGGTTAAGATTGCCGGCCAAAGTGAGCGGCTGGCAAGCGATGTGACAATTTCGCGGAGGACGCATGGCCGACTTCACCCTCGTGATCGGCAACAAGAACTATTCGTCGTGGTCGCTGCGCGGCTGGCTGATGGCCAAGATCGCCGGCATCGAGTTCGAGGAGATCGTGATCCCGCTCGACCTGCCGGAAACCCAGCCCGCGATCCGCAAGCATTCGCCGTCCGGCCGCTTGCCGGTGCTGCTGCATCGCGGGCTCGCCATCTGGGAGTCGCTGGCGATCGGCGAATACCTCAATGACCTGAAGCCCGAGGCGGGCCTGTGGCCGGCGGCCGCGGCAGCGCGCGCCCATGCCCGGTCGATCTCCTGCGAGATCCTCGCGGGCTTTGCCGAGTTACGCGCCAACATGCCGATGAACATCCGCGCCTCCTATCCCGGCAAGGGCATGACGTCGGCGGTGCGGGCCGACATCGAGCGCATCACCGGCCTGTGGCGCGACTGCCGCAAGCGTTTCGCCGGCGCCGCGCCCAAGGACGATGGCTT
>DASZJU010000382.1:0-4793 GCA_035947815.1 Reyranella sp.
GTGAAGAGCGCCGACGAGGTCGAGGACACCAAGAAGATGCTGGCGGCGATGCGCGCCAAGCATCTCGAGCGCGGGCTGGCCGCCATGTCGTTCCTGTCGGGCATCGACTTCTCGAAGTTCGACCTCGACACGCCGATGCCCGAGATCAAGACCAACGGCATGCAGACCCTGCTGCGCACCTTCAAGAACGCCGGTCCCAAGGCCACCCTGCGCGATGTCGTGACCAAGCCGAACGGCCAGGGTTTTACGCATTTCGTCGGCACCGCCGACCAGATCGCCGGCCAGATGCAGGAGGCGATGGAGGAGATCGGCGGCGACGGCTTCCTGGTCACCGGCCATCTCAAGCCGAAATACGTCGCCTCGATCGTCGACGAGCTGGTGCCGGCCCTGTGGAAGCGGCAGCTCACGCGTCGGGAGTATGGCCACGCGCATTTCCGCGATAACCTGATGGCCTTCTGAGCCGGCGGCGCCCGACGCGCCGCGGCAGCAAGGACGTCATGAGCGACAGGCAATCCATCCGGCCCTTCCTGGCCGCCCTGGAAAGGGAGGGCGCTCTGGTCCGCGTGGCAAAGCCCGTGGATCGGGAATTCGAGCTCTCGGCCTTTCTCTCGGCGGTCGACGCAGGCCCGGCCCTGATCTTCGAATCGGTGATCGGCTCGCCGCTCAGGGTCGCCGGCAATCTGCTCAACAGCCGCGCCCGCATCGCGGCCGCCCTGGGCATCGGGGTCGGCGATATCGTGCCCCGCATCCATCAGGCGATCCGCGCCCCGGTGAAACCGGTGAAAGTCTCCAGCGGCCACGTCCAGGAGGTCGTCACGCTCGAGGCGCCGCTGGCCGCCTTGCCGGTGCCGCGCTTCTTCGAACGCGAGAGCCGCGCCTACATCACCGCCGGCGTGATCCTGGCGCGCGATCCGTTGACCGGCCGCGGCAACGCCTCGTTCGCCCGCTTCGCGATCCTCGACGGTCGCACCGCCTTGGTCGGCATTGCGCCCAATCACCACCTCGCCTTGTTCTCCCGCCGCGCCGCGGAGGCCGGCAAGACGCTGGAGATCGCAGTCGTGATCGGCGCCCATCCCGCCATCCAGCTCGCCGCCTGCCTCTATCTCGGCGTGGGCGACGACGAGCTCGACTGCGCTGGCAGCCTGCTCGGTCGGCCGGTCGATGTCGTGCCCGCCAGGACCGTCGACCTGATGGTGCCGGCCGATGCCGAATTGATCCTCGAAGGCCGCATCGATGCCAGCCACCCGATCGACGAAGGCCTGGTTTCCGAATATCACGGCATGTACGAGCAGTACGGCCCGGGTTTCCTCGCGACCTTCTCGGCCCTGACCCGGCGCAGCGATGCGATCTACCAGGCGATCGAACCCGGCTATCACCGCGAGCATGTCTATCTCGGCGCGCTGCCGATTGCCGCCAGCCTTTTAAGCGCCCTCTCGGCCGTTGTGCCCAACGTGCGCGATGTCGCCGTCACCGAGGCGGGCGCTGGGCGCACCGACATCGTGGTCCAGATCGCCGACATCCGGCCGGGCCAGGCCCGCCGCGCCATGTTCGCGGCGTTCGCCGCCGTCAGCCTGGTGAAGCGCGTCACCGTGGTCGATCCCGACATCGATCCCTGGGATGCCGTGGCGGTCGAATGGGCCCGCGTCAACCGCATGAGACTGGAGCGCGATCTGTTGCTGATCCCGCAGGCCGGCACCGACCGCTCCGAGCCGATGGAGGATGGCGGTCTCGTGACCAAGGCCGGGTTCGACGCCACCGCCAAAGCGGCGGACCGCGTCGAGGGCGTCGATCGCGCCCTGCCGCCTGCAGCCTTCCGCAACGCCGCCAAGCGATGGTTCACCGAAAACCTGCCGGCCCATCAGCGCTCCTGGCTCAGGTGAAGAGGGAACCGATGCCGCCGATCTACATCACCTTTCTCAATCGCCTCGACATCGAGGAACTTGCGCTCAGCGACGAGGAGATCCTGGCGGCGATCGAGACAAGCCTGGCGGCACAAGGCCGCGGCCAGACGGTGATCGAGCCGCGCGTCCACTTGGCGCCCGGACAATCGAACGGCCATTTCAACGTCCTGCGCGGCGCCATCAACGCCCCGGTCGATCGCGCCGGCATCAAGGTCGTGGGCGACTTCGTCGACAACTACAAGCTCGGCTTCCCGTCGGAGCTCGGCGTCGTCCTGCTGCTCGATCCGCGGACCGGCGCGCCGCAGGCCATTTTAGACGGCGCCGGGATCACCGACATGCGCACCGGCGCCATGACGGCGGTCGGCGCCAAGTATCTCGCGCGCAAGAACTCGAAGATCCTGGGCCATATCGGCGCCCGCGGCTCGGCCTACTGGAATGTCCACCTGCTCGATCACCTGTTCGACTTCGACGAGATTCGCGTCCATTCCAAGCGGCCGGAAAGCCGCAATGGCTTCGCCGAGCGCCTGCAGCAGGACCTCGGCAAGAAAGTTATAGCGACCGCCGACTGGCGCACCTGCGTCGAAGGCGCCGATATCGTCGTCGAGGCGTCGCGGCTGATGGCGCCGGAGCCGCTGCTCAAAACCGAATGGATCAAGCCCGCCGCATTTGTCGTTCCCTACGGCACGATGAGCGCCGTCGAGCTGTCGCTCACCGACATCGCCCACAAGCTCGTCGTCGACGACTGGGGCCAATGCAAAGGCGGGCCGTTCGGCAGCCTGCGGGCCCATGTCAATGCCGGCAAGCTATCGGAGAAGACCCTGCATGCCGAGATGGGCCAGATCGTCGCCGGCCTAAAACCCGGCCGGGAGAGCGACGACGAGACGATCATCTTCTGGCATCGCGGCCTGTCCCTCTCCGACATCGCGCTCGCCCACGCCATGATCGAAAAGGGCACGCGGCTCGGCATCGGCCAGAAACTGCGCTTCTCCTGACGTCATGCCGGACCGCGGGTCTGGAGGCCCGCGGTCCGATGACCCTGATCAGAATCTGCGCTAAGCTCGCGGAAACATAAATGGGGTGAGCGGATGGGAATTTTTGGCAAAGGCGTCGCCGCTATCGCGCTCGCGGTGGTGGCCTTCGGCAGTACCGCGTCGGCGCAGACGCTGAAGGTCGGCTCCAAAAACTTCACCGAGCAGTTCATCGTGGCCGAACTCTACGCCGCCTCGCTCGAGGCGGCGGGCTTCAAGGTCGAGCGCAAGATCAACCTCGGCGCAACGCTGGTGGCGCATGAGGCCCTGCGCACCGGCGCCATCGACCTCTATCCCGAATACACCGGCACCGGCCTCGGCGCGGTCATGAAGGCGCAGGGCGCGACCGAGACCGATCCGCAGAAGGTCTACCAGATGGTAAAGGCCCACTACGAAAAGGAGTACAAGCTCACCTGGCTAAAACCCTCCGGTGTCGACAACGGCTATGCCCTCGTCGTGCGGCCAGAGACGGCGCAGGCGATGAACCTCAAGACGCTCAGCGACCTCGCCAAGGTCGCCGGCAAGCTCAAGCTCGGCGCCGGACCGGAATTCGGCGACCGCCGCGACGGCATCAAGGGCCTCAAAGAGGTCTATGGTATCGAGTTCGGCGAATTCCGGCAGTTCGCCGCGCTGCGCCTGCGCTACGACGCGCTGATGCAAAAGCAGATCGACGTCGCCAACGGCTTTGCCACCGACTGGCAGATCGCGGCGGAGAAGTTCGCCCCCCTCAAGGACGACAAGGGCCTCTTCCCGCCCTACTTCCTGGCGCCGGTGGTGCGCCTCGATACCGTCGCGAGCAATCCCAAGGCCGTCGAGGCGCTCGAACACGTCGGCGCTCTCATAGACAATCCGACGATGCAGGAGCTCAATCGCCAGGTCGAGGTCGACAAAAAGGAACCGCGTGCAGTCGCGATGGCCTTCCTCAAGGCCAAAGGGGTGGTCCGCTGACGCCTAACGCTCGGGCGGTCGAGGTCGGCAAGCGGGCGATCGAGGTCGCCGACGTCGTGGCGGTGGCGCGCGCGGGCGCCGCCGTCCGGATCGCGCCGGCGGTTACAGCTCGTCTCAAACGCGCGCGTCGAATCGTCGAGCGCTTTGCCTCCGGCGATCGGGCGGTCTATGGCCTGAACACCGGCTTGGGCGCCGCGGTCGACACGGCACTCACCCAGGATGAAGTGGCCGCCTTCCAACGCCAGGCCGTGATGGCGCGCGCCGTCGGCGTCGGCGACTTCCTCGCCACCGACGAAGTTCGCGCCACGCTGTTCGTGCGCCTGGTCGGCATCGCCCACGGCGCTTCGGGTCTTTCGCCCGCCTTCGCCGCAGTCATTCGCGACATGCTGGACAAGGGCCTTCATCCCCGCGTGCGCCGCATCGGCACGCTGGGCGAGGCCGATTTGAGCCCGCTGGCCCAGCTCTTCCTGCCGCTGGTCGGCCACGGCGAGGTGGAGTTCGGCGGCCGCGTCATGCCGGGGCGCGAGGCGCTGCGCGAGGCGGACATCGAACCGCCGGTCCTCGGTCCCAAGGATGCGATCGCCCTTCTGAACGCCAATGCCTACAGCTTCGGTACCGGCGCGCTCGCGCTGCATGACGCCGGGCTGGCGCTGCAAGCGCAGACCGCGGCCGGCGCGTTGTCGCTCGAGGCGGCTGGCGCCAACCTCTCGCCCATCGATCCGCGGGTCGTGGCGCTTCGACCCGCGCCCGGACAGGCCGACGCCTCGCGACTGCTGCTGTCGCTGATCAAGGGCAGCGATCTCCTGAAGGCAAAGCATCCACGACGGGTGCAGGACCCGCTGTCGTTTCGCTGCCTCGCCCCGGTGAACGGCGCGGCGTTCGACCAGCTTCAGCGCGCATCAGCGGCGATCGCCGC
>DASZJU010000383.1:0-4704 GCA_035947815.1 Reyranella sp.
GTAGTTCTTGTCGACCTTCTCCCATGGCAGTTCGCGCCGTTTGCGGCTGAGCGCGTCGCGCGCGCGCGTAAACGCTTTTTCGTCGGCGAGATGCGCCTTGCGGGCGGCAAGCCATTCATCGTGCGAGACGATCTTGTGCGGCTGCATTGTGCTTCTCCTATCTGATCAGGCGTCCGCCGGCGTCATCCAGCCGACGCCGGCGCCGCCGGGCTCGAGCAGGATGACGATGCGGCCCACGCCGGGCACGTCGAAGGCCGGTTTCATGACCGTGGCGCCGGCCTTGGTCGCCTTCTTCACGCGCGCGTCGACGTCATCGACGGCGATGTAGGGCATCCAGCTTTCCGGCGTGTCCTTGTACTCGGGGCCGCCGATGTCGAACATGCCGGCGGCCGGCTCGTCGCCGATCTTGGCGAGCCAGTAGGTGCCGCCGCCGGGCATCGGCATCGAGTCGAACGTCCAGCCCAGCGTCTCGGAATAGAATTTCTTCGCCCGCTCGACGTTGCGGGTCATCAGCTCGTTCCAGTGAAATTTGCCGTGTGACGAGGCCATGGGTTGCTCCGTGTTGATGGTTGATCCTGTTCTGCTCGTCGATCCGGGCGGGGGCGGCGCCGCAGCCGGAATTGCTAATTCCCGAAGTCGAAGACCGCGCCGCCGCGCAACGCCGGCGGCGCCCACTCACGCGACGAATTTTTCGAGCTTGTCGAGCGAACTGTTCCAGCCTCGCTCGTGGCCGTTGCGGCTGTCTTCGTCGGCGAACTGCTCGTGCGTCAGCGTCAGCAGGGTGCCGTCGCCATCCGGCTTGAGCAACAGCGTCACCAGCGATTCCCGCTCCGGGGCGCTTTTCCAGGCCCAGGTGAAGACCAGCTTCTCGTCGGCCACCACCTCGCGGTAGACGCCACCGACGTCGTACTCCTCGCCGTTCGGCGCCTGCATGACGATGCGGTAGCGGCCGCCGACGCGTGTGTCCGATTCGGCGCGCATGGTCTTGACCTCGCCGGGTCCCATCCAGCGCTTCATCTTTTCCGGGTCGGTCCAGGCGGCGAAGACTTTTCCGGGCGGCGCTTTGAGCCGGCGCTTGAGGGTGAGGCTTGGTTGGAGGATTGCGGATTCGACGGCCATGACTCTTCCTCCTCAAGGAATGTGGCAAGACGGCGCAGGCTCTCGGACCAGAACCGCTCGTAGCGATTGAGCCAGTCGACCGCCGCCTGCATCGGGGCCGGGGTCAGCCGGCAGATTACCGTGCGGCCCGACTTGTTGCGCGCGACCAGTCCGGCATCGGACAGCACGTCGAGATGCTTCATGATCGCCGGCAGCGAAACGGCGAACGGCGCCGCGAGCGCGCTCACCGAGAGATCCGGCTGTTCGGCGAGCCGCGTCAACAGTGCCCGCCGCGTCGGATCGGCGAGCGCGGCAAAGGTGCGGTCGAGGGGCGTCCCACTAAACTTAACCATCAGGTTAAGGATACGGCGAGACGCGCGTGTGTCAAGCCGTTTCGCCAGGGCGCAGTGTCAGTTGCCTTGACAGTCTCAGGTTCCATTGTCACGCTTCGGACGGAAGTGCGAGGAAAGGCGCGCAGTCGATCAACGATTGCAGGCGCAGGGAGGACAAGAGATGAGCCAAATCGGTAGGACGAGTCTGGCCGTGGGGGCGATGGCGCTCTCGCTGGCCGCGACGGGTGTCGCGCGGGCGCAGGAGACGAGCGGCGGCGCCGGCGGCATGGCCGGCACCGCGCCGGCGGCGAACGTCACGCAGGCGATGCTCAACAATGCCGCAGGCGACAGCAAGAATTTTCTGGCGACCAACGGCAACTACGCCCAGACCCGGTTCCATCCGGCCGACCAGATCACCACCGCCAACATCAAGAAGCTGAAGGTGGCGTGGATCTTCCAGACCGACATCCGCGAGTCCATGGAAACCTCGCCGATCATCGTCGACGGCGTGATGTACGTGACCACCTCGTTCGACCACCTCTACGCACTCAACGCGCAGACCGGCGAGCAGCTCTGGCACTACAAGCACGAGATGGGCCCGATCACCGTCTATTGCTGCGGGCCGAACAACCGCGGCGCCGCGGTCTACGGCGACAAGGTCTACCTCGCCACGCTCGACGCCAAGCTCGACGCGATTGACGCCAAGACCGGCAAGATGGTGTGGTCGCAGCAGATCGCCGATCCGTCGCTCGGCTACAGCGAGACGATGGCGCCGACCGCGGTCGATGGGAAGATCCTCATCGGCACCAACGGCGGCGAGTACGGCATCCGCGGCTTCGTCAAGGCCTACGACGCCAACGACGGCAAGCTCTTGTGGACGTTCGACACGATCCCCGAGAACTCGGTCGGCGTGTGGGCGACCAAGGACGCGACTGGGCGCGATATGCACCGCGACATCGCCGCGGAGAAGGATCAGCTCGCCAAAGCCGGCGATCCCTACAAGACGCTGGGCGGCGGCGTGTGGCAGAATCCTTCCGTCGATCTCGCCAGCAAGCGCATCTATTTCGTGGTCGGCAATCCCTCGCCCGACCTCGACGGCGGGCTGCGCCCCGGCGACAACCTCTACACCGACTCGCTTGTTTCGGTTGACCTCGATACCGGCAAGATGGCGTGCTACTTCCAGTACATCGCCCACGACGTGTGGGATCTCGACGCCACGAGCCCGACCGTCCTGGTCAACGTCCAGGACAAGAACGGCAAGACGGTCCCCGGCGTTCTCCACGCCGGCAAGACCGGCAACATCTACGTGCATGACCGCAAGGATTGCAGCCTGATCCGCTTCACCGACGCGATGGTGTCGCAGAAAGGGATGTGGACGTTGCCGACCGCGACCGCGGCGCTTGACCCCAGCGCGGCGCGCATGTTCCCGGGCGCCAATGGCGGCGTCGAGTGGTCGCCGATCGCCACCAATCCCGGGCTCAACCTGGCCTATGCGATCAACCTCGAGCAGGAGATGACCTACACGGTCGCGAGCTCGCCCTATCCGAACGGCAAGCTGTGGCTCGGTGGCGCGTTCACCAACGTTCCCGGCGGCGTCCAGGCCGGCAACGTGACCGCGGTCGACTACAACACCGGGAAGGTCAAGTGGCAGGTGAAGACGCCGCAGCCGATGATCGGCGGCCTCCTCGCCACCGCCGGCGGCCTGGTGTTCACCGGCGAAGCCAACGGCTGGTTCAAGGCCTATGACGCCAAGAGCGGCAGCATCCTGTGGAAATTCCACGCCGGCGCAGGCGTCAACGCGCCGCCGTCGTCCTACACGGCCGGCGGCAAGCAGTACATCGTGGTCGCCGCCGGCGGCAACGTGCAGATCGACGCCAAGCGCGGCAACTCCATCATCGCCTTCACGCTGGAGTAACAGCGCGGGACGGCGGAACGCCACTTCGCTCGTGAAGCTAAGGACGGGACCGGAAACGGCCCCGTCCATTTTCTTGTTATCTTGGGCCGCGTCAGGCAGGGCGGGCAGTTTGCGCTCGCGAGCCGGGTCGCGAGCAGGTTTGTGGAGTGCCGCGTTGCGGTACTCCGGAATAAGGATCTGGCGAATGCGCGCAAAGGGAATTTACATCCAGTTAGCCGCCCTGCTCGCATATCTCGTCGCATCGCTCGCCGCCGCCTACGCGCAGACCATCGAGGAAAAAGCGCAACTGTGCTCCGCATGCCACGGGGAGAACGGCGTGCCGCCTGCGCAGCAATTCCCGGTGCCGGTGATCTGGGGCCAGAATCTCGGCTATCTCTTCTTTCAGCTCCGCGACTTCAAGTCCGGGGCGCGCAAGAACGACCAGATGACCCCGATCGCGCAGAGTCTGGAGCAAAGCGACCTGATGCCGCTGGCGCAGTATTTCTCCAAGAAACCCTGGCCCAACCTGCAGCAGCCGAGGCCGTCCGCCGACGTGCTGACGCGCGCGCAGCGCGCCAACAATTCCGTCGTCTGCACGAGCTGCCATCAGGAGGGATTCAAGGGCGAGGGCACACAGCCGCGTCTTGCCGGGCAGCTCCACGCGTACCTGGAAAGGACGATGCTCGATTTCCGCAGCGGCGCCCGCGGCAACAATCCCGGCATGTCGGACCTGATGAAGGCGATCACCGAGGAGGACATCGCGGCCCTCGCCGCGTATCTCGCGGCGCTGTAAGCCGCCCTGAAGCGGGGATGCGGCAGGGACGCTGCGTGGCTTGGGTCGCGCGGCGGTCGTTGCGAAGCGGCTACGAGTTTCTGGCCAGCAGACTCCGGCAAACTCGAACACCTCTTCTGGGGATGGCAGCCGAGCGAACGGGGCGATGGCACGCGAGTGTTGTCATGGCGCGCCAGGGAGTCGCGTTTGCTCCCGAAAGCGAACATGCAGCGGGCATCTTGAAATGTCCGCTTAGTGCCAATGGCCGTAGCTGCCATCAACGGAACTGTTGGGGGCTTGCCAGACGGCCCCTCGGGACTATGAATGTCCGGAAGCGCAGTTGCAGCACGCTCTGCCCGGTCCTTCTCGGCGTCATGATCTTAAGGTGAAGCACACTTCGCAAGGGTAGCCGAGGTCCAGGCGAAGTCCGGATCGTACTCTGACAAGGACAGCAACGCATGTTCACACACGTAATGGTCGGCGCCAATGATCTTGCCGCCTCCAAGAAGTTCTACGACGCCGTGCTAGGCGCCATCGGGCTGCCGGCGGGCCAAGCGGATCCGAAGGGCCGCATCTTTTATCGCACGAAGACCGGCGTGCTCGGCATC
>DASZJU010000384.1:0-12555 GCA_035947815.1 Reyranella sp.
TCCTCCTGGGACTTGATCGTGCGGCGTATGAGTTCGTTGGCAGGCACCGATTTCAGATCATGGTCTTCGAAATCATCTGTGGGACCTTCCCCTCCGCCCCGTATGACGGAGCAGCTCCCCCGTAAGACGGCGGAGGGATGACTCTCCGACCATGCTGAAGAAACTGGGTTGCGGCAGAAACTGCGCGCAAGCGGCTTCTCCCTGCCCGAGGAGTTCAAGCCTTAGTGTCGTATTGTTTCAGCTGATAGTTATCCATCACCCACTTGAGGGTGGTGCCGTATTGCGGGTCGGTTGCGTAGACGCCGGTCAGCGCGTCGGCAAATTGATCGGGATCCTTTACGAGCTCCATGGCCGGCCGATACGGCGCCGCCGTCGACAGCAACCTGCCATGCGATTCGAAGGCTTGGGACAGGCTATCGAAACGCCGAAACCGGGCCGTCGTGATGATCACCTTGCCATCGATCACTTCACGAGTTTCGCTCTCCACCGCCGGCTGGCTCTCCAGCGCTTTTATCCCAAACGGGTTGTTGCTGTCGGGCGGCATTGCCGATCCCCAGGCGCTCTCGACGATCCATTGCGCCACGGTGATCGAGGCGGGGACGCCCCATTGCCGCTGCGAGGCCTTGGCCGCTTCGATCACCTCCGGCGGAACGATCCCGATATGGCCAAACGGTGTCGGCGGAGGCGGCGTACGGTTCACCAGCGGGCGAGCGGCCAAGGCGTAGTAAGTCGGGCTCCCGGGCGCGACGTGACCGCTCGGCGGATTCATGTTCATCATCACCGCCTGGAACGCCTTGATCGCCAGAATTGTACCCGGGTCCATGATGCCCGTGACGGCAACGTCGGTGTGAGGCTGGGGCAGCCTCTTGTTCAGCAGCGACTGGATAACGAAAACGTCACCCGGACCATTTACGGCGTCCTGCCCGACGGAGGTAAAGATCGGCGGCGCGACGCTGCCGACCTCATCCGTGCTCAGGATGGTCGGTGACGGGGCAAGGCACATGGCGACAGATTCTTTCGAACGTCGAGTGACTTTCGGACAGGATGGCCGGCGCCCTGCGGACCGTCAACCGGGCCGATTTAAGGCGCAGACAACTCATCAAAAGAAATTGTGCCGTAGCGCAAATATACAACCTTTGGTATGAGTAGGAGCAGCTTGCAGTGGATTCGCAGGAGTATGGCCCAATCGCTAACAAATCCAAATACGATTGCCCTCCCGAGGGTTCCCCGACTAGACTCTTGGACGATCGGGGCCTGCCGGTCGGACGGTGACGTCGGGATGGTCCTCGCTGCCGTTCGCCTCCCCTCACAGGAGTGCGCCCTCACGTGACTCTTAAGCTCGTCATGATCCGCTGTCCCGACAACGTGGCACCCGAGAGACGTGAGGTCCGCGGCGGCGAATTTTCCATCGGCCGGGGCCGCGACAATGAATGGGTCATCGCCGATCCCGAGCGTCATCTGTCGAAGCGGCACTGCCGGCTGGTCTACAGCGTCGGCGATTGGGAATTGCACGATCTCAGTGCCAACGGCACGTTTCTCAATGGCGCCAGCGACCCTGTAGGCCAGGGTTCGGCGGAGAAGCTGCGCAACGGCGACCGCATCAAGTTCGGCCCGTACGAGATCGAAGTCACGATCGACGAGGATGCGGAGGGCGCCGCACCCGACCGCGGCAGATCCCTGGCAAGCCTTCGTCCCGATGACGTCGCCATGCGCGAGCCCCGGGCGTCGCGATCCGACATTCGCCACTACGACGACGCCGGCAACGACGCCAGGTTGCCCCCGTCCGGCTCGCTGTTGGACGTCTCCAATTCGCCGATCCTGCCGGCGGATTTCGATCCCCTGGCGCCCAATCAGGAGCCCTTCGCGGGGACGCAGCCGGACCATGCTCCCGCGCTCGAAAGCGCCTTCCGCCCACCCCAGCCGATGGCGATCATTCCCGACGACTGGGACGTCGAATCGCCGGCCGCCCCGCGGCCTCAAACGGCACGACCGACGCAGCCGCCGCTGCCGCAGGAAGTCGCAGCCCCCGCACCGCCCCGGCCGGAGCCGGCGCCGCTGCCGCCGGCGGCCTCCGACAGCGGACTGGCAGCGGCCTTTCTGCGCGGCGTCGGGCTCAGCGAGGCAAACCTCGCAGACCCGGAGAAAACGCTGGAGCGGATCGGCGCCGCCCTGCGGGCGACCGTCAACGGTCTTCGCCAAACGTTGATGGCGCGCGCCAGCATCAAGGACGAGTTCCGTATCGAGCAGACGATGATTCGCGCCAGCGGCAACAACCCGCTGAAGTTTTCGCTCGATGACGACGATGCCCTGGCGACCCTTCTCGGGACCGGCCGGCGCAGCGGGATGTCACCGGAGGAGGCGATCGCGGAGGCCTTCAATGACCTGCGGCTGCACGAGCTGGCGACCGTCTCGGCCATGCAAGAGGCCGTGCGCGTCCTGCTCGCCCAGTTCGAGCCCGACTCGGTCGAACGCAAGGTAGCGAGCAGCGCCTTGCAGATTCACCCGGCCCAGAAGAAGGCAAGGGCATGGGACGCTTTCGTGCAGCTCCACGGCACCGTCACGCAGGCCCTTTCGGACGATTTCGACAGCGTGTTCGGCAAGGCCTTCGCCCGCGCCTACGAGCAGGCGATTGAGAAGCTCAGCAGCGACGGGTCGTCATCATGATTGCCCGCCGCCTGCTGCTGGTGGCGCCGGCCCTCGCGCTGGTCGCGAGTTGCGGCCCGCCGGCACCGCCCGTCGTCGACCTCGCCGTCAAGGCGAGCGCGGATCTCAACCGGAACCAGGCCGGTACGCCGCTTTCCGTTGCGGTGCGGCTCTACTCGCTGAACGACAGGGCACGCTTCGCAACGGCCGATGCCTACGGCCTGATGGAACGCGAGAGCACGGTGCTCGGCGATGAACGCGCGGCGTCAGAGGAAATCGTGGTGCGTCCCGGCGAGACCCGCAAGGTCACGTTGATGCCGAAGCCCAGTGTGCGGTTTCTCGGCGTCGCCGTGCTGTTTCACGATATCGACCGCGCGCAATGGAGGGCGATCGCTCCGATCGCGGCGAGTGGCACAACGCGGCTTGTGCTGGCCATCGGCAGCAGCAAGGCGGAACTGGAATCGGCATGACCTGGTCCAATCGCGTCGTCTGGCTGGAAGGAATGTTTCTGCGCGCGCAGCATTTCCAGCAGCAGGATCGCTGGCTCGAGGCGCTGGTGCGCGACCGCACGGCCTCCTTGCGGCCGCACGGCTGGGGGCTGACGGAAGGCGCCATCAACCGCAACCTGCTTGCCACCGGCCAGTTCGCCCTGGCGAGCGGCAGCGGCGTGTTCGAGGACGGCACGCCCTTCGCCCTGCCGGGCGAGACCGACCAGCCGGTGCCGCTCGATCTGCCGGAGACGACGCGCAACGCCATCGTCTATCTCGTGCTGCCGATGCGTCAGGCCGGATCGGCGGAGGTCGCGGCCAACGGCTCCTCTGAAGGCCGCTATGAGCAGCGCGGCTTCGAGGCCTACGACACCCATTCCGGCTCGCCGCAGCCCGCCGACGTGCAGGTTGGCCGGTTGCGACTGCGCTACATGCTCGAGACCGACAACCGTGCGGGCTATCACGGCATCGGCCTCGCCCGCGTCGTCGAGGTCGGTGCCGACCGCCGGGTGGTCCTTGACGATCAGTGGATCCCCCCGGCGCTCGCCTGTGCCGCGGCGCCGCCGCTGACCGGCCTGCTCGCCGAACTCGCCGGCATGCTGAACCAGCGCGGCGAGGCGCTGGCGGCGCGGCTTACCGCGCCGGGCTCGCGCGGCGTGGCCGACGTCTCGGACTTCCTGCTGCTGCAATCCGTCAACCGCGCGCAGAAGCTGCTGGCTCACTGGGCGAGCGACGGCAGCGTCCATCCAGTCGATCTCTACGCCGCCCTCGTGCAGATGGCCGGTGATTTCGCGACATTCACCGAAGCGAGCCGCCGTCCGTCTGACTATCCGCCGTACCGCCATGCCGACCTTCAGCGCAGCTTCGCGCCGGTTGTCGCCGATCTCCGCCGTTCGCTCTCCGCCGTCATCGAGCAGACCGCCATTCAGATCCCGTTGCAGAAGCGCGCCTACGGCGTGCAGGTCGGCCCCATCGTCGATCGCGGCATCCTGCGTTCGTCGAGCTTCGTGCTCGCCGTCCAGGCTGACGTGCCGACCGAAACATTGCGGCGACTGTTCCCCTCGCAGGTCAAGATCGGCGCGGTCGAGCATATCCGCGAGCTGGTCAATGTCGCCTTGCCGGGAATCGCGGTGCGGCCGTTGCCGGTCGCGCCGCGGCAGCTGCCGTTCTACGCGGGCGCGACCTACTTCGAGCTCGACCGCAATTCAACTCACTGGAAAGAGCTCCAATCCTCCGGTGGCTTCGCCGTGCATGTCTCCGGCGATTTCCCAAGTCTCAATATCGAACTGTGGGCGATTCGCGGCTAACGGCAGAGATGTGAGGCGATATGAGCGATAACCCTTTCGCCGAACCCGAAGACGACAACCGGACGGTCATTCGGCCGACGCCCGGCAGGCGCCGCTCCCAACCGGCCGTGCCGCCGGGCAATGCGGGCGGTGAACAGCCGCCGCGGCAAGACCCTCCTCCAGCGCGACCGGCTGCGATGGCCGAGGGGACGGAGAATACCGCGATCGGCGAGGACGCGCTCACGGCCGCCGCCGCGCCGCTTCTCCAGCTCATGGCGCGGCTGCGCAACACGGCAAACCCGCCTGATTCCGGCGACTTGCGCGAACGGACGGTGCGCCAGGTCAGGATTTTCGAGCAGGAGGCGCGCGACAAGGAAGTGCCGCTGGAGCAGCTTCGCCCGGCCCACTATGCGTTGTGCGCCAGCCTGGACGACGTGGTGCTGAACACGCCGTGGGGCAGCAGCAGTGGAACCTGGAGCGAGCGGTCGCTGGTCTCGACCTTCCACCAGGAGGTGCGCAGCGGCGAGCGCTTCTTCGACGTGTTGAAGCAGATGTGCGCCAATCCCGGCAAGTACCTGCCGGTCATCAAGCTGATGTACCTTTGCATGTCGCTGGGCTTCATCGGCCAGTACCGCCTGTCGCGCCGCGGCGTCGGCGACATCAACCGAATCCGCGAAGAGACCTACGCTGTCATCGTCCGCCAGCAGAAGGCTGCGGAGCCGGATCTTGCGCCGCACACCAAGGGTATCGATGCGCCCTACCGGCCGGCGCGCTTTCGCCTGCCGCTGTGGGTCGCCGCCAGCGCCGGCCTGGGAATCGTCGCCGGCCTGTTTCTCTGGTTCTCGATCGGCCTCAACGCGACGTCCGACGATCTCTACGCGCGTCTGCAGACCGCGCCGCCGTCGCGCATGCCGACCATCACGCGCACCCCGGTCGTCGAGCCGCAGCCGGCGCCGACGCCGCCCTTGCCGCCGGAGCCGACGGTGCTCGACCGGCTGCGCAAATTCCTGCAGCCGGAGATCGAGCAGGGCCTCGTCGAGGTGACCGGCACGGTTGGCCAGCCGCTCGTGCGCATCACCGGCCGCGGCATGTTTCCGTCGGGCAGCGCCACGGTAAACCCGACTTTCAAGCCCCTGCTGGATCGCATCGGCCTGGCGTTGAAAGAGGAGCCCGGGACGGTCCGGGTGATCGGCTACACCGACGATCAGCCGATCCGCACGATCGCCTTCCCGTCGAACTTCCAGCTCTCGACGGCGCGGGCGAAGGAAGCCAGCGCGATCATCGGCGCCAGCGTCGGCGATCCCTCGCGGCTGACGGCGGAAGGCCGGGCGGATGCCGACCCGATCGCGACCAACGCCACGCCGGAGGGCCGCGAACGCAACAGGCGCATCGAAGTCGTGCTCAACCGGCAAGGCGCGTAGTCATGCAAGCATTGCGATTCCTGCTCTCCCGTTGGGTGCTGAGTTTTGTCGGCATCGCCATCCTGGCGGTGCTGGTCTGGTTGTTCGGCCCCCTGGTCCCATCGTTCGAAAGCTGGATGCCGCGACTGGCCGTCGTGGTTGGGCTGCTGCTGGTCTGGGCGACGTCGAACCTGTTGCTTGATCTGCTTCACCGGCGCCGCGAGCAAAAGCTGGAAAGCGGCGTGGCCGAGAAGACCCCCGAGAAGGCCGATGACGGCGCAGGAGAAGAAGCGGCTGCCCTCAGGGAACGGATGTCCACGGCCCTGGCGCTGCTGAAGAAAGCGCGGGGTACGCGCGGTTACCTCTACGAGCAGCCGTGGTACGCCATCATCGGGCCGCCGGGCGCCGGCAAGACGACAGCGTTGCTGAACAGCGGGCTGAAATTCCCGCTGGCCGCCGAGATGGGCCAGGGCGCGGTGGCGGGTGTCGGCGGCACCAGGCTTTGCGACTGGTGGTTCACCGAGAATGCCGTGCTGATCGATACGGCCGGCCGCTACACCACCCAGGATTCCAATGTCGCCGTCGATCGCGCGGGCTGGGATTCATTCCTCGATCTGCTGCGCCGCACCCGGCCGCGCCAACCCCTGAACGGCGTCATCGTCGCGATCGCGCTCAGCGACATCGCCGACGCGCCGCCGGCCGAACGAGCGGCCCATGCCGCGGCGATCCGGCGACGCATCAAGGAGCTCGAGACTCGCCTGGGTATTCGCATTCCGGTCTATGCGCTGTTCACCAAGGCGGATCTCATCGCGGGCTTCACCGAATTCTTCGACGACCTCGACCGCGAGCGACGCAATCAGGTATGGGGCGTCACGTTTCCGCTGGCCAAGGCCGACGCCGGTCCTGTGGGACAATTCCCCGAAGAGCTGCAGCTCCTGGTCGACAGCCTCAACGACCGCCTGTTCGATCGCCTGCAGGCCGAGCAAAGCCCGGAGCGCCGCGTCCTGATCGCCGGGTTTCCGACGCAGATCGCCACCCTCGCGCAGCCCCTGCAAAGCTTCCTCACCGAGGCCTTCGGCGGTTCTCGCCTCGACCCGGCTCCCCTGCTGCGCGGCGTCTATTTCACTTCGGGAACGCAAGAAGGCACCCCGATCGATCGCCTGACCGGGGTCATGGCGCGTGCCTTCGGCCTCGATCAGCGGCGCGCGGCCGCGCTCCGGCCGCAGCAGGGTCGCAGCTATTTCCTCGGCCGGCTCGTCTCCCGGGTGATCCTGGGCGAGGCCATGCTGGTGAGCGAACCGCCCGCCGCCCGGGCGCGGCGCCTTGCGCTGCGGGCCGCCTCGTATGCCGTCGTGGCATTGCTGACGCTGGGCGCCGCGGGCTGGCTGGTCGCCGGCCGCTCGGCCGGTCAACGCGAGATCGCGGACATGTCGTCGGCGTTTGCCGCCTATGAGGCCATCGCCAAGGAGACGACCTTCGACCCGGTCAACGATTCCGATCTTCCCGGCCTGCTGCCGTTGCTGGATGCCGCCCGGAACCTGGGACAGACCGCGGGCCCAAGCGGCGGGATCCTGGCAGGCTTCGACCTCTCGCAGGCCGCCAAGTTGCGCGCCGGCGCGGATGCGGTCTATCGCCATGCCTTGGGCTATGCGCTGCTGCCGCGCCTCGTCTGGCGACTGGAAGCCCAGATGCGCGGCTACTTCACCCAGCCCGACTTTCTTTACGAGGCGACGCGCGTCTACCTGATGCTCGGCGGCCAGGGACCGCTCGATGCGGCTTTGGTCAAGGAATGGATGACGTACGATTGGCAGACGCAATATTCCGGCGCCGCCAATATGGCGGTGGTGGCCGGGCTGCAGGGCCATCTCGATGCGCTGCTGGCGCAACCCTTGCCGCCGGTGCCGCTCGACGATGCGCTGGTCGCGCAGGCGCGCACCACCTTCAGCCGCGTCTCACTGGCCTCCCGCGCCTACTCCCGCATCAAGCCTTCTGCGGCGGCGCAGAGCCTGCCGCCGTGGCGGCCGAGCGATGTGCTGGGGCCGGCCGGCGTGCGCGTTTTCACAAGAGCGTCGGGCAAGAAGCTGAGCGATGGCGTCCCAGGCTTCTTTACCGTCGATGGATTTCACAAGGTGCTGCTGCCGGCGTTGCCGTCGGCGACGCGCGAGGTCGCCTCGGAAAGCTGGGTGATGGGGCAAAAGGTACCTGTCAATCTCGACAACGCGCAGCAAGCCGAACTCGCCAACAGCGTGGTCAAGCAGTACCTCGACGACTACGCCAAGGCGTGGGACGGCCTGATACAGGACCTCGAGATCGTGCCGCTGCGCAGCCTGCCGCAGGCGGCGCAGGATTTGTACGTCCTGGCTTCGCCGCAATCGCCGCTGAAGGACCTGCTGACGGCGATCGCCCGCCAGGTCACGCTGTCCGAACCGCCGAAGCCCTCCGCCGCGGAGGCAGCGGAAGCGGCGGCAAAGAAGGCCGCCGCGGCCGCCGCGCCGGCGGCGACGAGAGGAGCCGCCGCACTTTCTTCAATACTGTCGGGTCAGCCTGGCGTAGCGCCCGTGCAGCCGCCCGGCCATGAGATCGACGAACGCTACAAGCAACTGCGCGACCTGGTCGCCGCCAGCGGCGGCGCACCGATCGACCAGGTGCTGAAACTCCTCAACGACCTGCAGCAGCAGCTGGCGAAGTTGAACGCCGCCGGCGTCGGGGCGCCGGTCGCGCCGATCGGCAACGATCCTTCGCTCGCGCTCAGGGCCGAGTCCCAGCGGCAGCCTCAACCGCTGGGCCGCTGGCTGGCCGCCATGGCCGAATCAAGCACCGCGTTGCGCGGCGGTGGTGCCCGCCAGCAGGTGATTGCGGCCTACAACGGTTCAGGCGGGCCGGCGGCGCTTTGTCCGCTCGCCGTGAACGGACGCTTTCCGTTCGTGCCGGGCAGTTCGCTCGAAACGCCGCTCGACGATTTTGCCAAGCTGTTTGCGCCGGGCGGCCTGATCGACGGCTTTTTCAACACCCAACTGCGGCCCTATGTCGACACGACGGGGAAGGTCTGGAAACCGCAGTCCGTCGATGGGGTGGCGGCGCCGGTTTCCCAGGCGGACATCGCCCAGTTCCAGCGCGCCGCCGTCATTCGCGACCTGTTCTTTGCTCCTGGTTCGACGACGATCGCCGTCCGCTTCGACATCATGCCCGTCGACCTCGACCCGGGGGCGTCACAGGTCAGCCTCGAATTCGACGGCACGTCGGTCACCTATGTGCACGGGCCGGCGCGGTCTACCCAGATCACCTGGCCGGGGCCGAACCATATGACGAACGTCCGGCTGGTGTTCGATCCGCCGCCGCCCGGCGGCACAGGCGTGCTGGCGGAGACCGGCCCGTGGGCGATGTTCCGTCTCTTCGGGCAGGGAACGCTCCAGCAAGCCGGCTCGCCCGAGCGCTACACGCTGTCCTTCTCGCTCGGCGGCCGCAGTGCGACCTTCGAACTTCGCGCGGGTTCGGTCATGAATCCGTTTGCACCGGGCGTTTTGCAGGACTTCCGCTGCCCGTCGGTGCGTGACTAGGCAAATGATGCCGGCGCTCCCCCGCGATGCGCGTGCTGGCCTGTTCGGCAAGTTGCCGGCACGCGGCGACTTCGTGCGTGAAAACCTGCCGCGCGACTTCACGGATAGCTGGGACGCCTGGTGGCAGCGTGGCTTGGGCGAAACCCAGCGTCTGCCTCGCGACGAGTGGATCGCCGCCTGGCTGGAGGCCCCGGTCTGGCGCTTCCTGCTGCCGCCCGGACTGTGCGGCAGGAATGGCGTGCTCGGAATTTGGCTGCCCAGCGTGGACAAGGCCGGGCGCTATTCGCCGTTGACGATCGCCGCCACGGCGCCGGACGATTGGGCGCCGTCGGTGGGCGCGATGACATCGTTCCTGGCAGCGGCGGAACAGGCCGGCCGCGATGCGCTCGACCATGATCTCGCCCCCGCCGACCTGCTGCAGCGCATCCAGGATGCCTTCATCGCCAGCGACGCGCCGGCTGCCGCGCCGGACCTCGTCCCGGGTCGCGCTGCCTGGTGGACCGAGGGCGGGCCCCGCGTCGCCGCGCGCCTGGAGACCGCAGCCGCCCTGCCGGAGGGAAGCCACTTTGCTGCGCTCATCGACGATGACTGGGGCGCCGCCGATCCGCCGGCCGAGTTGGCGATTGCCCGCACGGATCCTTCGTGATGTCCGACAACGGCATCGATCAGAACACGGCCCGCTGCGGCAGCTTCAGCTCCGGCGCGGCAACGCATGCCGGCACGGCGAACAGGCTCAACGAGGACGCCTTCGTCAATCGGCCCGATCTCGGCCTTTGGGCGGTGGCCGACGGCGCCGGCGGCCATGAGTCCGGTGAAGTTGCGTCGGCCGAGGTCGCGGGCCTTCTGCAGACCATCGACGCGGGCCTCTCCGCCGCCGAGATGCTCGTGGAGGTAAGGTCCCGCCTCGAGGCCGCGCATGCGCGCCTGCACGCCGAGGCTTCACGGCACGGCGCCGGCGCGACGGTGGCCACGACCGTGGTCGTCCTGCTGGCGCGCGACGACCATTTCGCCTGCCTATGGGCAGGCGATTCCCGCGCCTACCTGCTGCGCGATCATGCTCTCACCAAGATCACGCGCGACCACAGCCTGGTGCAGGCACTGGTCGAAAGCGGCACCATCAGCGAAGCCGAAGCGATCAGCCATCCGCAGGCCAATGTCATCACGCGGGCCGTGGGCGCCGACAGCGATGTCCTCGAGCTCGAGAAGCGGACCGGGCAGCTCGTGGCCGGCGATCGGCTGCTGCTGTGCAGCGACGGCTTGAGCAAGACCCTTCCTGAAGAGCAACTTGCCGAATTGCTTTCCGGCGACGACGCCACCGGCGCTGCGCGCCTCGTCATGGCCGCCCTCACGGCCCAGGCGACGGACAACATCACGGCGGTCACGATCGATTTCAGCGCTGGCGACGGATCGGCGATTATGGAAGCAAAGACGGTCGGCGCGCCTGCCGCGCCGCCGCCCGAGGCCACGGCGCAATCGCGCTCATCAACTGATTAGGACCGTCGGGCAGCCGACGACGACGGCGCCGCCATGGGCGCACAAGCTGCCCAACTGCGCGGCCGGCATGCCGCCGATCAGCACCGTGAACGAGCCCATCGCGATCACGTCGGGCGGTCCGACGCAGACAAGCATGTCACCGACGCGGGCGGCCGGCATGCCGCCGATCAGCACGGTCGGGCAGCCCGGACCGGCAATCGGGCCGCCGACATGAGGGACGAGGACCGTGACCATCGGGCAGACGTGCATGTCGCCCAGGCGTGCGGCGGGCATACCCATCAATCCGGCTCCACGTCGATGTGGCCCACGCCGCCTGAGGCGATGTCCTTGGCCGAGACCAGGAAGCGCTGAAGCCTTGCCTCGCGCCGCGATGCCGGGCCACGGGCGGCGGCCAGGGCGACGGCGCCGGCGACCGCTAGGCCGGTGAAATGAGGCTGCGGCGGCACTTTCGGGGCTTCCGGCGGCGCCATCGAATCGCCGCTCCAGAAGGCGGCGACGGCAGCCCAAGCTTCGGGGCTGCCGAAGCCCGCCGTCTCCGCCTGCTTCATCGCCGCCCGGCGATGTTCATCGGTCGGCCGGCGCACCCACTCCTCTGCCGCGTCACGGAGTTTCGTCTCGACCGCCGGATTCACGCCGGACGGGGCGGTGTGACGCGAGCACGCGCAGGCCCACCATACCGCTTCGCGGGCGGGCAGGGCGTGGGCAACCAGTCTCGTCGCCTCGATCAGGAGTCCGGCCTGCTCCAGCCGATCCAACGCCTCGACGGAATCGTCGCAGCCGGCAAGTGCCGGCGTTGCTTGGACATCGAGCTGCAGGTGCGGCAGCACGCGTGAGAGCTCGCCGCTCAGTTTGATCGGACTCTTGCCGGAGGTTGGGGGAGCCATGATTAAAGGCCTCATCCGATCATGATGATGCCGCCGCTGAGCTGTAGCATCGCATCACCTGTAACCTGCGTCATCGTGCCCTTCACCGAAGTCTGAACCTGCCCGGTGATCGAGATCATCAAGCCGTTTATGGTAACGCCCATTTGGTCGATCTTGACCGAGTTCTGGCCGACCTTGAGCGTGATCGACTGCATCGCCTCCACGGTGATGGCACCGGCTTCGGCCTTGACCGAGATGTTGCCGAGCTTCACGTCCGTGGTCTGATTGCCCTGCTCTATCGTTACCTTCTCATTGCCCGTGATGGTGACGGTGCGGTCGTTGTCGACTTTGAGCGTCTGATCGTTCTCGACCTCGGTCTTCATGTCTTTCTGCGCATGCAGAAAGACCATTTCACTGCTCTTCTTGTCGTCGAACGAGAATTCATTGAAGTCGTCCGTGCTGCCCTTGGTCACGGATCGCGAGCGAAAGCCGAGCTTTGTCTTCTCGGCCACCGGGAAGATCGGCTTGTCGTTGCCGTTATAGAACCCGCCAATGACGATGGGACGGTCGGGATCGCCATCCATGAAGGCGACGGCGACCTCCGTGCCGACACGCGGGATGAACTGGCCACCCCACTGGTTGCCGGCCCACGGCTGCGCCACGCGCACCCAGTCGCTGCTGTCGGCTGTCGCGTCTTCGCGCCAATCCCAGAAGAAGCGGATCTTGATGCGGCCCTGGTCGTCGGTGTGGATTTCCTCACCCGATGGAGCCAGGACAATGGCCGTATGCAATCCTTCCATGCGCGGCCGCGCGGTGGCCATCGG
>DASZJU010000385.1:0-7661 GCA_035947815.1 Reyranella sp.
TGAGCCGCCTGCCGCTGGAAGGCGTGACCTACCGCCCGCTGAAAGGCCGGCCCGCCCTGAAAGTGCCGCTCAATCTCGCCTGTCGCGCCGACGAGCGCTCGGCCGCGACCTTGGGCTTCATCGATCTGGTGCGGCGCCTGCGCGAATAGTTATAGCCGCGCAGGCGGCGCCGGCGAGGGCAAGGCCTGCCGCCACCAGCATGGCGAGCCGAATGCCCTGGGCCAGGGAACCGTGCAGCGCCAGCGCGCCGAAGGCCGCGATGGCCAACAGGCTCGCCACCGAGGACACGGCATTGTTGATGCCCGAGGCCACGCCGGTCTGATGGCCGGGAACGGCGGCAATGACCGTGGTCGTGAGCGGCGCCACCGTCACCGCCATGCCGAGACCGACGATCGAGACCGGCAGCAGGAACGCCATCGCATAGGAGGTCTCGGGACCGGCCAGGGCCAGAAACACGAAACCCACGGCGACAATGAGGGGGCCTATGACCAGCGGCAGATGGGCGCCGAAGCGATCAAGCAGGCCGCCCGACCAGCGCGACAGCAGCGCCATGATGGCGGTGAAAGGGAGGAACACGGCGCCGGCCATGGTGGCTGAATAGCCATGGACGGAGATGAGCGCGAAGGGCAGCAGGAACATGGCGCCGCCCAAGGCGCCATAGAGCAGGAGCGTGAGGGCGTTGACGCCGCTGAAGGTAGCCGAGCGGAACAGGCCGAGCGGCATCATGGGTGCGGGCGTGCGTCCCTCGTGCCACACGAAGATCGCCAGCAGGACGGCGCCGCCCGCCAATGTCGCGGCGGTCGTCGGATGGCGCCATCCCGTGTCGGGCAGGGCGATCAAGCCGAAGGCCACGCCGGCCAAGCCGGCGAAGGCCAGCAGCGCGCCCAGCCAGTCGATGCCGGCCGGCGCTTCGGGATCGATGCTTTCCGGCAGATGGCGCCAGGCGATCCAAAGTGCGGCAAGGCAGAGGACGGGATTGATGAAAAAGATCGCCTGCCAGGCCAGGTGATCGACGATCCAGCCGCCCAGCAATGGCCCGATGGCGGCGGCGATGGCGGAGAAACCCGCCCAGGTGCCGATGGCGCGGCCGCGTTCGCTGTCGGGAAAGGCCGCACCGATGAGGGCGAGCGAACAGGGAATGAGCAGCGCCGCGCCCGCGCCCTGGACCGCCCGGGCCGCGATCAGTTGCGCTGTTTCGCGCGAGAAGCCGCAGCCCAGCGAGGCCAAGCCGAACAGGGCGACGCCGACGATGAAGACGCGGCGCCGTCCCAGCCGGTCGCCGGCGGCGCCGCCCACCAGCAGAAAAGCCGCGAGGCAGAGCGTGTAGGCGTTGATCACCCATTGCAGGTTGGCGGGCGACGCGGACAGGTCGCGCCCGATCGCCGGGAGGGCGACGTTCACGACCGATTCGTCGACAAAGGAGATGGTCGAGGCCAGGATCGTCGCCGCCAGGACCCAGCGCTGCTGGCGCACCGTGCACGCAGCTCCCCGCGCCGCCCGGATGGCCTCGGCTTCGCACGGTCTTGCTCGGGCAGTGATCACGCGGTCGCTCCCCCTTTGAGGAAGATGTCGAGATTGCCATGCAAGCCATCAAGACCATCGGCCATTCCAATCATCCCATCGAGCGCTTCGTCGATCTCCTGAAGACGGCCGGCGTCGCCCTGCTGGTCGACGTGCGGTCGATGCCCTACTCGCGCCGGTTTCCGCAGTTCGGCAAGGAGCGGCTGGCCGAGTCGCTGGCGGCGGCGGGTATCGGCTACGCTCATGAAGGCGCGGCGCTGGGCGGCAAGCCCGAAGGCGGTGGCGACTACGACGCGCTGGCCGAGCGGCCGGCGTTCAAGGAGGCGCTCGGCCGGCTGATCGAGCGCGCCGAAAACACCACGCTCTGCCTGATGTGCGCCGAGAAGGAGCCGCTCGACTGCCATCGCACCGTGCTGGTCTCGCGACGCCTGGCGGAGCGCGGCGTCGTGGTCGATCATCTCCTGGCCGATGGCGGCATGCGCCCGCATCGCGAGGTCGAGGAAGCACTGCTCGCCAAAAATGGCGGACCCGATTTGTTCGACGATCGCACGGCGCGGCTGGCGCGCGCCTGGCAGGCGCGCGAGCGGGCGATGAAGCGGGCCTGAAGTAATCTCAGTGGAGCGGCGAAGACATCTCTGTTTGCTCTGGCATTTTTCTTGCTGCATGCTTTTTGAAGCAGAACGAGGGGCGCCACATGAACATCAATCGTCGCAGGCTTCTCCGCTCAACCGCCATCGGCGCCGCCGCCGCCGTGGCCAGTCCGTTCGTCATCCGCGACCTGCACGCCGAGGATGCGATCAAGGTCGCCGGCATCCACGACACGTCGGGCGGCCTCGATATCTACGGCAAACAGATGGTCGCCACGATGGATCTGGCGGTCAACGAGATCAACGCCTCAGGCGGCGTGCTCGGCCGCAAGCTCCAGCTGATCAACTACGATCCGCAATCCAACATCCAGCTCTACACCCAGTACGCCACCGAAGCGGCGACCAAGGAGAAGGTCGCGGTTGTCCATGGCGGCATCACCTCTGCCTCGCGCGAGGCGATCCGCCCGCTTTTGAAGCGCTACAACACGCTCTATTTCTACAACACGCTCTATGAAGGCGGCGTCTGCGACCGCAACATCTTCTGCACCGGCTCGACCCCGGCGCAGACCGTCGAGAAGCTGGTGCCCTATGTGCAGAAGAAGTGGGGCAAGAAGATCTACACCATCGCCGCCGACTACAATTACGGGCAGATCACCGCCAAGTGGGTGAAGAAGTACGCCCAGGACAATGGCGGCGAGGTCGTGCAGACCGACTTCTTCCCGCTCGACGTCACCGATTTCGGCCCGACCATCAAGAAGATCCAGGCCGCCAAGCCCGACCTCGTGATGTCGGCCCTGGTCGGCGCGGCGCACATCTCGTTCTACCGCCAGTGGGCGGCGGCGGGCATGAACAAGCAGATCCCGCTCGCCTCGACCACCTTCGGCAACGAGATCGTCATCACCTCGCCCGAGGAGCACAACGGCTACATCGTGGCCTTCGCCTATCTCGAGGGCATCGACACGCCGGCCAACAAGAAGTTCGTCGAGATCGTGCACGACAAGTACAAGATCCCGCACATGACCGAACTCGCCACCATGACCTATCACGGCGTCTATCTGTGGGCGAACGCCGCCAAGAAGGCGGGCAGCATCGACCGCATGAAGGTGATCGAGGCGCTCGAGCAGAACGCGTCGTTCGACGGCCCGGCCGGCAAGACGACCATCGACCCGCAGACGCACCATACCATCCTCGACGTCTATATCGGCGAGGCCAAGGACAAGAAGTTCAACGTGCTCGAGACGTTCTCGCAGCAGAAGCCGGCCGACACGCAGGCTGTCTGCGACCTCAAGAAGAATCCCAACGAGAACAAGCAGTACATCATCGACGTCAAGACCTGAGCGGCCGCGACGGAGTCGTCTCGAGGCGGACCGCGGGCGTCCCGCCCGCTCATGAGCGGGCGGGACGCCCGCGGTCTGATGAAACGGAGCGTACTTGGGCCGTGGACTACATCGTCATCCTGCTGCTGCAGATCGGCAGCGCCGTTGCCAGCCTGGTGTTGATGAGCATCGGGCTTGCCGTGATCTTCGGCATGATGCGGGTCATCAACCTGGCGCATGGCGAGTTCCTGATGCTGGGCGGCTATTCGGCCATCACCGCCTTCAATCTGGGCGTCAACCTCTGGGTGGCGATGGTGGTGGTGGCGCCGCTCGTGGTCGGGCTGTTCGGGGCGCTGGTCGAGCGGCTGGTGATCCGCCATCTCTACGGCCGCCTGATCGACACCATGCTGGCGACCTGGGGGCTGAGCCTCGCCATGATCGGCTTCGTCACCGTGGTGTTCGGCAACACCGTGTCGGGCATCTCGGCACCACTCGGCAGCGTCTCGATCGGCGCCTACCGCACCGGGGTCTACGAAATCTTCCTGATCCTGGTCGCGGCGATCCTCCTGATCGCGGGCTGGCTGGTGCTGCGTTTCACCCGGGTCGGCCTGATCGCGCGCGGCACCATGCAGAATGCCGCCATGGCGGCCGCGTTGGGCACCAATCCGTCGGCGGTCTATGCCGTCACCTTCGCGGTCGGCTCGGCCCTGTCGGGCCTGGCCGGCGGGCTTTTAGCGCCGCTCACTGGCGTCGTGCCGACCATCGGCGCGGCCTATATCGCCAAGGCCTTCATCACCGTGATCAGCGGCGGGGCGGCGATCCTTTCCGGCACCGCCATCGCGTCGGCCTTGCTGGGCACCATCAACACCTTGGCCACCTTCGCCTTCACGTCGGTGCTGGGCGAGGTGGCGTTGCTGGTGGCGGCGGTCGTGCTGCTGCGCCTGCTGCCGCAGGGCATCACCGGACGCTTCTTCCGGAGAGCGCTGTGAAGAAGGCCCGCCTGCTGCCCGTCCTCGGCAATCTCGCGGTGCTGGCCGCAGGCCTCGCCGTGTTGTTCGGCCTGCCGGCTTTTGCCGAGACCTATCTGATCATCAACTCGACGATCTTCGCCGCCTTCGCCATCCTCGCCCTCTCGCTTGCGCTGATCTGGGGCTATGCCGGCATCCTGTGCTTCGGCCAGGCGGCGTTCTTCGGGCTGGGCGGCTACACCTATGCCGTGACCGCCATCAACATGGGCGACACGACGGTGCCGGCCGTGCTGGCCGTGCTGCTGCCCGCTTTGTTCGCCGGCCTGCTGGGCTACTTCATGTTCTGGGGCCGCATCAGCGACGTCTATCTCGGCGTGATCACCCTCACCGTCTCGCTGATCTTCTTCCGCTTCATCAACCAGACCGCCGGCGAGCAGTGGAATATCGGCGATGCGCCGCTGGGCGGCTTCAACGGCATTCCCGCCACGCCCATCCTCAACTGGCCGGGCCGACCCGGCGACCAGCTGGCGCCGGAAAACATTTTCAGCCTGGCGGTCGGCCTGCTGATCATCGTCTACTTCTCCTGCAAGATCCTTTTGGCCACCCGCTTCGGCCGCATCATCGTGGCGATCCGCGAGAACGAAACCCGCGCCGAGCTTTTAGGCTACGACGTGCGCCTCTATAAGCTCGCCATCTTCATGATCGGCGGCGCGATGGCCGGCCTCTCCGGCCTGCTGTTCGCCAACTCGGTGTTCGTCAGCCCGACCATGTTCAGCCTGCCGGTGAGCGGCCAGATCATCATCTGGATCATCATCGGCGGCCTCGGCACGCTGATCGGGCCGGTCATCGGCTGCATCCTGATGCAGATCCTGACCAACTATCTCGGCACCTTGAGCCAGGTCAAAGGCTTCGGCTGGGTCGATCCCAACCTGGTGCTGGGCGTCCTGCTGGTGGTCTTCGTCCTGCTGGTGCCCAGGGGCCTGACGGCGCTGGTGGCCGATGGCTGGCGATGGCTCGCGAGCCTCGCCACAAGGCCGCGCGCCGCCGCCGAACCGGCGGTGCGCGAGCGGACGTCAAACCCATGACGGCGAACCCATGACGGCGACGCCGCTCCTCGAGACACGGGGCCTCACCATGCGCTTCGGCGGCGTCGTCGCCGTCGACCATGTCGACTTCACCCTGCACGAGGTCGAGCTGCGCTGCGTGATCGGGCCGAACGGCGCGGGCAAGAGCACTTTCTTCAAATGCCTGACCGGCCAATTGCGGCCGACCGGCGGCCAGGTGCTGTTTCGTGGCGCCCCGGTCGCCGGCATCGGCACGCACGCCATCGCCCGCCTCGGCGTCGGCATCAAGACCCAGGTGCCCAACGTGTTCGACGGCCTCACGGCGCGCGACAATGTGTGGACGGCGGCCACCAAGGTGGCGCCGGGCCGGATCGCCGAGCGGCGCACCGACGAGGCGATGGAGCGGGTCGGCATTGCTGGGATCGCCGACCGTATCGTCGGCCAGCTGGCGCACGGCCAGCGCCAGCTCGTCGAGCTCGCCATGGTGATCGCGCCCGAACCCGACCTGATCCTGCTCGATGAGCCGGCGGCCGGCATGACCGACGAGGAGGTCGATCGCCTGGTCGACCTGATTGCCGAGCTCAACCAGCGTCACGCCCTGGTCGTGGTCGAGCACGACATGCAGTTCATCCGCCGCATCGCCCGGACCGTCACCGTGTTCCACCAGGGCGCGGTGCTGATCGAGGGCGACGTCGCCCAGATCCTGACCAACGACCAGGTGCGCGACGTCTATCTCGGCAAGCAGGCGGCCTCTTCGCCTCCCCTTCGCGGAGTCCGCGAAGGGGAGGTGTCAGCGCAGCGGACGGAGGGGTCATGAGCCTCATCACGGCCGCCCATGACCCCTCCGGGGCCCCTCATCGGAGAAATGGGGGCCACCTCCCCACGCTTCGCGTAGGGAGGAAGTAATGCTCGAAGTGCGCAACCTCGCTTCCGGCTACCAGAAGATCCCGATCATCCTCGGGGTCAATTTCGAGGTCAGGGACGGCGAGTTCGTGGGCATCCTGGGCCACAACGGCATGGGCAAGACGACCTTGCTCAAGACGGTGGTCGGCCAGCTGCCGGCGACGGCCGGCAGCATCCGCTTTGGCGGCACGGAGATCGCGCGCGCGCCGGCGCATCGCCGGGCCCGCCTCGGCCTGGGCTACGTGCCGCAGGGCCGGCAGATCTTTCCCGGGCTCTCGGTGCTCGACAACATGCGCATGGGCGCGGCCAGCGCCGGTCTGGGCGACGATGTGCTGGACGAGGTCATCGAGGCCTTGCCGCGGCTGAAACCGATCCTGGGGCGCGCCGGCGGCGTGCTGTCGGGCGGCGAGCAGCAGATCCTCGCCCTGGCGCGCTGCCTGTGCGGCCATCCCAAGCTCATCCTGCTCGACGAGCCGACCGAGGGCATCCAGCCGTCGATCATCGAGGAGATCATCGACATCCTGCTGGGCTTGAAGAAGCGCAACGGCCTCACCATCGTGCTGGTCGAGCAGAACCTCGACTGCATCCGCCGCCTGTCGGACCGCGTCCTGATCATCCAGAAGGGGCGCATCACCGGCGAGGTGCCGCACGATCATCTGCACGACGACGCCCTCGTCGCGGAGTTCGTCGGCATGAGCGCGCACTGATTTCTGACCACAGAGGGAGAGAGAACATGGCAAGTGTGAAGATGCCGACACCGGCCGAATTGGCGAAGGTCGGCGCCGAACTGGGCATGAACCTGTCCGATTCAGACATCGCCTTCTTCCTGGAGACGATGGGCGGCAACGTCGCCGCCTACAATCTGCTGGAATCGCTGCCCGACAACCTGCCCAAGGTGAAATACCCGCGCACGCCGGGCTATCGCCCCGAGGGCGAGGAGAACAAATACAATCTTTGGTACTATAAGAGCGAGATCAAGGGCGCAGCCGACGGCAAGCTCAAGGGCAAGCGCGTCGCGCTCAAGGACAATGTCTGCGTCGCCGGCGTGCCGATGATGAACGGCGCCTCGACGCTCGAAGGCTACATGCCCGACGTCGACGCCACCGTGGTGACCCGCGTGCTCGACGCCGGCGCCACCGTGGTCGGCAAGGTCCATTGCGAATATTTCTGCTTCTCCGGCGGCAGCCACACCTCCTCGCCCGGGCCGGTCCACAATCCGCGCAAGTATGGTTACTCGGCCGGCGGCTCGTCGTCGGGCAGCGCCGCCATCATCGTCACCGGCGAGGCCGACATGGCGATCGG
>DASZJU010000386.1:0-3261 GCA_035947815.1 Reyranella sp.
ATCGGCGGCGTGCTCGGCATGCTGACCCGCGTCCAGCTCGCGACCCCCGACGCGGGCTTCATGGACCCGGAGACCTACAACCAAGTCTTCACCATGCACGGGTCGATGATGTTGTTCCTATTCGCCATCCCGATGGTGGAGGGGATGGCGGTCTACCTGACCCCGAAGATTCTCGGCGCTCGCGATTTCGCGTTCCCCCGGCTGACCGCCTATGGCTACTGGTGCTACCTGTTCGGAGGCATGATCCTCACCGGGGCGCTTATCGCCGGGGTCGCGCCCAACAGTGGCTGGTTCATGTACACGCCGCTGAGCTCGAACGTTTACACACCGGGCATCAACGCCGATGTCTGGCTGCTCGGGGTGACCTTCGTCGAGATCTCCGCGCTGACGCTGGCCGTCGAGATCGTCGTCTCGATTCTCAAAATGCGCGCGCCGGGCATGTCGCTCGACAGGATGCCGATCTTCGGCTGGTACATCCTGATCACCGCGCTGATGATGGTGGTGGCCTTCCCGCCGCTGATCCTCGGCTCGATCCTGCTCGAGACCGAGCGGGCCTTCCATCTGCCGTTCTTCGACCCGACGCGGGGCGGCGATTCGCTGCTGTGGCAGCACTTGTTCTGGCTGTTCGGCCACCCGGACGTTTACATCATCTTCCTGCCCATGGCCGGCGTCCTGTCGACGATCATCCCGGTCTTCGCCAACCGGCCTCTCGTCGGCTACCGGGCGATCGTCGTCGCGATCATTGCCCTCGCTTTCCTGAGCTTCGGCATCTGGGTGCACCACATGTTCACCGTGGGCATCCCTCATCTCGCCCTCGCCTTCTTCTCAGCGGGCTCGGCGATCGTCGCAGTGCCGACGGCAGTGCAGATCTTCGCCTGGCTCGCCACGTTGGCGCACGGCAGGCCGCGCTGGGACGTGCCGATGCTCTACGTTTTCGGCTTCTTCTTCGTCTTCGCGCTGGGCGGCCTAACTGGCGTCATGGTCGCGATGGTGCCATTCGACTGGCAGGCGCATGACAGCTATTTCGTCGTCGCCCATTTGCACTACGTCGTGGCCGGAGCTTTCGCCTTTCCCATGCTGGCGGCGCTCTATTACTGGCTACCGCTGCTGACCGGACGCATGGCGGTGCACCGGCTGTCAGTGCCCGCCTTCTGGCTGGTGTTCGTCGGCTTCAACCTGACCTTTTTCATGATGCACCTGACCGGCCTGCTCGGAATGCCCCGGCGCATCTACACCTATTTCGGGCACGAGGGATGGATCTGGCTCAACCTGTTGTCCTCAGTGGGCGGCTTCATCATGACGATCGGCTTCGGGATTGTCGTGATCGACCTCCTGGCGCAGCTCCGCTACGGACGTCGGGTGCGGCGCGATCCTTGGAGGGCGGCGACGCTGGAATGGGCCATGCCGATCCCGCCGGCGCCGTACGCCTTCGCCTCGATCCCGCATATTGGGACCCGGGCCGACCGCATCGCTCTTGGCGAGCTCGCACCGTCGCTGGCGCGAGGCGAAGGCTATCTCGGCTTCGCGCGCAACGGCTGGCAGGAGACGTTGGGCGTGCATATGACTTCCGGCACGCCTGAGCAACTGATTGTGCTGTCACGCCCGACCTACCTGCCGCTCTATACGGCCCTCGCCACCGCCGCGGCAGTTCTGGCGATGCTGTTCCAGTTCTACCTGCTGGCGCTCGCCGCTGCGCTAGTAACCGCTGGCCTTTTTGTGCTGGCTGGGCAGGGCGCCGGGCTCGCCCGCGACTATGGTCCAATGCCCGTTGGCCACGGCGTGAGCTTGCCGCCCCATACCGAGGTGGCAGGTGCGCCACCGTGGTGGGCACTGATTTTCGCACTGGTCGCCGATGGCACCCTGTTCACGTCCCTGGTGTTCGGAACGCTTTATCTTTGGATTTCCGCGCCAAATTGGCCCCCGGCTGCAGCCCCCGAGCCGGACCTCATGCTTGCCCTCGTTGCCGTTGCGGCTCTCGCCGTCGCCGCCTCGGCGGCGCGCGGATCGCTGCGATCACTCGCCGCCGGAGGTTCGGCGCGCGGCTGGATCGCCCTCGCCATACTCGCGTTGGTCGCCGCCGTCGCTGCGGATGCGGAGCTGATCGGAGGCGTCGCCCCGCATCCGCGCGAGCATGCGCTCGGTGCGACCACCGCCGCGCTGCTCGCCTATGTCGCGTTGCATGCCGGCATCGGCCTTCTCTTTCTAGTCAGCAACCTCCTGCGCCTCGGCGCCGGCTTCGTCTCACCCCGACGACTGCTGGACCTACGCCTGACACGGCTCTGGCTCGACTACACCGTGGTGGTGGGGGCCATCGCCCTCGGTCTCGTCCTGGCGCTGCCCTCCCTCGTCGCGATGCTCGCGGCCCGGCCGTGAGCGCGCGTCCCGTTCCAACCAATCGCCTGTGGTGGCTCGGGGCGGGCTTTGGCGTCTGGTGCAGCGCACTCGTTGTCCTCTACGCGCTCCACGCCATTGGCTGCGCCTTCGCCTGGTCGGCCGGTCCGCTCCGCCTTGGCCTTGGCCTGGTGCTGCTCGGGCACCTGGGCGTCATCGGCTGGATGTGGCGCGATCTTGCGACCGCCAGCCCGGACCCCGGCTTCGGCCAGACCGGCACGTTCCTGCACACAGTGGTCGTATGGACCTTGATCGCCGCCTTCTCCGCCACCGTCCTCACCCTCGGCCCGTCGCTTCTGCTCACCATATGCATGTGAACCACCAGCGCGATCAGCGATTAGGTCGACAGGGCGGCGAAGCGGGCACGCCACGGTGCCTGGATGGAATTGAGCAGCGCGACCAATTCCGGCCGGACGACGAACAGGATAATTTGGTGCGCAATGACAAGGCCGATCGCTATCAGCGATATCTGGCGGTGAAAGTGATAGATGACGTCCTCGCCCCACGGCTCGGTGACGTGCCGGAAGCAAGCTGCGGCGATCGATTGCTGTCATTAGGTTCGCTCCGTCAAAAACATCTGAACGCGGGCGGCGTGCTGGCCAAAAGCTCGCCTTTCGCCCAAGCCTCTTAAATCAAAGGCTCTTACATTACGCGTCCTGAAGCGCCGCCATTAGAAACCTCAGCGTCGCAGTGAAAGAAATGGTCGGTCCGATGGGAGACGGGCTCCGGATTGCCAACGTCGAGCTCCCGTCACGACCTTTATCCTTGGCCGCGGTGCGCTTTCGCGGCGCATCTTCGGTAGAACCGCCGAGGCCCATCCGTCAGCCGGGCGCCGGCCGCGCGATGGGCTGCGGCTGAGTCATCGTGGGT
>DASZJU010000387.1:0-3729 GCA_035947815.1 Reyranella sp.
ATGGGGCTCACCAAGACGCTGCGCTTTCCGTTCCTGACCCTGATCACCATGCGCGGCGACTATGGCGAATTCAATTCCTGGCAGTACCCGATGGGCCAGGGCACGCCCAAGGTACTGGAGGCGATGGGCGTTCTGCTCTACCCGGTCGACAAGGCCGACGAGGTGAAGGCCACGGTCGACGCCGCGGCGCGCGCGGCCTTCAATGGCGGCCAGGCGGTGGCGGTGCTGCTGCGCCAGAAGCTTATAGGCATCAAAGATTTCGGGAAGAAGTAGCGATGAGCAAGGCAACGCTGCAGCCCACCCTCCAGAGAAGACCGCTGGTGAAAAAGATCCTCGAGGGCGCCGACGACAATCTGCTGGTGATCGCCGGCCTGGGCTCCTCCAACTGGGACGTCACCGAGGCGGGCGACCGTCCGCTCAACATGCCGCTGTGGGGCGCCATGGGCGCGCCGGTCGGCATGGGGCTGGGGCTCGCCTTGGCGCAGCCCGGCAAACGGGTGCTGGTGATCACCGGCGATGGCGACATGCTGATGAGTCTGGGCTCGCTCGCCACCGTGGCGACCCAGCAGCCCGAGAACCTCGCCATCGTCGTGCTCGACAACGAGAAGTTCGGCGAGACCGGCAACCAGGCCACCCACACCAGCCCGCGCAACAACGGTCCGACCGAGTCGGGCGCCGGCGCCGATTTGAGCCTTATAGCCAAGGGTTGCGGCATCGCCGATGTCGGGATCGTGCGCGAGGCGGGCGAGGTCGCCCAGCTCGTCAAGGACGCGCGCACCAGGAAGGGCCCGGTGTTCCGGGTCGTGAAGGTGATGGTCGAGAAACTCGCATTCGTCATGCCGCCGCAGGATGGCGCGCATCTGAAAGACCGCTTCCGCCAGGCACTGCTGGGGCACCCCTAGAGGCATATGATGACCGACTACGCACCGTTTCCCCTCATCGACCTATCCGGCAGTCCGCGTGAACGCGGCCGCACCCATGGCAAGGCGGCGGCCGATCGCCTGCGCCGCGGCGCCAGGATGTACGCCGAGTCGCTCCTGAAGAACGGCGTCGACTGGAAGGAGCTGGAGCGCCGCGCCGAAGCGATGGTGCCGCAGGTCGAGGCCTTCGATCCGGCCTATATCGAGGAGATGCGCGGCATCGCCGAGGGCGCGGGCGAACCCTTCGCCGCGGTCATGCTGATGAACGCCCGCACCGAGATGGTCGCGGCGGCGCGCAAGAGCCACGTCGAAAAGCACTTCCCCGACGGTTGTACCGCCGCCCTCGCGCTGCCCGAGGCCAGTGCCGACGGCGCGCTCCTGCATGGCCAGAACTGGGACTGGCGGGCGGAGTGCGCCGAGACCGGCGTGGTCCTGCGCATCCGCCGCGACGACGGGCCCGACGTCCTGACCTTCACCGAAGCCGGTGGACTCGCGCGCTCGGGGCTGAACTCGGCGGGCATCGGGCTCACCGCCAACGCGCTCGAATGCGATCGCGACTACCAGCGCGGCCCCGGCGTGCCGCTGCCCTTCATCCGCCGCAAGGTGCTGGAGAGCGCCTATCTCGCGCAGGCCGTGCACACCATCTTCTCGACGCCCAGGCTCGGCTCCAACCACATGGCGGTGAGCCATTGCGAGGGCGAGGCCGTCGGCTTCGAATGCGCCCCCGACGAGACCTTCTGGCTGGCGCCCGATCGCGGCCTCTACGTGCACGCCAACCACTGGATCGCCGACTCGGCCCGCGCCAAGGTCAAGGACACGGGGCTGGCCGAGACGCCGTGCTCGATCTATCGCGACAAGCGCGTGCGCGAGCACCTCGCTCCCAAGCGCGGCAAGCTCACGCTCGAGGATTTCCGTTCGGCCTTCTTCGACGATTGGGGCTCGCCCTGGTCGGTGTGTCGCCCGCCGCGACTCAACAACCGCGGCAACCCGGTGGCGACTTCGGCGATGATCCTGATGCGGCCGGGCGAAGGCCACCTCGAAGCCTGCCCGATGCCGGCGCTCAACCGCCACTTCACGACCTACACGCTGACGCCCGACCGGACCGCCCAGCGCCAGGCCGCGGCGGAATAGATTGGCGCTACGTCATCCGCGGCTGATTCTGCTGCTGGCGGCAGTCGTTCTGCTGGCGCCGTCGCTGGTGGTGGGCACGCTGTTTGCCCACAGCGCTCACCTCAATCTCACCTGGGCAAAGCAGTTCGCCGAGCAGGTACAGGCCGGAATTTTCTATCCGCGTTGGTTGCCCGACTCGTTCGGCGGATTAGGGGCGCCGACCTTCTACTTCTATCCGCCCTTGCCGTTCTGGATCGACGCACTCGTAAGCATCGTGACGTTCGACACGTTGCCGGTGTCGTACCGACTCTCGCTCACCTCGGTCCTGCTGCTGTGGGCCTCGGGACTGACCATGCATGCCTGGCTGGAGCGCGAGACGCAGAACGGCAGGACGGCACTTTGGGGGGCGCTCGCCTACATGGTCGCGCCCTATCACCTGCTGGATCACTACCTGCGCGGCGCGCTTGCGGAATTCACAACCTTCGCCTTGCTGCCTCTGCTTGTGCTCGCAATCCGGCTCGCGGCCGAGAAGCATCGTGCCGGCCTCGGGCTGCTGGCGGTCGCGTTCGGGGCGCTGCTGATGTCGCATCTGCCCACGGCGCTGCTCGTGTCGGTCACGGTCGTGCCGCTCTACATCTTGTTCCGTGCGTGGCGGCTTGCCGATCGTCGTGCCGCGATCGGCTTCCTCCTGCGCTCGGCCCTTGCCGGCGTGCTGGGGATCGGACTCGCGGCAACGTACCTGCTGCCCGCCCTGCTGCTGCAGGGCTGGATCTCGGTCGACTTGTTTTGGACGGACTATTACCGAGTCGAGAACTGGTTTGTGGTCGCGCCCGACCGTTGGCCTGAACTCTCCTTCATGCAAATCATCGCTTCGCTTACGGCGGCGTATGGCCTGGCCACCCTCGCACTCGGCCTCGTCGTCCTGCGGCTTGGGGCGGACGACGCCCGGCGGACCGAGCTTGGCTTCTGGCTGGCGATCTCGCTCGTGTGTCTGCTGCTCCTGTCGGGTCTGGTGCCGTGGTTCTGGCAGTTGCCGGAGGTCGCGAAGGTCCAGTTTCCTTGGCGGCTGATGGTGATCGTGGAGTTCGCCGTCATCACGGCGTTCTGCCTGGCGCCTCTCAAGAAGCCACAGCGCAGCGTGGTCTATGTACTGGCTGCCGCGGCAGTAGCTCTCGTGCCGGGCCTCGCGTTGATCGGCGGCGAAGCGGTCGGCCGCATCGACTTTACTTGGAACAACCCGGTGCCCGCCACGATCGAGTCCACGGAGTATCAACCGGCGGGCTATCCGCACTCACCTCCCCAGGGCGGGCACACCAATCCGAGGCTGGATCTGCTGGCCCAGGTTCGAACCATTGACTGCACGCCCGCGGCGCAGGCCTGCAGCGCACAAGGGGACCATTTCGGTGCGCTGCAGGCCCGGGTCGATAGTGCTGAGCCCACGACGGTGGTTCTGCGCCGCTTCTACTTCCCTGCCTGGCAGGTTGAGGTGTTGCCCTCGCGCGAGACGATTGTCGTCAAGCCGACAGACCAGCTGCGCCTGGTGTCATTCCTGGCGCCAGCCGGGAGAGCCGAGTTTCGGCTTCACCGCGCACCATTGCCGGCCGAACGATGGGGATGGCTTGTCACAGGATTGTCGCTCGCCACGCTGCTGGTGTGGGCGGTGCTGCCTCGGCGGATAAGGCGACGTGACCCACTCCAC
>DASZJU010000388.1:0-2087 GCA_035947815.1 Reyranella sp.
GCCGCCGGAGAACACCACGATGCGCCTTCCGTTGAAGGTGGCCTGCATGACATGCTTGATGCGCGCCGCGAGCGTCGAGATGTCGATGTTGGCCTTCTCGTAGGCGGCCTTGGCCTCGGGCTGCCACAGCACGTTGGTCGGTGGCTTGACCTTGATGATGTGGGCGCCGAGCAGCGCCGCCATGTGGGCGGCGTAGGCGCAGACATCCATCGCCGTCTCGCCCGCCTTGTCGAGCTTGCCGCCGCGCGGGTAGGACCACACGACGACGGCGAGGCCGACCGACTTGGCTTCCTCGGCCAGGGCGCGGATCTCCTCCATCATCTCGTACTGGTCCTCGGAGCCCGGATAGATCGTGAAGCCGATCGCCACGCAGCCGAGGCGCAGCGCATCGGTCACCGAGGCGGTGACAGCCTGGTCCTTGTTGGTCGACAGCGAGTTGGCCGAGTTGAGCTTGAGGATGGTCGGGATGGCGCCGGCGAAAGTGTCGGCGCCCGCTTCGAGCGGACCCAGCGGGGCGGCATAGGCGTTCAGCCCAGCGTCGACGGCGAGCTGGTAGTGATAATGCGGATCGTAGGCGTCCGGGTTGGGCGCGAAGGAGCGGTCGGGGCCGTGCTCGAAACCCTGGTCGACGGGCAGGATCACCATCTTGCCCGAGCCGCCCAGCCGGCCGTGCATCAGGATACGGGCGAGATTGGTCTTGGTGCCGGGGCAATCGCTCTCGTAGTTGTCGAGGATCTTCTTGACCTTCTGCGTGATCTTCATCGCCAGCTCCCAAGAGGTTCATTGCTGCCCAAAGCGGCGCCGGTGATAGCGGGCGCGGCCTATTCGTTCAAGCCCTTGCCGGGATAGGGGTGCGTGGCCATCCAGTGTTTGGCGATGTCGAGGCGCCGGGTAACCCACACGCCTTGATGCTTCTGGATGTGATCGAGCAGCCGCCACAGGCCGGCCATGCGGCCGGCATGGCCGATCAGCCGCATGTGCAGGCCGACCGACATCATCTTCGGCGCCATGGCGCCCTCGTGATAGAGCACGTCGAAGGCATCGCGGACCAGGCCGAACCACTGGTCGGAATGGGTCATGCCGGCGGCGTACTTGCCGTCGTTGTTGGTGAGCGAATAGGGCACGACCAAGTGCGGCTTGCCCGCGACGGTCTGCCAGAACGGCAGCTCCTCGCCGTAGTAGTCCGAATCGTAGGTGAAGCCGCCTTCCTCGACCAGCAGCCGGCGCGTGTTGACGCTGGGTCCATAGCGGCAATACCAGCCGGCCGGGCGATCGCCGACGGTCTGCTTGAGCGACTTCACCGCCTTCTGGATGTGCTCGCGCTCCTCGGCTTCGCTCAGCTGGAAATGGCGCACCCAACGCCAGCCGTGGCAGCAGACGTCGAAGCCCGACTTGCTGATGGCTTCTGCGGCGAGCGCGTTACGCTCCAGGGCGAGCGCGCAGCCGAACACGGTGAGCGGCAGGCCGCGCTCCTGGAAGGCGCGCATGATGCGCCAGAAGCCGACGCGGCTGCCGAACTCGAACATGCTTTCGCCGGCGAGGTCGCGGCCCTTGAGGCCGATCGACGAGCTGCTGGACTCGGTGAGCCCGGTCTCGGTGTAGCCCTCGCCGTCTTGCATCGAGGGTTCCGAGCCTTCCTCGTAGTTCATGACGAAGTTGACCGCGACCCGCGCGCCGCCCGGCCATTTGGGATCGGGCGGGTTGGGGCCATAGCCCACGAGGTCGCGTGTCGGCTGCCAGCTCATGTCGGTCTCCTTACCAGTTCGGCGCCCATCTGGCGGGCGATGTCGGCGATCTTCTCGTTGGGCTCGCTCATCGAGATCAGGCGCACGCCGGCGCGCAGGCAGGCCAGCGCATAGCCCGGCGTATCGCCGCAATCGACGACCAGGGTGAAAGCCACGTCGGGGAATTCCTGTCGTCCGCGTTCCTGCAAGGCGGCGAGATAGCCCGCGCCGTAGGTCGCGGCGGCGTTGTCGGGCGTGACCAGCGTCGGTGATCGGCCGGCGTTGCGCGCCGCCTTCAGCGCCTCGTGCATCTGCCGCCAGTCACGGACCAAGATTGTGGGTTCCGTCATCAACGCTCCCCCT
>DASZJU010000389.1:0-3638 GCA_035947815.1 Reyranella sp.
CCAGTGGCGCGATCTTTCTTTTTAGCGGCGAAGACGCGCCACTGGAGTGGCGCGCGCCCAGCAGATCAATCGACGATAGCCGCTTGCACCATCGTCCGGAACTGGGTGCGCAGGAAGCGCGTGTCGCCCTCGCTCGCCTGCACCATGTAAATGGCTAAAAGCTCTTCCTTGGGATCGACCCAGAAGGTCGTGCCGGCGGCGCCCGACCAACCATATTCGCCAACCGACCCCTCGATCGCCGAATCGCCCAGGCGCGTATGCACCTCGAAGCCCAGGCCGAAACCGAAGCCGTCCGGCCGTCCCGGACGATTGCCGACATGATCGGCCGTCATGAATTCCAGCGTCTTCTTGCCGATGATTCGCTGGCCCTGGAAGGCGCCGCCATTGGCCAGCGCCAGGGTGAAGCGCAGATAGTCCTCGGTGGTGCTGAGCATGCCGCCGCCGCCGGATTCATACTTGGCGCCGTCGTCGACCTTGAAGCGCGGCGTCATCGGCGGGCCGTTGGGCTTCTGGCCGGGCTGGGCGGCGCGCGCCAGCTTGGCGACCGGCACCTGGAAGCCGCTATCGACCATGCCGAGCGGCTGCAGCACGCGCTCGGCGAGGGCATCGCCGAGCTTCTTGCCGGTCAAGACCTCGATCAGGCGGCCCTGCACGTCGACCGCCACGCTGTACTCCCAGCGCGCGCCCGGCTGGAAGAGCAGCGGCAGCGCGGACAGGCGGTGCACCATCTCCTCGACGGTGACCGTGCGGTCGCCGATCCTGGCGTTGATGTACGCCTGGTGAACGAGCGATGTGCCGCGGCTGCCGTAGGTCAGTCCCGACGTATGCCGCAGCAGATCCTGCACGGTCATCGCCCGATCGGGATCGCTGAGACGCAGAACCGGCTTGCCGTCGGGCCCCGCGACTTCGGTGCCGACCTTCATGTTGCCGATCTCGGGCAGGAACTTCGCCACGGGATCGTTCACCTGCAGCTTGCCTTCCTCGACGAGCTGCATCAGCGCGATGCTGGTGATCGGCTTGGTCATGGAATAGATGCGGAAGATCGAATCGAACTTCATCGGATCGTCCGAATCGGGCGCGCGCTTGCCCTGCACCGACATCCACGCGACCTTGCCGTGCCGCGCCACCAGCATGACAGCACCGGGCATCAGCCCGTCGTCGATGTTCTGCTTGGTGGCAGCTTCGAGGCGCTTGAGCTGCGTCGAGGAAAGGCCCACCTCTTCCGGCTTCGACGCCATCGGCAGGCTGCCATTCTCGGCATGCGACGATGTCGCAGCAAACAAAAGGACCAGAACACACAACGCCGGACGAAGACCGTTCATGTTCGTTTCTCCCGCTGGGGGCGCGCCACTCCAGTGGCGCGTCATTTCTTTCATCGTTAGCCTAAAAGGTATGCAGCACAAGGGTTGGCATTCTCGGAACTACCTACCTCATTTCGACTCGCAAGATGTCATCCAGTTCGTCACCTTCCGGCTCGCCGACAGTCTTCCGAGGGAGGCTTTGGAGAGTTTGAAGGGAGCCGATAAGGCCGAAACGCTGCGCCATGACATGCTTGATCGTGGCTGGGGCGCGTGCTGGCTGAGATCCGATCCAATTGCCCGACTCGTCGAAGAAGCTTTTCTTGCGTTCGACGGTGAGCGCTATCGCCTCCACGCTTGGACGATCATGCCCAATCACGTCCACGTGCTGTTCACGCCCACCGCCGGGGCATCGCTCGGCCCCATCGTCAGTTCGTGGAAGCGTTTCACGGCGCGCCAGGCGAATGCTCAACTGGGACGCAGCGGCGCGTTCTGGCAGACCGAGTATTGGGACCGATACATCAGGAACGAGACACACTTCGCTGCGACGGAAAGCTATATCGACGAGAATCCTGTGAAAGCTGGGCTCATCGCCGAGGCCGGCCTCTGGCCTTAGGGCAGTGCTCGCTTGAAAGTCTGACGCGCCACTGGAGTGGCGCGCCCCCAGCTACGACCGTCCTTCGAGCAGCGCGCGTTCGCGTTGGAAGAGGTCGATCACGGCGTCCATGACCGCGCGTACCCGCGGCAGCGCGCGCAGATCGCGATGGACCAGCAGCCACTGCTCGGCGAACACGTCCGGCAGCACGCTGCCCACGCGCTTCAGCGCCGGATCGGGATCGCCGAGGTAACAGGGCAGCACGGCGAGACCGGCGCCGGCGCGTGCCGCTTCGTGTACCACCAGCCAGTTGTTGCATCGCACAGCGGGCCGCGCACCACCCAGGTGCTCGTGCAGCCAGTGCTGGCCCGGCATGTAGCTGTGGTCGTCGTCGAAGCCGATCCACGGCAGCCCGTCGAGGACGCCCTTGCGGCCGAGCGGGAAATCGCGCGCGGCATAGGCGGCATAGGCGACACGGCCCAGCTTGCGCACGACGATGCCGGCCAGGTCCGGCACCTGCTCGCGGATCAGCAGGTCGGCCTCGCGCCGCGACAGGTTGGCGAGCGTGTGGCTGGCGATCACCTCGAACTCGATCTGGCGCAGCCGGCCACGCAGCCAGGCGAGATGGCGCGCGATCAGGGCGGCCATCGCCTCGCCGGCCGACAGCCGTACGACGCCGCTCACCGTGTCGCTGAGGCCGGCGCTGCGGCGATGGATCGAGAGTGCGGCTTTTTCCATCGCCTCGGTGTCGGCCAAAAGCTCCTCGCCGGCCGAGGTCGGCACGAAGCGGTCGGGCAGGCGCTCGAACAGGCGCGCCCCGATCTGCTGCTCCAGCGCCTGCACACGGCGCGACACGGTGGGATGGCTGACGCCCAGCGCCTTGGCCGCCGTCGACAGCGTGCCTTCGCGGGCCAGGGTCAGGAAAACGCGGAGATCGTCCCAGTTGGCGTCCATGTTCAGAATTGTACAGGTGATCTTCCAAATTGTGGACTGACGAATATTGACGTTCGGCTTAGCATCGACCTCATGCATATCGAACCGCGTCTTCTTGTCTTCACCCGCGGCGTGCGCGGGCGAATCGCCGCCGCCGTCGCCATCGGCCTGTTGTCCGTCGGGCTGGGCGTCGCCCGCCTGGGTCTTTTAGGCTGGCTGATCGGCCAGGTCTTCGCCGGCCGCACGCTGGCCGAGCTCGTGCCGTCGGTGCTGTTGATCGCCTTGGTGATGGTGCTGCGCGGCACCGCCGAGCATTGGCGCGCCGTGGTGGCGCATGAGACCGCGGCGCGGGTGCAAAAGGCGCTCCGCCGCACGCTCTACGACCGCATCGCCGCCCTCGGGCCTGGCACGGTCGGCCGCCAGCGCTCGGGTGGGCTGACGCTTTCCATGATCGACGGCGTCGAGCAGCTCGAGACCTATTTCGGCCAGTTCCTGCCGCAGTTCCTGATCGCCCTGATCTCGCCGGTCCTGATCTTCGCCGTCGTGGCCTTCATCGACCTGCCCGTCGCGCTGGTGATGCTGGGCTTCGCGCTGGTGGCGCTGTTCGCGCCGGGCCTGTGGCACAAGTTCGACGTCAAGAATTCGCAGCGCCGGCAGAAGAGCTACGCCTCCTTCGCCGCCGAGTTCCTCGATTCGATCCAGGGGCTGGCGACCCTGAAGGCGTTCGGCCAGGGCAAGGCGCGCGCCGACAAGCTCGAGGTCGAGGCGCGCGATCTGTTCCGCCGCACCATGTGGGTGCTGGCCACCAATGC
>DASZJU010000390.1:0-3224 GCA_035947815.1 Reyranella sp.
GAGCGCACGGTTCGAAGTCGACCTTGCCGGCATGCGCCTGAAAGCAAAGCTCTCGTTGCGCTGCCCCTACGACCCCACCGGAGCGCGCATCAAAGGCTGAGCCTCCTTGAGCCGAGTGTCGGCGAGCTCGCCGGCCGCCTCAAGGATGGGATAGGCCACCGAGGCGAGGTGGCCGTTGATGCGCTTGAGATCGCGGATCACGTCCATATGGATCGAGCTGGTCTCGATCGATTCCGGCCGACCCTCGCGCAGCCGGGCGAAGTGGCTGTCGGCGGCCTTCGCCTCGGCCTCGCGCATGGCGGTTTTTTCGGCGACGAGCCGGCGCGCCAGGGTGATATCGCGCGTGGTGAAGACGTTCAGCGCCAGCCGCAAATTCTCCAGTACGCGGGCATGGAAGGCGCGCAGCTCGGCCATGCCTTCGGGCGAGAAGGCGTAACGGTTCCGGATCTTCTTGGCGGCGAGCTCCATCAGGTTCTTGTCGACGATGTCGCCGATATGCTCGAGGTTGGTGGTGAAGGTCAGGATCTCGATGTAGCGCTTGCCGTCCTCCTCGCCGAGTTCGGTGCGCGAGGTCTGGATAAGGTAGAGCTTGATTGCCTCGTAGAGCCGGTCGACTGCGTCGTCGGCGGCTTCGATCGCCTTCACCGCCTTGGGATCGTTGCGCTCGAAGACGTCGATGGTCCCGCGCAGCATGTCGGCCACGCGGTCGCCCAGGTTCAGCGTCTCGCGCAGGGCGCAGCCCAAGGCCTCGGCCGGCGAATCGAGCACGTTGGGATCGAGATGGCGCGGCTTGCCGGGATCGTCGACCACGGGCTTTGCCGGCAACAGGCGGCGGCACGCCCAGGCGACGACGTCGACCAGCGGCAGGAAGATGAGGGATGCCGCGATGTTGTAGGCGGTGTGGAAGTTCACCGGCAGGCGCGTCGCCGAGGCGTCGATCATCGACAGTCCCTCGACGATCGGTCCGAGGAACGGCAGCAGGGCCACACCCACGACGGCGCGGGTCATCAGGTTGGCGAGCGGCACGCGGCGGGCTTCGACGTCGGCGCCGGACTGCGCCATGTAGGGCGCCAGCGCGCCGCCGATATTGGCGCCGATCACCAGCGCCAGCGCGAGCTTGGGCTCGATCAGGCCGCTGCCGGCGAAGGACATCACCAGCAGCACTGTCGACAGGCTCGAATGCACGAACCAGGTGGCGAGCGTGCCGACCACGACGGCGATGACGTACTCGTCCTGCAGCCCCTGCAGCAGCGCCATGAAGGCCGGCGCATTGCGCAGCGGCTGGGTGGCGAGCGCCAGCAGCTTGAGCGACAGCAGCATCAGGCCAAGCCCGATGGCGACGCGGCCGAGATGGCGCGGCTTGTCCGCTTCGCTCGACAGGAAGGTGATGACGCCGGTGCCGATCAGCAGCGGCGAGACCCATCCGAGGTCGAACGACAGGATCTGGGCGGCGATGGTGGTGCCGATATCGGCGCCCAACATGATAGCGAAGGCAATCGACAGCGGGATCAGGCCGCGGCCGGCGAACGAGGAGACCAGCAGCGAGGTGGCCGTGCTCGACTGCAGCAGGCCGGTGATGGCGATGCCGCCCAGGAAGGCGGTGAGGCGGTTGCGCGAACAGGCGGCGATGGCGCGCCGCAACGCCGCGCCGAAGGCACGCGTCAGCCCCGTGCGGACCATGCGCACGCCCCATAGCAGCAACGTCACGCTGCCCAGCACGTTCAGGACGGTCTCTACGCCATGCATGATCGTCGAATCCTACGCCTCGCTTGTCAGTGATGAAAGTTTTTTGACGATTTTGTGACGGGTCTCAGGACGAAAGCTTTGTCGCTTCATCTATGAAGGCTCGCACCAGCGCCACACGGAGGCGCTCCTGCAGGCTCACGGCATATTCCGCAACGCCGAGATCGGTATCGGTGACAAGGATGCGACGAAAGCGTCGGTCGTCGCCGAGTTCGCTGGCGAACACCGCGCCGATGCCGAAGCCTGCCGCCACCGCCTCACCTACGCCCTCGCGGGTCTGCACCTCGACGATGGCGCCAGGTTGGATATCGGCGGCGGCCATCGCTTGTTCAAGCACTTCGCGTGTGATCGAGCCGCGCTCGCGCAGCACCACCTCCTGGCCGGCGAGCGCCGCAAGCGGGGCACGGCCGCGCTTGGCGAGCGGATGGCGTGCCGGGGCGAACAGCACCAGCCGGTCGGTCCGCAGGCGGACCGCGTGCAGTCGCGGATCCGACACGCTTTTGGCCATCACCGCCACGTCGGCCTCGTGGCGCAGCAGGCGGTCGAGCACGACGGCGGAATTGTCGATCGACAGCGCGAAGGTGAGGCCCTCGGCGCGCTTGCGCAGCGCCGCCATGATCGGCACCACATGGTGCGCCGAATCGGCCGCGATCCTGAGATGTCCACGGGTCAGCGCCTGCTCGCCGGCCAGCAAAGCCCGCGCCTCATCCTGCAGCGCGAACAGCCGCGTCGTGACGCCATGGAGCTGCCGGCCGGTCTCGGTCGGTGCGACGCTGCGGCCGCGCCGGTCGAACAGGCGCACGCCGTAGGCCTTCTCCAGTGCCGTGACCTGACCCGAGAGATTAGGCTGGCTGAGGCCCGACGCGCGAGCGGCAGCGGAGAACGAGCCTGATTCGGCGACGAGATGGAAGGCGCGGAGTTGGGCGGGCGTCATATATGGAAAACCAATAGATAGCATATGGATTATATACTGGACGGATAGGGACCGCGAGGCCACGATCCGCCGCATGACGACCAGGACGCCTGCCGCCTCCGAAACTGGCGATCCGTTGCTGCTGACGCCCGGCCCGCTCACTACCTCGGTCGGGGTGAAGCAGGCCATGGTCCACGACTGGGGTTCGCGCGACGCTGAGTTCCTGCGCATCAACCGCATGGTGCTGGACAGGATCGTCGAGCTGGCGGGCGGGCAGGGCACGCATGTCACTGTGCCGGTGCAAGGCTCGGGCACCTTCGCCGTCGAGGCGATGATCACCTCGTTCGTCCCCAGGGCGGGCAAGCTTCTGGTGCTGATCAACGGCGCCTACGGCCAGCGTGCGCGCAGGATCGCCGAGATCGCCGGCCGCGCGGCGGCGTCGCTCGAGATGCCGGAGGACATGCCGCCCGATCTGCCGTTGCTGGAGAGGATACTGGCCGAGGACAAAGCGATCAGCCACGTCTTCGCCGTCCATTGCGAGACCACGTCGGGCATCCTCAATCCCATC
>DASZJU010000391.1:0-2627 GCA_035947815.1 Reyranella sp.
TTCCTGCGGCCGCTGGCACGGCACGCCCGTAGCGCACGCGCCGTGCCGATCCAAGGCCACGCCGCCTATACGCCGCAGGAAGCCTGCGCGCGGGCGGCCGAGGTCGGCCTGGATTGCGTGCCCGCAAACGACATCGGCGCGGCGCTGGAAGACCTGTTGGCCACCCAGCCCGCGCCGATGCGCATCCTGATCTGCGGGTCGCTCTACGTCGCGGGCGAAGTGCTGGCCCGCAACGGCTGAGCGATCAGCTAACTAACGACGGTGTTGATCCAGCTCACCAGCTTCTGCTTGGGCTCGGCGCCGATCTTGGTGGCGGCGACCTGGCCGTTCTTGAACAGCAGCAGCGTGGGGATCGAGCGGACGCCATAGCGCGACGGCGTCGTCGGATTCTCGTCGATGTTGACCTTCACCACCTTGAGCTTGCCGTCCATCTCCTTGGAGATGTCCTCCAGCGAGGGGCCGATCATGCGGCACGGCCCGCACCACTCCGCCCAGAAGTCGACGAGGACGGGCGTGTCGGACTTCAGGACTTCCTGCTCGAAGGAAGTATCGGTTGCTTTGACGGTCATAATGGGTTCTCCCAAAAACACTACAGGCCGGTCGATGGACCGGCGCCGCCCTTGGACCCCAAGCTAGGAACAGCAACCGCGCGAGTCAAGATGCGGCCGCGTAAGGCATTGATTTGGCGAGCGTTTCGGCGTCGATTTCCATCAGCAAAGGTGCCGCCGTCCACAGGAGAAAAGCCCTTACGGTATGGCCGGGATAGATGCCGGCGAGCAGCGCGCGATAAAGAGCGAGTTGCCGGCGATAGGCGAGCGCCACATCCGACGCCGATTGCGGCGGCGGCCGGTTGGTCTTGTAGTCGACGATCAGCACTTCGGAGGCTGAGACGGCCAGCCGGTCGATCTGGCCGCTGACGGTGAAGGTGCCGCGCGGCGTCTTCACCGTGCCGATCAGCGGCACCTCGGCGCGCGAGCCTTCGGCGAACAGAGCGGCATGGCCCGGCGCTTCGGTGACGGCGAGCACCTCCTCGGTCCATTGCGCGATCTCCTCATCGGTCAATCCATGCGCCTGATGGGCAAGGAACCGCTCTGCCGCAGGCGCGCGCGCCGCGGCCGGCAGCGCGGGCAGGTGGCGCAGCAGTTCGTGCAGCAGCCGGCCGCGTTGCCAGCGCCGGGAGTCTTCGGGCGCCAGCGGGCTGAAAGCCCGCGGGCTTGTACGACCTTCGTCCGGCAGCGGTTGCGACGGCGCCAGCGGCGCCGGCGGGTCGGGCTCGGTTGGGGCGGGCTGGCGCACCCAGGGTTCGAGTTTGGCCGCCGCCTCCAGAGGCAATTCGGCCTGCTCAGGCAGCTCGATCTGGCCGGTATTGGTGAGCTCGTAGCCATCGCCTGCCCAGCCTTCCGGGCCGAGCAGCGTCGTGAAGTCGAACGTGCGCGGTAAGGCGCTGCCGGCCTCGCTGCTTGCCCTGAAGCCTGCCTCGATGCGCTCGTACCAGCAGCCGCGATCCGGCTTCTTCGCGCCGACCCAGCCGCCGACATAGAGCCGATCCTCGGCACGGGTCATGGCGACATAGAGCAGGCGGTTCTGCTCCTCGAGCGCGCGCTCGCGGGCCTGGGCGCGCCAGCTGCGCGCGGCCTCGTTGGCGTCGTCGGCGCGCGGCAGCCACAACCGGGCCTCGCCGTCGGCGCCGGCCAGCAGGCGCTCGGCGTCGCGCGGCACGCGGGTCGTGTCGGGCAGGTAGACGATCGGCGCCTGCAGGCCCTTCGACGCATGCACTGTCAGGATGCGCACTTCGCGGCGGCGGTTCTGGTCGAGATCGCGCTTGATCTCGCCGCCGCCCGCTTCGAACCAGCGCAGGAAGCCCTGTAGCGAGCTGCCCTCGGCGCGCTGATATTGCAGCGCCCGCGCCAGCAGCTCATCGATCGGGTCGGCGGCCTCGCGGCCCAGCCGCTCCAGCAGGGCCACGCGGCCGCCTTCGGGACCGAGCGCCTCGGCGAAGAAATCGAACGGCGTGATGTAATCGGCACGCTTCAGCCAGGCCGACAGCCGCGCATGGGCGGCGGTGAAGGAGGCGTCGCCCGCGCGCGCGCGCAGGGCCCGCCAGAGATGGCCGGTGCGCTGCCACGCCAGGGTGAAGAGCTGGTCCTCGCTGAGGCCGATCAGCGGCGATTTCAGGAGGCACGCAAGGTTGAGATCGTCCTGCGGCAGCAGCACGAAGCGCGCCGCAGCCAGTAGATCCTGGATCGCGAGTTCCTTGCCCAAGTTCAGGCGGTCGACGCCTGCCACCTCGATTCCCTCGCGCTTCAGGGCGCGCACCAGCGCATTCACGAACTCGTTGCGCCGCCGCACCAGCACCATGAAATGGCCGGCATGCAGCAGCTCGCCTTTGCGCGCGCGCTGCTCGCGGCCGATCAGGCTTTTGGCGTGGACGGCGATCAGGTGGGCGAGGCGCTCGTGCGGCAGCGCCAGCGCGCCGCGCGGACCTTCGAGGTTGGTCGTGTCGATCTCGGCCTCGGGCGCACTGACCAGCGGCCACGGCTCGACCCGGCCGGGCTGGTTCTTGCGGCTGGGTAGATGGATCACGCCGCCCGGCTCGGCGACACCGCGTGCCGCTTCGACCTCGCCGA
>DASZJU010000392.1:0-4647 GCA_035947815.1 Reyranella sp.
AAGCGGTTTTATCGCGTGTGCAAGGCGATGTTCACCTGTGACTCGCCACTCGCCACGACCGCCGGCATGGACGGACTGATCGAGGGCAACGCCGCCAAGGCGCGTGAGCTTCTCAAGGAAGCGGGCTATGACGGCACTGTCGTGGTGATCCCGCAGCCCACTGATCTCGGTGTCATCAAGCAGCTCGCGCCCGTCGCCAAGGCCCAGCTTGAGAAGGCCGGCTTCAAGGTCGAGATCCAGCCGATGGACTGGCAGAGCATGGTGACCCGGCTCACCACCAAGAAAGGCCCGCCTTCCGAGGGTGGCTGGAATGCCTTCGGCACGAGCTGGGTGCAGCTCGACATCCTCGACCCGCTGATGACGCCCAACCTGGCCACGACCTGCGACAAGGCCCGCGCCGGCTGGCCATGCGACGAGGGCATGGAGAAGCTGCGCGACAAGTTCGTCCGCGCCACCACGCTTACGGAGAAGAAGGCGGTGGCCGAGGAAGTGCAGACCTACGCCATGCAGATCGTGACTCATGTGCCGCTCGGCGAGTGGTTCGGCGTCTCGGCGGTGCGCGCTAATATCGGCACCATGGCCGTGCCGCCGCCAATCACCGTGTTCTGGGGCATGACCAAGAAATAGCGGGCCAGCTCGGCAACACCGCCGCGCCTTAGAGAATAGCGCCCGCTTCCCTGAGCTTTTCGCGCAAGGTCGCCGGGTCAAGCTGCGACGCCGGTTGGTTGGCGGCGGCGAGCAGGGCAGCCGCAGTGCCCACGGCCTGCGCCACCGCCATGGCCGTCGGCATCACGCGAATGGCGCCGTGCGCCTCATGCGTGGCCGACAGGCCGCGACCCGCCACCAGCGCATTGTCGAGGCCCTGCGGCACGGCGATGCGGTAGGGCAGGGCGTAGACATGGTCGGGACCCAGCTCCTCGAAGGTGATGTTGCCGTCGCCGGTATGGTGCACGTCGATCGGGTAGGCGCCGAGCGCCATGGTGTCGATGAACTCCGCGCCCTGGCGCAGGTCGTCGGCGGCGAGCGTCAGGAGTCCGGCGATGCGGCGCGTCTCGCGAATGCCGAGCTGCGGCGCGAACGAGACCAGCCGGGCGCGGACGCAGCCCGGCACATTGGCCACGATGAAGCGCGCGGCGGCGAGCGCCTGGCGGCGGCCCTCGCGTTCGCCGTCGCTGAGCGCAAACGGATCGCTGGCGTCGATCGAAATCCGCGTGACGTTGAACCAGCCGTCGTCCGAGCCCGGCACGCGGCTGCAGTGCAGTGCCGCGCGCGGCAGGGCGCCCAGGGCGACGCCGCGCGCCGAAAGCGCTGCCTTGGTCTTAGCGCTCATGCCGTCGAAGGCGGAAAAATCGATCGGGCCCAGGCGGAACATCATGGTGGCGGGCTGCAGGCTTTCGCCCTCGTCGAGGCCGAGAAACGGCGCGCCGGCACGGGCCATCAGGTCGAGATCGCCCGAGCTGTCGATGAACAGGCGCGCCCGCACATCGAGCATGCCGCCCTTGGTCAGCAGCGTGGCCGATGTGATGGCCCGGCCGCGACGCGCTGCCTGGGCAAGTTGGCTGTGGAGCAGCACCCGCACGCCGGCTTCGTGCGCCATCTCGTCCAGCACCACCTTCAGGATCTCGGTATCGTACTCGACGCGGTCCATGCGATGGCCGGTCGACATGACGAAGTGACCGTGGCCCGCGCTGCCGCCCATGGCCGCGAGGCGGCCTACGATCTCCTCGGCCAAACCGGCGATCACGCGGCGGCCGGCACGGGTCTCCCAGCCGACGAACTGGCCGACGGCGCCCGCCGTCGCCGCGCCGCCCAGAAAGCCGTGGCGCTCGAACAGCACGGTGCGTGCGCCCTGGCGCGCCGCGGCGATGGCGGCCACCGTGCCCGCCATGCCGCCGCCGCTCGCCAACACGTCGCAGTCCAGGGGATTCATTTTTGTTCGCTCCCGAATCCGACCATACTCCGGGCCAAGGAAAATCGGGAGGCATCGGTGGTTCAGCAGGCTTTGACGCGCCGCGCAGCGCTTGGCGGAATGTTGGCTCTGCCTCTCGTGCGCAGCGTTTCGGCGGATGAGCTGACCAAGGCGTCGATCGCCCTGCTGCGGCTCTCCTCGTCCGGCCCGATCTTCATCGCCCAGGAGAAGGGCTGGTTCAAGGAAGTGGGCCTCGATCTCACCATGAAGGATTTCCAGTCGGCAGCGCAGGTGCCGCTGGCGGTGGTGTCGGGCGACGCCGATCTCGGCGTCACCGCCTTTACCGCCGGCTTCTTCAATCTCGCGGCCAAGGGCGGATTGAAGGTCGTGGCGGCGCAGAGCGCGGAGCGGCCGGGCTACCAGCTCAACGTGATCGCCGTCACCAACCCGGCGTGGCAGCAGGGCGTGCGCTCGGTCAAGGATCTCGCTGGCAAGCGGGTGGCCGTCACCACTGTCGGCTCCTCGGTGCACTATTCGCTGGAGATCGTGGCGCGCAAGTACGGCGTCGACACCAAGAACCTCACCATCGTGGCGCTGCAGTCGATCCCCAACATGGTGGCGGCCTTCAAGGGCGGCCAGGTCGACGCCGCGGTGTTTCCCATCACCACCTTCCGCCAGGTCGAATCGGAGGGCAGCGGCAAGCCGATCGCCTATGTCGGCGACGAGGTGCCGTGGCAACTCGGCGCGGTCTTCACCTCGCCTAAGACCATCGCCGAGCGACGGCCGCTGATCGAGAAGTTCATCGTCGGTTATCGCCGTGGCGCGACCGCCTATCACGAAGCGTTCGGCAAACGCGACAACGGCAAATTGGTGGCGGGCGCGAATTACGACGAGATGATCGGAATTTTAAGCAGCGCGCTCAAGCAGCCGCCGGCACTGGTCGCGTCGGGTCTGCCCTTCATCGATCCCGAGGGCAGGCTGGATGTCGGCGACATTTACAAGCAGGTCGCGTTCTGGCAGTCGACCGGCCAGGTGTCGCGCGACGCCGATGCCAAATCGTTCATCGACCTCAGCTTCGTGCAGGGCCACTTCAACGTGCCCAAATAAAAGGCGCTCATCTCCCCGAAGCCGCGATCTCGCCGAGCGCCCCGGCGAAGGCCCGCGCGACCGGCTCGAGACTGTCCGGGCCTGTGCCCAACGCACTGTCGGCCGGGGTGTGGAACAGGCCATGCAGGCCGGCCATGCCGAAGAAGTTGGGGTATCCCGCGGCATGCACATCGCGCAATTCGCCAACCGCCGCCTTGTCGCCGACCAGGCTGGTGCCGACGATGCCGCCGAAGTGGCGAACGACCAGATCGTCCATCGACTGCGACCGGGCGATCACCCGCTGGCGCGTGTCGACGACGCTGCCGGCGATCCAGCGTTCGCCGTCGCGGCGCCACTCGTGGCAGGCCAGCGACGCGCCGAAATGCGCCCAGGCGAGGGTCGCCGCGGGCGGCGGCGCCTGGCTGCCGATGAAATGCGCCATGCCGCCGTGGCCGATCTCGTGGCCCGCCGTGGCGACGAATACCAGGTCGGCATCCGCCAGCCGCGTGTTGGCGAGGCGGGCCATCGCCAGGAAGCCGGCGATGCCGGGCGCGCGCTCGCAGGTGCTGGTGAACCAGCTCGTTACCGGCGTCGACACGACGATCGCGCGGCCGCCGCTGCGGTTGAGGCGGCCGATGACGTTGCGGCCCGGCACGTCGTGGCGATAGCGGCCCTTGATGTCCACCCTCACCGGCCGGCCCGCCTGCTGGGCGGCGTCGAGCAGCGCCTTGTCCCGGGCGGCGGCCAGGATCACCGGCACCGGCCAGGGCTTGCCCTCCTGGTCGACGTTGTAGGTGTAGATCTCCCCACTCGGATGATCGATGGTCAGCAGCACGGCGGCGGGATGGCGGGCGAATGCCTCGTCCAGCGCGGTGCGGTGCGCCTGGGTGAGGTAGGCGGCGCGGTCGAAGGGCAGGCTGACGCGCACGAAGCGGCCGCTGGCGTCGCCCGCGGTGACGATCGGCGCGCTGAGGCTGAAGCTTGCGAGCGGCTCGGGAATCCACCAGTGCGGCATTACGGCCACGGTCTGCCCGTCGACGCTGAGCGAGCCGGCCTCGAAATCGTACTGCCGGCCCATCGTGAAGCTCTGCGACGAAACGCCGAAGCCCGCGCGTAAAAGTTCGTCCGCGATCCAGTCGAAGGCCTGAGCGGCGCCGGCCGAGCCGTAGCGGTGCGGGCCGAAGCCGTCGTAGCGCTGCACGTCGTCGTACAGGGCGTTGCCGCTCAGCGGATCGGCGGCAGCGGCGGGAGAGGTGGTCGCGAGCATCGCTGCCACCATGTGCAGGCCGATCGCCCGGCGCAACATCGCGGGCAGCGCGACCGCTTCTATTCGGCGGCCTTCAGCTCGGCCGCGCGCACAGCACGGAGGGCTGCATCCTCGGCCTCCCAGCGCATGCCGATGTCGGCGAGCTTGCCCAGCACGTCGTCGAGCTCATGCCCGCGCTGGGTCAGCGAATAGGTGACCTTGGGCGGGATTGTCGCCTCGTAGTCGCGACGCACCAGGGATGCGCCCTCGAGCGTGCGCAGCCGCTCGGTCAGCATCTTGGCCGACACGCCCGCCACGCGCCGCTTCAGTTCGCCGAAGCGCTGCGGGCCGTGGGTCTTGAGGTTGTAGAGGATATACGTCGTCCACGGCCCCATCAGCATGCGCA
>DASZJU010000393.1:0-6846 GCA_035947815.1 Reyranella sp.
CGTTCGCCGCTCTCGGCAGTTTCCGCACGACCTTCTACGGCCCGACCGCGCTGGCCGTGGCCGAAGCAGGTTTGCAGCTTTACGAGGCCAGCGGTAACGAGGTGCGCGCCGAGTACAAGCTCATCGCCGGCGACAATTTCCTGAGCCAGACCGCCAGCCTGCGCCTCGCCTATCACTTTTGACGGCGCTCTGCCTGCAGTCGCCCGGCGTCACGAGCTATTTCCGGGCCCTGAAGGCCAGCCGATCCCACCACACGGCAGGGCCACCCAGCTGGGAAGAACCTTTGCTCTCGTGGACGGTCGTGAGGCCATGACGCGCGGCCAGCGCGCGCGTCTCGGCGGCCGATACCTCGAACATGCGTCGGCCCGCCGGCACCGGCCCGTGGCGCAGCGACAGCGCCATCAGGCCATCGGGGCGCAGCAGAGGCGCAACGCGGCCCATGGCGCGCTCGCGCTCCGGCTGGTCGAGGTGCATCCAGACGCCCGTCAGCATGACGAGGTCGTAACGCTCGCCGGTGGCACGGACACGGTCGAGATCGGGCAGCGAATCGTCGATCCAGGTGATCGGAGACTGGGCGTGAAGCCGCTGGCCGTGAGCCCGCAGTTCGGGAGTCGGCTCGACGGCCGTCACGGTGTGGCCGAGACGGGCGAAGGCCGCCGCATCGCGTCCGGTGCCGGCGCCGATATCGATGACGCGACTGGGGGTCGTGGGAAAGAGCGGGAGAATGTCGCGATGGACGTCGGCGAACGCCACGCTCTCATATTGCCGGACGCGGTCGTCGGCGGTCTCGCCATAGCCTTCGGTGCCGCTGGGGCGGGGATTGGGTGCCATCGGTTTTGATCTTACTACAAGTAGACCTCACCCTGAGGAGCCGCGCGAAGCGCGGCGTCTCGATCGCGCGGGGTAACCCCCGCACTGGGGTGGGCAACGTCCACGTCCCGTGGCCCATCCTTCGAGACGCACGCCTGCGGCGTGCTCCTCAGGATGAGGTGGCTTGTGTGGCGCGCGCCTGCTTGGCTGCCTCGAAGGCGGCGAGGCGCTCGACAAACTTGCCCGGCGCCGCGCCGGCCGCTGCGGCGATCGAGGGGGCGGGCAGCGTCTCGTAGAAATGGCAGGCCACCCGGTGGCCGCTGCTCGCCTCGCGCAGCACCGGCTCCTCCTGGCGGCAGCGCGGCTGGGCGAAGGGGCAGCGGGTGTGGAAGCGGCAGCCCGGCGGCGGCGCAAAGGGGCTGGGCACGTCGCCGGCCAGCAGTAGGCGCTGCTTGCGCAGCCGGGGATCGGGCCGCGGGATCGCCGACAGCAGCGCTTGCGTATAGGGATGGAGCGGCCGCGCATAGAGGTCGCGCTTGGACGCGATCTCGACCAGCTTGCCGAGATACATCACCGCCACGCGGTCGCTGATGTGCTTCACCACGGCGAGGTCGTGGGCGATGAACAGGTAGGAAAGGCCGAAGCGGCGCTGCAGGTTCTGCAAGAGGTTGACGATCTGCGCCTGGATCGAGACGTCGAGCGCCGAGACCGGCTCGTCGCACACGATCAGGTCGGGATTGACGGCCAACGCGCGAGCGATGCCGATCCTCTGGCGCTGGCCGCCGGAGAACTGGTGCGGATAGCGCCGCGCCTGCTCGGGCAAAAGGCCCACGACGTCCAAGAGCTCGCGCACGCGGCTCTCGCGCTCGACCTCGGTGTGCAGCCCGTGCACCGCCATCGGCTCGGCTAAAATCTCGCCGACGGTCATGCGCGGGTTCAGCGAGGCATAAGGGTCCTGGAAGATGATCTGCATGTGCCGGCGCAGACGGCGCAGCGCATTCTTGTCGAGGTTCGCAATCTCCTCGCCCTTGAAGCGCACCGAGCCCGCGGTCGGATCCATCAGGCGCAGCACCAGGCGGCCGGTCGTCGACTTGCCGCAGCCCGATTCGCCCACCAGCGCCAGGGTCTCGCCACGGGCGATCTCGAAGCTCACGCCCTCGACCGCGCGCACCAGGCCGATCACCTTGCGGCGGATCAGCCCGCGGCTCACCGGGAAATGTTTTACCAAACCCCGCACCTCGAGGACTGGGACCTGCAGCACGGGCGCGGTGGCATTCATACCGTTGCTCCCGCGCGCTCCACCGGTGCCTTCCAGCAGGCCACGAGATGCTCGCTGCCGAGCGGGCGCAGCGGCGGCGGCTCGGCGTGGCAGCGCCGGTCGGCGAACGGGCAGCGCGGCGAGAAGCGGCAGCCCTTGGGCTGCTGGTTGGGACTGGGCACCGTGCCCTCGATGGTGGCCAGCCGCTCGCGCACGACGTCGAGGCGCGGGATCGAGCCTAGAAGGCCGATCGTGTAGGGATGCTGCGGATCGGCGAACAGGGCGTCGACCGGCGCCGATTCGACGATCTTGCCGGCGTACATCACCAGCACATCGTCGGCCACCTCGGCGATGACCCCGAGATCGTGGGTGATGATCAGGATCGCCATGCCGAGCCGCCGCTGCAGGTCCTGCAGCAAGTCGAGGATCTGTGCCTGGATGGTGACGTCGAGCGCGGTGGTGGGCTCGTCGGCGATCAAGAGCGCGGGCTCGCAGGAGAGCGCCATGGCGATCATCACGCGCTGGCGCATGCCACCCGACAGGCGGTGCGGGTAGTCGTCGATCCTCTCGTTGGCGGACGGGATGCGCACCAGCTCGAGCATTTCTATGGCCCGTTTCTTCGCTGCCTGCGGCGAGACGGTGGTGTGCGCCAGGATCGCCTCGACGATCTGCTGGCCGATCGTGTGGACCGGGTTGAGCGAGGTCATCGGTTCCTGGAAGATCATCGACATCGCGGCTCCGCGCAGCCTGCGCCGCTCGTCGGCCGAGAGGCCCAGCACCTCGCGGCCGTCGAACAGCACCGAGTCGGCCGCGACCTCGCCGGGCGGGCTCGCGACAAGGCCCATCACCGAGAGCGAGGTCACGCTCTTGCCGCAGCCCGATTCGCCCACCAGTCCCACGGTCTTGCCGCGGCCGACGGCAAAATCGATGCCGTCGACCGCACGGAACAGCCCGCGGTCGGTATGGAAATGGGTTTTGAGACCGCGGACGTCGAGGAGCTTTTCCATCAGAAGGAGTAGTCCAGCCCCTTGTAGAAGGTATTCTGATAGAGCATGTGCGGCCGCGCACCCTTCACCTTCTTGGTGGTCACCAGGTACATGGCGACGTTCATCACCGGCATCATGAGATGCTCCTCGGCGACAAGCTGCTGGGCGAGCGCATAGTACTTGGTGCGATCGGCGTCGCTTAGCGCGGCCCGGCCGAGCTTCAGGTACTCGTCGGTCTTCGGATCGTTCCAGTTGTAGCGGTTGGGGGCGGGCATGTTCCTGGAGTCGAAATAGAAGTTCAGCAGGTCGCCGGCCGACAGGTACGGGAACGTCACCGTCCACAGCTCGTAGTCCTGCTCGCTCATCTTCTGGAAGGCGATGGTCGAGTCGAAGCCCTGGACCTTCCAGTCGATGCCGATCTTGCGCATGTCGGCCTGGATCGCTTCGGTGATGCGCCCGAAGTTGCCGACCTGGGTGAAGTAGACCTTGGGCGCGAGCTTGACGCCGTCCTTCTCGCGGATGCCGTCGCTGCCCATCTTCCAGCCGGCCTCGTCCAGCAACTTCTTGGCGCGCTCGACGTCTTCCTTGATGACGCCCTTGGTCGACGGGGCGAAATCCAGCGCCTTGGGATCGACGAAGGTATAGGCGGGCTCAGCGTTGCCCAGCATGATGCCCTTGACGATGTCGGCACGATTGATGGCGATGTTCATCGCCTCGCGCACGCGCTTGTCGGAGACCATCGGCCGGTTCGTCTTGTAGCCGTAGTACATGAGCTGGAAGTTGGGCGTCGCCTCCTGCACGTTGAGGTTGGGCGCTGATTTGACCTGCTGGATGAACTGCAACGGGAGCTGGTGGGTGACGTCGAACTGGCCGGCCATCATGGCGGCCACCCGGCTGGCGTCTTCCGGCACGATCTTGATGGAAAGCTTCTCGAACTTCACCGGACCCTTGTTCTGGTACATCGAGGGGCCCCACCGATAGGCGTCGTGGCGCCTGAGCACGATCTCGGTGCGCGGCTGCCACGATTCGAAGCACCACGGGCCTGTGCCGTCGGCCGCCTTGGTGCCGTAGTCCTTGCCCAGCGCCTCGACGCTCTCCTTGTTGTGGATTGCCGTCGTGAACATGGTGAGGTTGAGCAGCAGGTCGGCGTATGGCTCGGCGAGTTCGTATTCCACGGTGTAGGGATCGGGCGCGCGCAGCTCCTTGATGTTGCCGGCGCGCCAGGCGAGTGGCGCCTTGAAGGCGGGATCGGTCAGCCGCTTGAAGGAATAGATCACGTCCTCGGCGGTGAATTTCTTGCCGCTGCAGAACTGCACGTCGTCGCGCAGCTTGAAGGTGTAGAGCTTGCCGTCGGGGCTGACGGTCCACGACTTGGCGAGGTAGGGGATGACGGTTTTGCCGTCCCAGTCGAGCGCCACCAGCGTGTCCTGGAACATGTTGACGATGTCGGAGGTCGGCGACCAGGTCGTGCGCTGGCCGTCATAGTGGGGCGCATCGAGCGCCTTCATCATCCTGAGCGTCTGCGCCTCGGCGACCGAGGATGCACCGACCACGCCCAGCAACGCTGCCACGCTCTTGAATATGTTACGCATCGTCGTTTCCTCCTATTCCGTCATCCCGAGCGAAGCCGCCCAAAGGGCGGCGCAGTCGAGGGACCTCTTCTTATCGCCGAGACCAAAGAATAGGTCCCTCCACTGCGCCTCGCTGCGCTCGGCTCTGGTCGGGATGACGGATTGCTAAAAACTCACGTCCAATCCCTTGTAGAAGGTGTTCTGGTAGATCATGTGCGGCCGGGCGCCCTTGATTTTCTTGTTGGTCACCTGATGCATGTTGATGTTGAGGATGGGCATCCAGAGGTGCTCCTGCATCGCCTTCTGCTGCACCAGCGCGTAGTACTGGGCGCGTTCGGCCGCTGTCAGCGCTGAGCGGCCGAGCCGCAGCCACTCGTCGGTCTCGGGATCCTTCCAGTTCATGCGGTTGGGCGTCGGGATGTTCCTGGAATCGAAATAGATGTTCATCAGGTCGCCGGCCGAAAGATACGGCACGGTCACCGACCAGATCTCGTAGTCCTGCTCGGCCATCTTGGCGGCGGCAATGGTCGAATCCCAGGGCTGGAGCTGCCACTGCACGCCGATGCGGCGCAGGTAGCCCTGGATCGCCTCGGCCACGCGCGGCGTATTGCCGGCCTGGGTGTAATAGACCTTGGGCTGCAGCTTCAGGCCGTCCTTCTCGCGCACGCCGTCGGCGCCCGGCTTCCAGCCAGCCTCGTCCAGAAGTTTCTTCGCCCGCTCGAGGTCTTCCTTCACGAAGCGCCTTGTATCGGCGTCGAAGTCGAGCGCGTCGGGATCGACGATGGTGAAGGCGGGCTCGGCGTTGCCCTGCAGGATGGCCTTGGCGATGGCGGCGCGGTCGATGGCGATGCTCATGGCCTCGCGCACGCGCCGGTCGGCCACCATGGGCCGTGTCGTCTTGAAGCCGAAATAGAGCAGCTGGAAGTTGGGCTTGGCTTCCTGGACCTGCAGCATCGGCGCGGCCTTGGCCTGGGCGATGAACTGCGCCGGGAAGTGGTGCGTGATATCGAACTGGCCGGCCATCATCGCCGCCACGCGGCTGGAATCCTCGGGCACGACCTTGATGACCAGTTTCTCGAACTTCACCGGCCCCTTGTTCTGGTACATCGCGGGGCCCCACTTGTAGGCGTCGTGACGCTTCAGCACGACCTGCGTGCGCGGCTGCCACGAGTCGAAGCACCATGGGCCGGTGCCGTCGGCGCCCTTGATGCCGTAATCCTTGCCCAGCGCCTCGACGCTTTCCTTGTTGTGGATGACGTTGGTGAACATGGTGAGCTGCAGCAGGAGCTCCGAAAAGGGCTCTTCCAGCTCGTATTCGACGGTGTAGGGATCGGGCGCCCGCAGCTCCTTGATGGTGCCGGCGCGCCAGGCGAACGGCCCCTTGATCGCCGGGTCCTTCAGGCGCTTGAAGCTGTAGACGACGTCGTCCGCCGTGAACTTCTTGCCGCTGCAGAAGCTCACGTCGTCGCGCAGCGCGAAGGTGTAGAGCTTGCCGTCGGGGCTGATGGTCCACGACTTGGCGAGATAGGGGATCGGCGTCTTGCCGTCCCAGTCGAGCGCCACCAGCGTATCCTGGAACATGTTGACGATGTCGGAGGTCGGCCCCCAGGTCGTGCGCTGCGCATCGTAATGCGGCGCGTCGAGCGCCTTCATCATGTTCAGGGTCTGCGCACCGGCCGGGCCCGCGATAGTCAACGCAAACGCTGCACTCAAAGCTGATCGGATCATTGTTGCAGCCTCGGATCGAGGACGTCGCGCAGCGCGTCGCCCAGAAGATTGGCGGCCAGCACGATGACGAAGATCGCGCAACTCGGGATCGTGGCGATATGCGGCGCAATGAAGAGGAAGTCGCGGCCTTGCGCCGCCATCATGCCGAGCTCGGCGGTCGGCGGTTGCGCCCCCATGCCCAAAAAGCCCAGCGCCGAGCCGATCAGGATGATCTGGCCGAAGCGAAGCGTCAGGAACACGAAGATCGTCGATATGCAGTTGAGCGTCAGGTAGCGCCAGATCAGCGCGCCGTCGGTTACGCCGACCGCGCGGCCAGCCTCCATGAATTCCTGGCCCATGACGCCGACGGCCGCGCCGCGCGCCTCCCGCGCGACGCCGGGGATGGTGGCGACGACCAGTGCAATGACCACGGCGGTCAAGCCCGCGCCGAAAATCGCGGCCACCGCCAACCCGATCAGGATCGCCGGGAAGGCCAGCATGATGTCGACCAGCC
>DASZJU010000394.1:0-17546 GCA_035947815.1 Reyranella sp.
TCTTGAGCTTGGCCGCCTGCTCAACCGCTCCCGCCGTCGGACCTTTGGCATCGATGATGCCCTTGATCGCGCGCATGGCGGCGGCTGTCTGCTTGCGGTTTTCCTGGCGCTCTTTGATCACATCGGCCTGCGCCAGTGCGATCGTCGCGCCGCCTACCATCGCCCCTGCGGCAAGCGCGCCAATCACCGCCATAGCTAAAGTCTTCCTCATGGATCATCCCCTTTGAATTCTTCACGACCAACGGGCAATTTTTGCCTCGATGGCGCAGTATTTGTTGCAGAGGTTGACGTCAAAGCGAACAGGACAGGCGGCAACCTCTTATCACGACTGCGTGTGGTCGCCACGATCGGCGGGGAGAAAGACTGAAATGGCGGATACGACCAACAAGAAGATCCGGGTCTGGGACCTTCCCGTCCGATTGTTCCATTGGACGCTCGTCGTCCTGTTGACGGTGTCGTATTTCACCGGACAGGCCGGCGGCGGCTGGATGAAGTTCCACTTTTGGTCGGGCTACGCGATCCTCACCCTGCTGCTGTTCCGCATCGCCTGGGGCTGTGTCGGCAGCACCACTGCCCGCTTCACCAATTTCGTCAAAGGCCCGATGGCGTGCATTGCCTACCTCCGGGACCTGCTGCTCGGCCGACGCACCTACGAGGTCGGCCATAATCCGGCGGGCGGCGCCATGGTCGTGCTGCTTCTCTTCGCGGTGCTGGCGCAGGTGGTCGCGGGCCTGTTCTCGGCCGACACCGACACGGGCACGGTTACCGGTCCGCTCGCCACCCTGGTCGCCGACAAGTGGATCGACCGCTTCACGCACTTCCATGCCTTCTGGGTGAACGTGCTCCTGATCCTGATCGGCCTGCATGTCCTGGCGGCCATCTTCTATCTGGTCGGGAAGCGACAGAACCTGATCGGCGCCATGTTCACCGGCCGCAAGCCGCTCGACCAGGTCGTCGTCCCGGGCAAGCCGGCGCCCACGCTCACCTTCGTCTCGGGCCGGCTGGCGGTATCGCTGTTGATCGTTGCCGCCGCCATCGTCTACTTCATCGTGAGAGCCGGCGGCTGAAATCGGGAAGCTGGCGGGCGGCCCCGGCCTTGCTGCTGGGAAGGGCCGCCTCTAGGGTGACCCTAGCCTCTCGTGAACCTGGATTTTGCATCATGAAATTTACCGGTACCGACTCCTATGTTGCCAGCGACGACCTGCGCGTGGCGGTGAATGCGGCCATCGCGCTCCAGCGGCCGTTGCTGATCAAGGGCGAGCCGGGCACCGGCAAGACCGTCCTGGCGCACGAGGTCGCCAAGGCGATCGGCGCGCCGCTGATCGAATGGCACATCAAGTCGACCACCAAGGCCCAGCAGGGCCTCTACGAGTACGACGCCGTCTCGCGCCTGCGTGACAGCCAGTTGGGCGACGAGCGGGTCAAGGACATCAAGCACTACATCAAGCGCGGCAAGCTGTGGGATGCCTTCACGGCGGCCGAGCGGCCGGTGCTGCTGATCGACGAGATCGACAAGGCCGACATCGAGTTCCCCAACGACCTGCTGCTCGAGCTCGATCGCATGGAGTTCTACGTCTACGAGACGCAGGAGGTCATCAAGGCCGAGCAGCGCCCGGTGGTGATGATCACTTCGAACAACGAGAAGGAGCTGCCCGACGCCTTCCTGCGCCGCTGCTTCTTCCACTACATCCGCTTTCCCGATCGCGAGATCATGACCCAGATCGTCGATGTCCATTTCCCCGAGCTGCAGCGCAACCTGCTGCGCGAGGCGCTCAACATCTTCTACGACATCCGCGAGGTGCCGGGTCTCAAGAAGAAGCCCTCGACGTCGGAGCTGCTCGACTGGCTGAAACTCCTGATGGTCGAGGACATGTCGCCCGACGCGCTGCGCTCCAAGGATTCCAAGCAACTCATCCCGCCGCTGCACGGCGCCCTGCTCAAGAACGAGCAGGACGTCCATCTCTTCGAGCGCCTCGCCTTCATGGCACGGCGGGAGCAGCGCCAGTAATTCTTCGGACCGCGGGCCTCCAGGCCCGCCTCATGAGCGGGCCTGGAGGCCCGCGGTCCACCTGAGGAGATCGCGATGTTCGTGAACTTCTTCCTGGAACTTCGTCAGGCCAAGGTGCCGGTCTCCATCAAGGAGTACCTGGCGCTGATGGAAGCCATGGACAAGCACGTCGCCGACTACAGCGTCGACAATTTCTACTATCTCTCGCGCTCGGTGCTGGTGAAGGACGAGCGCAACCTCGACAAGTTCGACCGCGTGTTCGGCCATGTCTTCAAGGGCCTCGAGGCGCTGCCGCCCGAGGGCGCGACGGCCGAGATCCCCGAGGAGTGGCTGCGCAAGCTCGCCGAGAAGCTTTTGACCGACGAGGAGAAGGCGCAGATCGAGGCGATGGGCGGCTGGGAGAAGCTGATGGATACGCTGAAGAAGCGTCTCGAGGAGCAGCAGAAGCGCCACCAGGGCGGCAGCAAGTGGATCGGCACGGCGGGGACCTCGCCGTTCGGCGCCTACGGCTTCAACCCCGAGGGCGTGCGCATCGGCCAGGACAAGAACCGCGAGGGCCGCGCGGTAAAAGTGTGGGACAAGCGCGAGTACAAGAACCTCGACGACACCGTCGAGATCGGCACGCGCAACATCAAGCTGGCGCTGCGCCGGCTGCGCAAGTTCGCGCGCGAGGGCGCCGAGGTCGAGCTCGACATGCCCGACACGATCCGCTCGACGGCGCGCAACGCGGGCTATCTCGACATCAAGATGATCCCCGAGCGGCGCAACAAGGTGAAGCTCCTGCTGCTGTTCGATATCGGCGGCTCGATGGATGCCCATATCCGCGTCTGTGAGGAGCTGTTCTCGGCGGCGCGCAGCGAGTTCAAGCATCTCGAGTTCTTCTATTTCCACAACTGCCTTTACGAGAAGTTGTGGAAGGACAATCGCCGCCGCCACGTCGACACCTTCTCGACGGCGGAGCTGCTGCACACTTATCCGCCCGACTACAAGGTGATCTTCGTCGGCGACGCCTCGATGAGCCCCTACGAAATCGCCTATCCCGGCGGCTCGGTCGAGCATTGGAACGAGGAGGCGGGCCAGGTCTGGATCCAGCGCGTGGCCGACACCTATCGCAGCGTGGTGTGGCTCAACCCTGTACCCGAGCGGCACTGGAGCTACACGCCGTCGATCCAGCTCCTACAGCAGCTTTCAAGCAACCGCATGTTCCCACTGACGCTCGGTGGGCTCGACAGCGCGATGAAGGAATTAAATAAGTAGCCCCGCTTGGCTTTCCCCCTCCGCCCTTCGGGCACCTCCCCCGTCTGACGGGGGAGGTGGGGAGGGGGTAGGCTTCGGTCTGGGCCATAATTGGGAGGAGATCAGACATGAAAACCGGACCGGCGATCGCCGATATTCTCAAGAAGGAAGGCGTCGAATATCTCTTCGCCTATCCGGTGAACCATCTGATCGAGGCCTGCGCCGCGGTCGACATCCGCCCCATCATCGTCCGTCAGGAGCGCATCGGGCTGCACATGGCCGACGCCATGTCGCGGCTCACCAAGGGCCGCAAGATGGGCGTGTTCTGCATGCAGAGCGGCCCCGGGTCGGAAAACGCCTATGGCGGCATCGCCCAGGCGTTCGGCGAATCGATCCCGCTGCTGGTGATCCCGCAGGGCTATCCGCGCCGCATCGCCCACGTGCCGCCCAATTTCAACTCGACGCTCGCCATGGCGCATGTCGCCAAGCACAGCGAGCCGATCACCAATGGCCGCGAGGTCGCCAACATCATGCGCCGGGCATTCAGCCTGCTGCGCAACGGCCGCGGCTCGCCGGTCATCATCGAGTTGCCGGCCGACGCTTATGCCGAGGACGCGCCCGATCCGCTGAACTACGAGCCGGTGGTCGCCACCAAGTACGGTCCCGATCCGGCCGCCGTCGTCGAAGCCGCCAAGGTCCTGATGGCCGCCAAGCGACCGGTGATCTATGCCGGCCAGGGCGTGCATTGGGCCGAGGCCTACGCCGAGCTCAAGGAACTGGCCGAGCTTTTGGCCATTCCGGTCTGCACCAGCCTCGAGGGCAAGAGCTGCTTCGACGAGACGCATTTCCTTGCCTTGGGCTCGGGCGGCCGTGCCTATCCGAAGGCGGTGAGAAGCTTCCTCGACCGCTCCGATGTCATCCTGGGCATCGGCTGCTCCTTCACCGAGACCAACTTCGGCATCTCCATGCCGGCTGGCAAGACGATCATCCACGCCACGCTCGATCCTGCCCATCTCAACAAGGACGTGAAGATCAAGCACGGCCTGTTGGGCGACGCCAAGCTCACGCTCGCCGCGCTGGTGGCCGCCTGCAAATCGGCCGGCGCCACCAAGCGCGATCCGACCGGCGTGGCGGCCGAGATCAAGTCGATGACCGATGAGTGGCTGAAGGAGTGGATGCCCAAGCTCACCAACAACGAGGCGCCGCTCAATCCCTACCGCGTGCTGTGGGACCTCCAGCATACGGTCGATGTCGCCAACACCATCATCACCCACGATGCGGGCAGCCCGCGCGACCAGCTCTCGCCGTTCTGGCGCACGACCAAGCCGCACACCTATATCGGCTGGGGCAAGACCACGCAGTTGGGCTACGGGCTGGGTCTGGCGATGGGCGCCAAGCTCGCCATGCCGGACAAGCTCTGCATCAACGTGTGGGGCGATGCGGCGATCGGCTTCACCGGCATGGATTTCGAGACGGCGGTGCGCGAGCGCATTCCCATCATGTCGATCCTGCTCAACAACTTCTCGATGGCGATCGAGCTTCACATCATGAAGGTCTCGACCGAGAAGTACCGTTCGACCGACATCTCCGGCGACTACGCCGCCATGGCGCGCGCCTTCGGCGGCTACGGCGAGCGCATCACCAAGACCGAGGACATCGTGCCGGCCATCAAGCGCGGCATCGAACAGACGAAAAAGGGCGTACCGGTGCTGCTCGAATTCATCACCTCCAAGGAAGTCACGATCTCCGTGCCCAAATAGGAGCGAGCCATGACAGTCATCCTGACGCCGACCGCCGAGTACAAAGTCTCGACCCGCGACGGCCTGTGGATGAGCGCGGCCGATGCCGAGAAGGTCACCGGCTGGGCGCTGAAGCCCGAAGGCATGTGCCGCGACGAGCGCTGCGTGCCTTTGCCGGCTGCCGCCGTGAAGGGCGGGGACGTCGATGTCGAGGCCTTCTGGCAGAAACTGGGCGGCCCGGTGATCGCCAGCCAGGACGGCGATGCCTGGGCGCTGGGCGCACCGGCCGACGAGCGCAACGCCGCGCTCGAGGGCCTGCAGGCGCCCGACTTCACCCTGCCGGATGTCGACGGCACGCCGCGCACCCTGTCCGAGCTGCGCGGCAAGAAGGTGTTTTTAGCCACCTGGGCCAGTTGGTGAGGCTGCCGTTTCGACTTGCCCGTGTGGCAGTCCCTCTACGCTGAGCTGAAGGACAAGGGTTTCATGGTCGTGGCCGTGGCCGAGGAAAGCCGCGGCGCCGATCATGCGCGGCCGTGGATCGAAGAGGCCAAGTCGGATTACTGGCAGCTGATCGATACCGAGCATCGCTTGAGCGATCTCTACAACCTCGTGAACGTGCCGCAGGCGGTGTGGATCGACGAGCAGGGCAGGATCGTGCGGCCACCCGAGACGGCAGGCTCGACCGATCACTTCCGTCGCATGGACCTCAAGACGCGCACCATGTCGCCCGAGGACCAGGCGGAGCGGCTGGCTGCCCGCCAGGCCTATCTCGACGCCGTGCGCGCCTGGGTGACCACCGGCAAGCACGCACTGCCGGCCGACGCGGCACGCGCCGCCCTGCCCAAGGTGACGCCCGAGATCGCCGAGGCGCGGGCACGATTTCGTCTCGGCGTCTGGCTGCGCGACGACGGTCGCACCGTCGAAGGCGACCGGCAGATGAATGCGGCGAGCGGTCTGCATCCGGAATCGTGGAGCATGTGGCGGCAGGCGGCGGACCTCGACGAGGTCGGCAAGGCGTCAGGGCCCGACTTCTGGAAACGAGTGCAAGCGCTGGGCGATCGGCCCTATTATCCGCCGCCCAAACTCTAGGGGGCTGATGCGACTGCACTGGGACGATCTCGGCACGCCGCGGGCCGATGAGGCCGACGGCGAGGCGGTCGAGATCGTCGGCTGGCCGGCCCCGGCGCTACCCGTGGAAAGCGCCGACTATTTCCTGCTGACCGCAGAGCCCAGTTGCTGCGCCGGTTGCCTACCGGGCAATCCTTTGGCGGTCCTCGAGGTCTTTGCCGATCGGCCGCTCGAATTCGCCGGCGGGGCGATGCGCCTTGCCGGCAGGTTCGCCGTGCTCGACGACGATCCGCTGGGCTGGCGCTATCAGCTCCGAGGCGCTCGCCTCAAGGGCGTGACGCGCCGCAGGTTTTTGGCGGCGAGCCCGCTCGTCTGCCTGCCGATGCCGGCCTTGGCACAGGCCGTCGGCGGGCCGACGATCGACATCCACAGCCATGGTGGGACGATCCTCGGCACGAGAGGCCAGGGCGGCAACTCGCCCTTCACGCCGCTTGCCGAGCCGATGCGCCAGGGCGGCATGGCCGTGATCTGCCTCGCCGTCGTGTCCGACCAGCCCACGATCACCCTCGCCAACGGCCGGCTGCGGCCGTCACGCGATCCCAAGCCGGGCGAGCTCTACGCCCACACCCAGCGCGCCTTCGAGCGCTTGCACCGCTTGGTACGCGAACAGGCGCTTGGCATCGTTCGCGATTCGGCAGGCCTGCGCGCTGCGCGACCCGAGCAGCCATCGGTCATCGTGTCGGCCGAAGGCGGCGATTTCCTCGAAGGCAAGCCCGAGCGGATCGACGAAGCCTATCAGCAGTGGCAGCTCCGCCACCTGCAACTTACGCATTACAGGCCCAACGAGCTGGGCGATATCCAGACCGAACCTGCCGTCCATGGCGGGCTGACGCCGGCCGGCGCCGAGGTGATCCGCCGCTGCAATCGGCTCGGCGTCGTGGTCGATGTGGCGCACGGCACCTACGACCTAGTGAAGCAGGCCGCCACGGTCGCGAACAAACCGCTGGTGCTGTCGCATACCTCGCTGACGCAACGGCCCGCGCCCTGGACACGGCTCATCACATCCGACCATGCAAAGGTCGTCGCCTCGACCGGCGGAGTCATCGGCATCTGGCCCCGCCTCGAACTGTACCCGACCTATCAGGCTTATGCCGATGCCTTCGCCAGGATGGTCGATGTCGCGGGCATCGATCACATCGGCCTCGGCACCGACCTGATGGGCCTCACGGGTGGGAGTACGCTCCCCGGCTATGCCGAGCTGCCGCAGCTTGCCGCCGCCTTGCGCGCCAAATTTACAGCGGCAGAAACGGCAAAGCTGCTCGGCGGTAACTACCAGCGGGTGTTCGAAACCTGCATCCGCTGAGCACCATCACGCCTCCGTGAAAGCACGGTCACTGGCCGGCTGCAGCCCGCCCGGTATAGGCTTCCGTCATACTTCCAAACGACGGAGACCGGGATGGCTGTCCTCAACGTCAACGGCAAGGCGCTCAACCACAACGCCGACCCGCGCACACCGCTTCTGTGGGTGCTGCGCGAGCAGCTCGGTCTCACCGGCACCAAGTACGGCTGCGGCATCGCCCAGTGCGGCGCCTGCACCGTGCATATAGACGGCGTGGCGACGCGCTCCTGCCAGGTGCCGGTGACTTCCGTCGGCGGCAAGAAGATCGTCACCATCGAAGGGCTCGCCGCCAACGGCACCCTGACCAAGGTGCAGAAGGCCTGGGTCGAGCTCGACGTGCCCCAGTGCGGCTATTGCCAGAGCGGCATGGTCATGGCGGCCACCGCGTTGCTCGCCGCCAAGCCCAAGCCAACCGACGCCGAGATCGACGCGGCCATGACCAACATCTGTCGCTGCGGCACCTACCAGCAGGTGCGCGAGGCGATCCACGCCGCCGCGGCCAAGGCCTGAGGGGAGGACGCATCATGACGATCCAGACCTCGCTCGGCCGCACGCCCCTCAACAGAAGGGGTTTCCTCGTGAGCGGTGCTGCCGTCGCCGGCGGCTTTTCGCTTGGTTTTTCCGTTCCCTTCGAGGCGGCGCACGCCGCCGAGGTGAAGGAGATCAACGCCTGGGTGGTGATCCACCCCGACGACAAGGTGGTGATCCGCATCGCCCGCTCCGAGATGGGCCAGGGCACGCTCACCGGTCTCGCCCAGCTCGTCGCCGAGGAGCTGGAATGCGACTGGAACAAGGTCACCTGGGAGTATCCGACGCCGGGCGAGAACCTGAAGCGCAACCGCGTGTGGAAGAACTTCTCGACCGGCGGCAGCCGCGGCATCCGCGAGAGCAACCAGTACGTCCGCGAGGGCGGCGCCACGGCGCGCGAGATGCTGATCGCGGCGGCGGCGGCCCAGTGGAAGGTGCCGGCGGCCGAATGCAGCGCGGCCAACAGCGTCATCACCCACAAGTCGGGCAAGAAGCTCGGCTACGGCGCGGTTGCCGCCGCGGCCGCCCAGCTCGAGCCGCCCAAGGAAGTGAAGCTGAAGGATCCCAAGGACTGGAAGATCGCCGGCAAGCCGCTGAAGCGCCTCGACACGCTCGACAAGGTCACCGGCAAGCAGGTCTTCGGCATCGATTTCACGCTGCCGGGAATGCTGGTCGCGACCGTCCGCGCCTGCCCGGTGATCGGCGGCAAGCTCAAGAGCTTCGACGCCTCCAAGGTCGAGAAGATGCCGGGGGTGAAGAAGGTCGTGGCGATCGACGGTAACGCCGTCGTGGTCGTGGCCGATACCTACTGGAACGCCCGCACCGCGCTCGCCGCCCTGCCGGCCGAGTGGGATGTCGGCAAGCTGGGCGAGGTCCAGACCGAGACCATCACGGCGATGCTGAAGGAAGGCCTCGACGCCAGCGAAGCCTTCGTTGGCAACAAGGTGGGTGACGCCAAGGCCGCGATCGACGGCGCGGCTAAGAAGGTCGAGGCGACCTACAGCTTCCCCTATCAGTACCATGGCACCATGGAGCCGATGAACGCCACGGCGCGCTACACCACGGACAAGTGCGAAGTGTGGTGCGGTACACAGAACGGCGAAGCAGCACTCGCAGTAGCGGCGGAGGCGTCCGGCCTGCCGGTCGCCCAATGTGACGTCTACAAGCTGTTGCTGGGCGGCGGCTTCGGCCGACGCGGCCGCGCCGACTATGTCCGCCAGGCCGTGCTCGTCGCCAAGGAGATGCCCGGCACGCCGGTCAAGCTCATCTGGTCGCGCGAAGAGGACATGACGCACGATGCGTACCATCCGACCACGATGTGCAAGCTGACGGGCGGGCTCGACGCCCAGGGCAACCTGGTCGGACTGCATGTGCGCATCTCGGGCCAGTCGATCCTGGCTTCGCTGCTGCCGCAGAACCTGCAGAACGGCATGGACCCCGTGGTGTTCCAGGGGCTGGCATCGGGTGGTGCGGAGGCGGCCTACGGCTACACCGTACCGAACCTTCTGATCGACCATGCCATGCGCAACCCGCACATCCTGGCGGGCTTCTGGCGCGGCGTGAACACCAACCAGAACGCCGTCTACATGGAATGCTTCATGGACGAGCTCGCGGCGGCGGCCGGCCAGGATCCGCTGGCCTTCCGGCTGAAACTGCTCAAGCCCAAGTGGGCGGCGGTGCTGAAGGCCGCGGCCGACAAGGCGGGCTATGGCAAGCCGCTGCCGGCCGGCCACTTCCACGGCATCGCCCAGATCATGGGTTACGGCAGCTATGTCGCCGGCGTCGCTGAGGTCTCGGTCAGTCCCGACGGCGTGCTCAAGATCCACAAGATCACCGCGGCTACCAATCCCGGCCACGTCGTCAATCCGGCGCAGATCGAGCGCCAGGTCGCGGGGTCGTTCGTCTATGGCCTGTCGGCGGCGCTCTATGGCGAGATCACCGTCAAGGATGGCGCCGTCGAGCAGACCAACTTCGACAGCTACAACGTGATGCGCATGGACGAGATGCCCAAGGTCGAGACCGTGCTGGTGCCGACGCAGGACTTCTGGGGCGGCGTGGGCGAGCCCACCATCGCCGTCGCCGCGCCCTCGGTGCTGAACGCCATTGCCAAGGCGACCGGCAAGCGGGTGCGCGACCTGCCGCTGATGCATCACGAGCTCAAGAAAGGCGCCTGATGCGGCGCTTGCTGCTGCCGGCGCTGGCCAGCGCGTTGTTGCTGGCCGGCTTGGCAGAAGGCGGGCCGGCGCGGGCAGCCGACGCGCCACCCGGCACAAGCTCGTGCACGGGCTGTCACGCGGCGAAAAAGATTCCCGACTCGGTCATCCCGCGCATCGCCGGCCGCAAGTCGTCGGACATCGCCACGGCCATGCGCGAGTACAGGAGCGGCGCCTGGCCCTCGAGCGTCATGGGCCGCATCGCCAAGGGCTTCGACGATTCCCAGATCGACGCGATTGCGGCGTGGTTCGCCGCGCAGTCGGAGTAGGGTGCATGACGACCCGGCGCGCCTTCCTCAAGCTCACCGTTGCCGCTGGTCTGGCGCCCGCCGTCGCCTCGGCGCAGGGCACGGGCCGCGTCGTCGTCGTGGGCGGCGGCTTCGCCGGGGCCACGGCGGCGCGCACGCTCAAGGCGCTCGAACCCAGGCTCACCGTCACCCTGGTCGAGCCCAACCGCATCTTCACCGCCTGCCCCTTCAGCAATGACGTGCTGGCGGCCGTTCGGGAAATCTCGCAGCAGCAATTCGGCTACGACGGCGTGGTGCGCGCCGGCGTCACGCTCGCCCAGACCGCGGCGACCGCGGTCGACGCTGCCGCCAAGACCGTCACCCTGGCCGACGGCAACAGGCTGTCCTACGACCGGCTGGTGATGGCGCCGGGCATCGACTTCAGATGGGAGGCCTTGCCGGGCTACGACGAGGCGGCGGCCGAGAAGATGCCGCACGCCTGGAAGGCCGGGGCGCAGACCGTGCTGCTGCGCCAGCAGCTGCAGGCCATGGACGATGGCGGCCTGGTGGTCATCTCCTCGCCGGCCAATCCCTACCGCTGTCCGCCCGGCCCGTACGAGCGCGCCAGCCTGATCGCCTACTGGCTGAAAATCTGGAAGCCGAAGTCCAAGCTTCTGATCCTCGATTCCAAGGACGCCTTCTCCAAGCAGCGCCTGTTCCAGAATGCCTGGGCCGAGCTCTATCCCGGCGTTATCGAATGGGTGTCGCTCTCCCAGGGCGGCAAGGTGACGTCGGTCGATCCCGCGACGCTTACCTTCGTCACCGACTTCGCGCGCCACAAGGCCGCCGTCGGCAACGTGATCCCGCCGCAGAAGGCCGGCGCCATCGCGGCCCTTGCGGGCGTCGCCGACCGCACCGGCTGGTGCCCGGTCGAGCCGGTTGCCTTCGAATCGACCCTGCAGCCCGGCATCCACGTGGTGGGCGATGCCGCCATCATGGGCGGCATGCCGAAATCGGCGTTCGCCGCCAACGCCCAGGCCAAGGTCTGCGCCGCGGCCGTTGTCGAGTTGCTGGCCGGCCGCAAGCCGGTCGACCCCCTTCTGATCAACACCTGCTACAGCCTGGTGGCGCCCGACTACGGCATCTCCATCGCCGGCGTCTATCGGCCCGACAAGGGCGTGTTGGCCGACATTCCCGGCGCCGGCGGCACCAGCCCGCTCGAGGTCGTCGGCGGCTATCGCAGCCAGGAGGCGCTCTACGCCGAGAGCTGGTTCAAGACTATCACCGCCGAGACCTTCGGCTGAAGCGATGTTACGAGCAGGCCTGCTCGCCGTCCTCTTGGCGTTGCCCACCCTCTCGGCGTGGGCGCAGCAGGGGCCGGGCGACGTCGTCGTCGTCGAGGGCGATGCCATCCCCGAGCCGCTCGCCGCCCGGCCGGGCGATGCGGCCCGTGGTCGGGCCATCGTCGCCAACCGCAGCGTCGGTCTTTGCCTCCTGTGCCACAGCGGCCCGATTCCCGAGGAACGCTTGCAGGGCACGCTGGCGCCGAGCCTCGCCGGCGCCGGCGCGCGCTGGTCGGTGGGTCAGCTGCGCCTGCGCATCGCCGACGGCGCGCGTCTCAATCCAGACACGATCATGCCGCCCTATTACCGGACCACCGGCCTGCACCGCGTCGCCAAGGCCTTCGAGGGCAAGACCATCCTGACGGCCGAGCAGGTCGAGGATGTGGTGGCTTATCTCGCGACCCTGAAGGAGTAGAGTCCGCGCCATGCATTCCCCGCTCGACCGTCGTGCCTTCCTTGCCGGCGCTGCCCTGCTCAGCGTGCTGCCGTTGGCGTCCGCGCACGCGACCCCGGAGGCCATGGCCGGCGCCATCAAGGCAGTGGTGGGCGCAGGGACGATCCGCGAGGGCAGGGTGAAGCTCGATCTGCCGCCGCTGGTCGAGAACGGCAACGTTGTGCCGCTCACCGTGTCGGTCGAGAGCCCGATGACGCCGGCCGACCACGTCAAGGCGATCCACGTCTTCAACGAGAAGAATCCGCAGCCGTATGTCTTCAGCGCCCGCCTCGGGCCACGCAACGGCAAGGCGGTGATCGCCACCCGCATCAAGCTCGCCGATTCGCAGAAGATCGTCGCCATCGCCGAGACCAGTTCGGGCGAGTTCTGGAGCGCCTCCGCCGACGTGATCGTCACCCTGGCGGCCTGCGTCGAGGACGTCACATGACCAACGTCCTCATCAATGCGCCCAAGACCGCCAAACCGGGCGAGATCGTCGAGATCAAGGCGCTGATCCTGCATCCGATGGAGACCGGCTTCCGGCCCGGCACCAACGGCCGCATCATTCCGCGCAACATCATCGAGCGCTTCACAGCGACTTGGAACGGCGCGGAGATCTTCCGCATGGAGATGTCGCCGGCGATCGCCGCCAATCCCTTCGTGTCGTTCTTCGCGGTCGCGACGGAGAGCGGCACCATCGGCTTGCGCTGGACCGGCGACGAAGGCTTCCTCGCCGAGGAGCATGTCGCCATCACCGTGGGATGAAGACGGCTCGAATAGCGCTCGGTCTGGCGTCGGTGTTCATCACCACCTTCGCACTGGCGCAGGGCGCGACCGACAGCCGTCGCTCGGGCTACCAGGACATGGGCGAGGCGCTGCAGAAGATGCAGGACGACGACACGGCCAATCCCGGCATGCTGTTCGTCCAGCTCGGCGAGCAGCTTTTTGGCCGGCCGGCCGGCGCCGCCAATAAGTCCTGCGCCGACTGCCACGGCGCCGGAAGCATGAAGGGGGTTGCCGCCCGTTACCCGGCCATCCCCAAGGATGCCGACAAGCCAGTCGACCTCGAGGGCCGCATCAATCTCTGCCGTACGGCCAACCAGCGGGCCGAGCCCTTGGCGCCGGAAAGCCGGGATCTGCTGTCGCTCGAAGCCTATGTCGCGTTCCAGTCGCGCGGCCAGCCGATCGCGCCGCCGTCCGATCCGCGCCTGGCGCCCTTCCGCGCGCAGGGCGCCGAGATCTATCGGCGCCGCCAGGGTCAGCTCAACCTCAGCTGCGCCATCTGCCACGACGATAATGCCGGCAAGAAGCTGGCCGGCGTGACGATTCCGCAGGCGCATCCCACCGGCTACCCGATCTATCGCCTGGAATGGCAGGCGCTCGGCTCGCTGAAGCGCCGGCTGCGCAACTGCCTCATCGGCCTTCGCGCGGAGGCCTATGCCTACGACGCTCCCGAATACGTGGCGCTCGAGCTCTATCTGATGGACCGCGCCAAGGGCATGCTGCTCGAGGCGCCCGGGGTCCGGCCTTGAACGACGGAAATATTCTGCTGCGCTGGCCGCCGGCAGACGGATCTGCTGTGCGGGCAGCCATATTCGGCTGCCCGTTCCATTGCTGCCGCGATCCGCCGGCCTCTAGACTTCGCGCATGCTGAGCCTTGCCAATCAGTTCGTCGCCCGCGCCACCCGCTTCATCTTCGCCGCCCAGGATGAGCCGGCTCTTTGGACGATATCCGTCCGTGGCCGGGTCGTCGGCTCGCTGGTCTGCGAGGCCGGCCTCTGCCGACTCTCGTGGTTCGAGGGCACGGACCGGCGGCTCGCCAACTATGCCGGGCCGGTCGATGGCAATGTCGACGCCTTGGCCGAGACGTTGAGCGCCCGGCTGGGCGCCCCGGTACGCCTGGAATCGCTGCCGCTCTGAACCGCCTGTTGAGATTTCGGGCCCAAGGCCCGACAGTGCGGCGGCAGCTCTTCGCGGGTGTTTGAATCATGGATGCGATCGACAGGAAGATCGTGGCGCTCCTCCAGGAGGATGCGAGCCTTTCGCTGGCGCAGATCGCGCATCGTGTCGGGCTGTCGCAAAGCCCGTGCTGGAAGCGCATCCAGCGCCTCGAGAAGGCCGGCGTTATCCTGAAGCGCGTGGCGCTGATTTCGCCGGAATCGATCGGCATGGGGCTGACGGTGTTCGTCTCGATCGAGACCGGCGATCATTCCTCGGCGTGGTTGTCGAAGTTCGCCCAGACCGTCACCGCCATGCCCGAGGTCATGGAATTCCATCGCATGGCGGGCGACATCGACTACATGCTGCGCGTGGCCGTGCCCGACATGCAGGCCTACGACGCCTTCTACAAGAAGCTGATCGACACCATGCCCTTGAAGAACGTGACGTCGCGCTTCTCCATGGAACGGATCAAATCGACCACGGCGTACCCGCTGGGAGTCGAGACGCGGAACCCGAAGGATGGGAAGAAGAAATAATTTCCTCCCTCGTTCATACGGGGGAGGTGGCCGAAGGCCGGAGGGGGAAAGCCCCAGTCGAAGCGCTTCCTGATTTCAGATCAGCTCATTTTCAAGATCGCCCGTGGGGCGTTCCCCCTCCGCCCCTTCGGGGCACCTTGGCGCTATGGCCGCTCTGCGGCCATAGCGCCAACCCGTATGACGGGGGAGGAAAGAAGTTGACTGCGAAACGGCTTCAAGTGGGTCCGTGGACGGCCGGTGGGCATGAAGTTACCTTATGGAACCGCCTACCCATCAGGAGCGTTTTAATGACCGTGCACGCCCTCAAGTCGCCGAAAGTCGCCAGCCTCCGTTCGAATGTCTCGCCCGAGGAGTGGCAGGCGCGTGTCGACCTCGCCGCCGCCTACCGGCTGGTCGACCTCTACGGCATGTCCGACCTGATCGCGAACCACATCTCGGTCCGGGTGCCGGGCGAGCACGATGCCTTCCTGATTAATGCCTACGGGTTGCTCTACGAGGAGATCACCGCCTCGAGCCTGCTCAAGATCGACCACGAGGGCAACATCCTCGCCAAGCCGGATTTCGGCAGCCTCGACTACGGCGTCAACCGCGCCGGCTTCGTGATCCATAGCGCCATCCACATGGGCAAGCCGGACGTGGCCTGCGTGATGCACACCCACACCTGGGCGGGCATGGCGGTCTCGACGATGGAATGCGGGCTGCTGCCCAACACCCAGACCTCGATGCGCTTCGCCAAGATCAGCTACCACGACTACGACGGCGTCGTGATCGACACCGCCGCGCGCGCGGCGCTGGTCAAGAGCCTGGGCGATAACAACGCCATGATCCTGCGCAACCACGGCCTGCTCACGACCGGCGCCACGATCCCCGAGACCTTCAACGCCATGCATCGCCTCGAGCTTAGCTGCAAGACGCAGATCGCAGCGATGTCGTGCAACACCAAGCTGGTCGACGTGCCGACCCAGGTGGTCGAGGCCACCTACCTGAATTTCCAGCCGCATGTCCGCCGCCCGTTTGGCGTGCTCGACTGGCCGGCCCTCCTGCGGAAGCTCGACCGGATCGATCCGGGCTTCCGCGACTGATTGGATACGCCGCACAGCTCCGTACGGGCCTTCGCCGTCGTCGCCTGCGGCTATTGGACCGCGCCGGGATATCGCGTCGTTGCCTGGCTGCTGACGGCCGGCATGGTGGCGCTGGGCGTCGCCAATGTCGGCATCGCGCTGTGGCTCAACATCTGGAATCGCGACTTCTTCAACGCCCTGGAGAAACGCGATCTGGCGACCCTCTTCGAGCTGCTCTGGATTCTCGTCATCATCGTCGTATCGGCCGGCGTGGCCGTCGCCATTCAGCTCCACGTCAAGCGCCGGCTGCAGATCAACTGGCGGAGCTGGCTCTCCGGCGTCACCGTCCAGCGCTGGCTGCATTCGGGCCGCCAGTACCAGCTCGGCCTGCTGGCCGAGGAAGTCGACAATCCCGACGGCCGCATCGCCGAGGACATCCGCGTCGCGACCGAATTCGCCATCGAATTCGCCCAGAGCCTCCTGCAATGCGTCCTGCAGCTCTTCACCTTCCTGAGCGTGCTGTGGGTCTTGTCGGGAACGCTGCCGATCAAGTTGGCCGGCTTCGAATTCCAGCTTCCGGGCTACATGGTGTGGGCTGCCGTGGCCTACGCCCTGGTCGGCTCGCTGCTTACCTACGCGCTGGGCCGCGGACTGATCCATGCCGGCAACGTCCGCCAGGGCCGCGAGGCCGATTTCCGCTCGGGCCTGACGCGGGCGCGCGAGCATGCCGAAGGCATCGCCCTGATGCGCGGCGAGGACGACGAGCGCGAGCGGCTGCGCGGCTCATTGTTCGATCTGCGCTCGGCCTGGCATGTCCAGACGCGAGGTCAAGGCAACCTGTCGCTGCTCACCAGCTCGCTCGCCTATCTGGCGCCCATCGTGCCGCTGATCGTGGCGCTGCCCCGCTACCTTGCCGGCGAGATCCAGCTCGGCGGCCTGATGCAGACGGCGCAAGCCTTCTCCAGCGTGCAATGGGCGCTGTCGTGGCTCATAGACAATTTCCCGAAGGTTGCCGACTGGCGCGCCTCCACCGACCGAGTCGTGCACCTGCACCTGGCGCTTCTCGGTCTGGAGGAAAGCATCGAAGGCGACGGCGACCGCATCACCCTGCATGAGCCCACCGAATCGGATTCGCTCATCATGCGCGAGCTCGGTCTGGCGCGTCCCGACGGCGAGATGCTGGTGGCGGAGGCGGAGATCGAGATCCGGCGCCCCGAACGGGTGCTGATCCGCGGCCAGTCCGGCAGCGGCAAAAGCACGATCATGCGGGCGGTCGCCGGGGTATGGCCGTGGGGCAGGGGCGCCATTCACCTGCCCAAGGGCGCCATCACCTTCATGCCGCAGAAGCCCTATTTCCCGGTCGGCACGCTGCGCGACGCCATGCTTTATCCCAAGGTTCCGGAGGGCATCACCGACGAGGTGCTGAAGGACATGCTGCACAAGGTCGGCCTCGATCATCTGCGCGACCGGCTCGACGAGATCGAGCGCTGGGACCACATCCTGTCGGGCGGCGAGCAGCAGCGCGTGGCCTTTGCGCGCGTGCTGGTCCACAAGCCGGAGTGGATCTTCATGGACGAGGCGACGTCGGCGCTCGACGAAACCGGCCAGGAGAACATCATGAAGCTCCTGATCGACGAGCTGCCCGAGACGTCGATCGTGAGCATCGGCCACCGGCCGGGCCTCGAAGTCTTTCATACCCGCGAGCTGACCCTGGTGCCGGGCGAGAAAGGCGCCAGGCTGAAGCCCGAGGTCGATGCCCGCAAGCGCGCTTTGAACGACGTCTACCGCAAGATGTCGGAGGCCAGCCGCTTGCA
>DASZJU010000395.1:0-12701 GCA_035947815.1 Reyranella sp.
GGTGGGCGGCGGCGGCCGCGAACATGCGCTGTGCTGGGCGATTTCGGCCTCCCCCCTCTGCACCAAGCTCTACTGCGCCCCGGGCAATGCCGGCATCGCCCAAGTAGCCGAATGCGTCGACGTGGCGGCCGAGGACATCGCCGGCCAGGTGGCACTCGCCAAGCGTGAAAAGATCGACTTCGTCGTGGTCGGACCCGAGGTGCCGCTGGCCGCCGGCCTGGCCGATCGCATCGCCGAGGCGGGCATAAAGGTCTTCGGCCCGTCCGCCAAGGCGGCGCAGCTCGAAAGCTCGAAGGGCTTCACCAAGGAGCTCTGCCGGCGCCACAACATACCGACCGGCGCCTATGAGCGCTTCACCGACGCCGACGCGGCCGTCTCCTACGTCAAGGTGCAAGGCGCGCCGATCGTGGTCAAGGCCGACGGGCTGGCCGCTGGCAAGGGCGTCGTGGTGGCCGAGACGGTGGAACAGGCTATCGAGGCGGCGCGCGACATGCTGTCGGGCAACCGCTTCGGCGCGGCCGGCGCATCGGTGGTGATCGAGGAATTCCTGGTCGGCGAGGAGGCGAGCTTCTTCGCGCTCTGCGATGGCGAACATGCGCTGCCCCTGGTCGGCGCCCAGGACCACAAGCGCGCTTTCGACGGCGACAAGGGACCCAACACCGGCGGCATGGGCGCCTATTCGCCGGCGCCGGTGTTCGACGCGGCGATGCAGAAGCGCACCATGGACGAGATCATCCTGCCCACGGTGCGCGCCATGGCCCTGGCCGGCACGCCGTTCAAGGGCGTGCTCTATGCCGGCCTGATGATCGGCCCCCAGGGCCCGAAGATCTTCGAATACAATTGCCGCTTCGGCGATCCCGAAACCCAGGTGCTGATGATGCGGCTCAAGTCCGACATCGTGCCGGCGCTGATCGCGTCGGCCGACGGCGGGTTAAAACATTTCGACCTACGCTGGTCGAACGACACGGCGCTCACCGTGGTGATGGCGGCCAAGGGCTATCCCGATGCCTACCAGAAGGGCAGCGAGATCCGCGGGCTCGACGCGGCGGGCAAGGTCGAGGGCGTGCAGATCTTCCATGCCGGCACGAAGGTCGGGACAGCGGGACCCGACGGCAAGCGCGTGCTGGCCAATGGCGGGCGGGTGCTGAACGTGAGCGCCGTGGCGCCCACCGTCGAGGAGGCGCGGGCACGCGCCTATCGCGCCGTCGACCTGATCGACTGGCCGGAGGGCTTCTGCCGGCGCGATATCGCATGGCGGGCAGTCGGCCGGCAGAAGTGACAGCGTCCCGCCGGCGAGGCTAGGGTCGGCCCATGCCCGATTCACCCGATCTTTCCCAGCGCCTGCTGGCGCAACTGCGCTTTCCCTGTGGCGACGTGCCGGAGCCCGGCGACATCAAGAACGTCGCGCCCGGCATCTATTGGCTGCGCATGCCGCTGCCCTTCCAGCTCAACCACATCAATCTGTGGCTGGTCGAGGACAAGGACGGCTGGACCATCGTCGACTGTGGCATCAATACGCAGGCGACGCGCGAACTGTGGGAGAAGATCTTCCGCGAAAAGCTTTTAGGCAAGCCGGTGACGCGGGTGATCGCCACGCACCTCCATCCCGACCATGTCGGGCTGGCCGGCTGGCTGTGTGAGCGCTGGGACGCGCCGCTCTGGATGACCCTGGGCGAATACATGAGCGCCATCGCCGCGCGCAACGACTTCATCGAAAACGAGGACTTGCGCGCCACTCACCTGGCGCGGAACGGCGTGCCGGCCGATCGCATCGCCCTGTTCCATCGCCACAAGGGCGGCTTCGCCAAGGGCGTCGTGCCGCTACCTCCGTCCTTTCAGCGCATGATCCACGCCCATCCGATCACCTTGGGCGGCCATCGCTGGGACGTCATCGTCGGCCGCGGTCACGCGCCCGAGCATGCCTCGCTGTGGTGCCCCGAGCTCAACGTGCTGATCGCGGGCGATCAGGTGCTGCCCAAGATCAGCACCAATGTCGGCGTGTGGCCCAACGAACCGATGGCCGATGCGCTCACCTGGTTCCTCGACGGCTTCTCGCGCTTCCGCCGCCTGCCGGCCGACGCGCTGGTACTGCCGAGCCACGGCTTTCCCTTCATCGGCCTGCACACCCGGCTCGACCAGCTGGTTTCCCATCATGACGCGCGGCTGAACGACATGACCACCGCCATCGCCCGCCGTGGCGCCGAGGGCGCCACCGGCTGGGACATGGTGCCGGTCCTGTTTCCGCGTCACCTCGACAACAACCAGATCGTGTTCGCCTTCGGCGAGACTCTGGCGCACCTCCATTGCCTGGAAACGCGCGCGCGGGTGAAACGCGTGGTCGAGGATGGCGTGCACCGCTTCGTCGCCCTGGTCGATGCCGACGCCCAGCCGCCGGCCGACGATTCGGACTCCGAGGTCATGGATATCGGCCAGACCTGACGCCGGCTATCTTTCGCCTGCATGCGCGTCGATCTCTTCGACTTCGATCTTCCCGACGACCTCATCGCCCAGCGCCCGGCCTCGCCGCGCGATTCGGCGCGGCTTCTCGATGTCGCTCCCGACGGACTGGCTGACCGCCTCGTGCACGATCTTCCGGGCCTGCTGCGCCGCGGCGACCTGCTCGTCTTCAACGACACGAAGGTGATCCCGGCGCGGCTGATCGGCGTGCGTCTCGCCGGCCCTGGGCGCCAGGACGTAGCGGTCGAGGCCCTTCTGATCCGCGACCTGGGCCTCGGCCGGTGGCTTTCCCTCGCCCGGCCGGCCAAGCGGCTGCGGCTAGGTGACAGGCTGTCTTTTGCCGGCCAGCTTGGCGCCAAAGTCGAGACCAAGAGCGAGGACGGCTCGGTCGTGCTGGCCTTCGACGCCACCGGTCCGGCCTTCCTCGCCGCCCTCGAACGGGGCGGCGCCGTGCCGCTGCCCCCCTATATACGCCACGGCGTCGCCGATGCGCAGGATCGAGCCGATTACCAGACGTTGTTCGCTCGCTACGACGGCTCTGTGGCCGCCCCGACCGCCGGCCTGCACTTCACGCCGGAGCTGATGGCCGCGCTTGGCGCCGCCGGCATCGCCACCGCTGGCGTGACCCTGCATGTCGGCGCCGGGACCTTCCAGCCGGTACGGGTCGACGACACCGACGCCCACACCATGCACGCCGAATGGGGCGAGGTGCCGGACGCAACCGCGCGCGCCGTCGCCGCGACGCGCACGGCGGGCGGTCGGATCGTGTCGGTCGGCACGACCTCGCTGCGCCTGCTCGAAGCGGTGGCGCGCGATCAGGACGGCATGATGAAGGCGTGGAGTGGCGAGACCGACATTTTCATCGTGCCGGGCTTTCGCTTCCGCGTCGTCGATCTGCTGCTGACGAATTTCCATCTGCCGCGTTCGACGCTGTTCATGCTGGTGGCGGCCTTCGCCGGGCTGGAGCGCATGAAGCAGGCCTATGCGCATGCCGTAGGCGAGCGATACCGCTTCTATTCCTACGGCGATTGTTGTCTGTTGCGGCGATGAGTCTTTCCTTCGAGCTTTTAGCCAGCGACGGCGCCGCCCGTCGCGGTCGCATCGCGACGGCGCACGGCACGGTCGAGACGCCGGCTTTCATGCCGCTCGGCACCGCCGGCACGATCAAGGCGATGCTGCCGCAATCGGTCGCGGAGACCGGGGCGGAGATCGTGCTCGGCAACACCTTTCATTTGATGCTGCGGCCAGGCGCCGAGCGCGTGGCGGCCCTGGGCGGCCTGCACAAGTTCATGAATTGGCCGCGGCCGATCCTGACGGACTCGGGCGGCTTCCAGGTGATGTCGCTCAAGGAGCTGCGCAAGCTCGATGCCGACGGCGTCACCTTCCGCTCACCGATCGACGGCTCGGAGCATCGGCTGACGCCGCAGCGCTCGATCGAGATCCAGGAGCTTTTGGACGCCGACATCACCATGTCGTTCGACGAATGCACGAGCTGGCCGGTCGAGGAGCCGGCGGCCGCCGCCTCGATGCGACTGTCGATGAAATGGGCCGAACGCGGCAAGCGCGCCTTCAGCGAGCGGCCGGGCTACGGCCTGTTCGGCATCGTGCAGGGCAGCATCTTCCCCGCGCTGCGCGCCGAGAGCGTCGCGGCGCTCACCAACATCGGCTTCGACGGCTATGCGGTGGGCGGCCTCGCCGTCGGCGAGGGCCAGGCGGCGATGTTCAGCACGCTCGACGTCACGCTGCCGCTGCTGCCGGCCGGCCGGCCGCGCTATTTGATGGGGGTCGGCAGGCCCGCCGACATCGCGGGCGCCGTCAAACGCGGCATCGACATGTTCGACTGCGTGCTGCCCACGCGCGGCGGCCGCACGGCGCAGGCTTTTACGCGCCGCGGCGAGCTCAACCTGCGCAATGCGCGCCACCGCGACGACCCAAGGCCGATCGACGAGCAGTGCGCCTGTCCCGCCTGCCGCCATCACAGCCGGGCCTACCTGCATCACCTCGTCCGCGCCGAGGAGATTCTCGCCGCCATGCTGCTCACGTGGCACAATCTGCAATATTACCAGGACATCATGCGCGGCCTGCGCGGCGCCATCGAGACCGGCTCGCTCGGCCACTGGATCGCCGCATTCGAAGCCGAACAACAGTGCGGAGACATTCCGCCACATGACGGAGCGTAGCGTATGCCCAATGAGGCGTTGATCGTGGTCGACATGCAGAACGACTTCTGCGACGGCGGTGCGCTGGCCGTTCCCGGAGCCAGCGCGATCGTGCCGGTGGTCAACCGCCTGATCAGCCGTTACGAGCATGTCGTCCTGACCCAGGACTGGCATCCACCGGGCCACGCTTCGTTCGCCAGCGCCTGGTCGGGCGGCGAGGCTTTCAGCACCGTGCAATTCCCCTACGGGCCACAGACCCTGTGGCCGGACCATTGCGTGCAGGGGACCTCAGGGGCGGCGTTCAATTCGCAACTCGATGCCGACAAGGCGCAGATGATCGTGCGCAAAGGCTTCCATACCGGCATCGATTCCTACTCGGCGTTCCGCGAAAACGACCGCATGACGCGCACCGGCCTCGACGGCTACCTGAAGGCGCGCGGCTTCACCCGGTTGGTGTTCTGCGGGCTGGCCCTCGACTATTGCGTCGCCTGGTCGGCGATCGACGCCCGCCAGGCAGGCTTCGACGTCGCCGTCGTGCAGGAGGCCACCGCCGCCATCGATCTCGACGGCAGCAAGAAGCGCATGCTGACCGAGATGCGCCAGGCCGGCATCAAGCTCAACGTCACGGCGTAGCGCCGCCTGCTGAGGCAGGAGTCAGACGCGCTCCAGCGCCAGCGCGATGCCCTGGCCGACGCCGATGCACATGGTGCAGAGGGCGCGCTTGCCGCCGGTCGCCTCGAGCTGGTTGAGCGCCGTGATCATCAGCCGGCCGCCCGAAGCGCCCAGCGGATGGCCGAGCGCGATGGCACCGCCATTGGGATTGACGTTCTCGGCGTCGTCCGACAGGCCGAGCTGGCGCAGCACCGCCAACGCTTGGGCGGCGAACGCCTCGTTGAGCTCGATCACATCGAAGTCGCGCATCGTCATGCCGAGCTTGGCTAAAAGCTTCTGGGTGGCGGGCACCGGGCCGATGCCCATGACCCTGGGCGGCACGCCGGCCGAGACGGTGGCCAGGATGCGCGCGCGCGGCGTCAACCCGTTGGCCTTGGCCGCAGCCTCGGAGGCGATGATCATGGCGCAGGCGGCGTCGTTGATGCCCGACGAGTTGCCCGCCGTCACCGAGCCGCCGTCGCGGAACGCCGCCGGCAGCTTGGCGAGAATCTCCATCGTGGTGTCGCCGCGCGGATGCTCGTCTTTCTCGACGATGGTCTCGGTCTTGCCCTTCTTGACGCAGACCTTGACGATTTCCCGGTCGAAGAAGCCGCGCTCCTGGGCAGCCTTGCAACGGCGCTGGCTGCGATAGGCGAAGGCATCCTGGTCGGTGCGGCTGATCTGATGCTCGCCCGCGACGTTCTCGGCGGTCTGGCCCATCGCGTCGACGCCGTAGGCCGCCTTCATGCGCGGATTGACGAAGCGCCAGCCCAGCACCGTATCCTCGAGCTTCATCGCGCGGTCGAACGGACCATCGGGCTTGCCCATGACGTAAGGCGAGCGGGTCATGCCCTCGACGCCGCCGGCGATCATCATGTCGGCCTCGCCGAGCTTCACGGCGCGTGCGGCATGGCCGGCAGCCTCCAGGCCCGAGCCGCACAGGCGGTTGACCGTGGCACCTGCCACCTCGACCGGCAGGCCGGCCAGCAGGCCCGCCATGCGCGCCACGTTGCGGTTGTCCTCGCCCGCCTGGTTGACGCAGCCATAGATCACGTCGTCGACCCCGCCCCAATCGACGCCGGCATTGCGCTGCATCAGCGCCTTGATGGGATGGGCGGCGAGGTCGTCGACCCGGACCGCGGCGAGGCCGCCATTGTAGCGGCCGACGGGCGTGCGGACGGCGTCGCAGATGAAGGCTTCGGTCATCGTGGGTACTCCCGACACTGACGGTGTTGCCGGGTTAGCATCGCCCCATAGGCTTGCCAATGCCTTACGGGCACAGGGGCCATGCGCGGGTCGTTATCCTGTTAGGCCCCGGTGAAATACGGCGTATTGGGCGTAACCGCCATGCGGGCGCTCCAGGCAGCGCAGCGTACCGGCCCGGCCGGCGAGCGCCGCCAGTTCCGCCGCGAGCTCGTCACGCGGGCTGACATGGAACCGGGCCAGCCACTGCCGCAAGGCGGCGCGAAACCACCACGGCAGCCGCTCCTGGCCGCCGAAATCGACGATGTGCAGCTCGCCGCCGGCCGGCAGCCAGATCAGCGCCTGGGCGAGCGCCAACCGCCATTCGGGGATCATCGACAGGCTGTAGGAGAAGAAGATGCGCGAGAAGCAGGGCACGCCAAACAGCCACGCCGGATCGAACGAGGTAGCATCGCCGTGGGCGAGCTCGATGCGGGCTGCGAGCCCCGCCCGCCCGACGACCCGGCGCGCCGTGTCCAGCATCTCGGCCGAGATATCGATGCCGAAGAACTGCGCCTCCGGCCAAGCGCGGGCGGCGGCCACCAGATTGCGCGCCGTGCCACAGCCGATCTCGAGCACCCGGCTATCGGATGGCGGCGCGAGACCCTCGATCAGGCGATCGCGCCCCAGCAGGTAGTGCTTGCGCGTCAAATCGTAGAAATGCCGCTGCCGGCGATAAAGGCGGTCCATGAGGACCGCGCCGGCGGCGTCGCCCACGTCAGCCTTCGAAGATGTAGAGATGGAAGCCGCCATAGATCGCCGAGCGATCGCGTTCCGTGAGCGCGCGCGACAACGCCGCTTCGTAGCGCCAGCGCGCGAGCAGCGCCGGGTCGAGGCGACCGGGCAGCAGCGACGGCTCGGCGGCGGTGCGGAAGATCACCCGCGCGCCGGGCCGCGCCGTGCGCGTGATCTCGGCCCACAGCGCGGTGAGCTGAGCGTCGGTCATCCAGTCCTGGGCGTCGAGCAGCACGTAGCGGTCGCGCGAGGCGTCGGGGCAGCCGGCGAGATATTCCGTGACGGAGCGGTTCAGCACCTCGACGCGATCGACCCGCGCCCGAACGGCGTCGAACTGCTCGCGCCGCAGGTAAGGCGGCAGCGGTCCCTGCCCGTCACGGCTGTAGCGCCGGCCGAAGGCCTGCCAGGTGAAGTAGTTGTCGTCGAGGCTGAAGCCGCAGGCCAGCCGCTCGACCCTGGAGCGCAGGACCGCGCCCATGTCGCGACCGCCGGCCAAAGCCTCGTACTGCGCGGGCGGAATACCGAGCCCGTAGAGCGACAGCCGGTTGGCCGTCGCCCAACGTATCGCCGGCTTGTCGAACAGTGGCGCCAGCACGGTCTCGAAGAAGCGCCGCTGCTCCTCGAGCGACCGCGCGTATAGAAGGTCGCGCAGGTCGACGCCGTAGACCCGTGCGGCGGCATGGGCGATGCCGATGAAGCGGCCGAGCACGCCATGGCGATAGGCGTTGCGGGCGAAGATCGAGATCCGCCGCCGGCCCAGATGCTGCAGGCCGCGGGTCTCCCAATAGGCGCGACTCTGCGGGTCGAGATGGGGTGCGATCAGCCGGTGATAGGCCGCGACATTGGCCGGATCGTCGGCCGTGCCGAAGAAGCCGTAGAAGGCCTGCCACGAGGGCAGCCGGGTGGCGGCGACCAGTTTCAGGCGATTCAGCGCCACATGGGCGCGGCTGAGATCGACGGCCGTGATGTGTGCCGGGTTGGCGGTCAGGTAGGAGAGCACGTTGCAGCCGCCCGAGGCGATCGCCACCACGTGAGAGTCCGGCCCCAGCGCCAGCGCCTCGAGGTCAATCTCGGGATCCTCCCAGATCTGGGTATAGACCAAGCCGCGGAACAGCCGTTCGAACAGCCGTTCCAGCAAGCCTTCACGGGAAAAGGTGCGATTGCGCCGGACCGCCTCTTTCAGGCGAACATGGCTCTCGGCCCGCGGATCGACCACTCAAACCCACCCCGGATCGCCTCAATCCCCTATATATAACCCACCATCGATGCCACTTTGATGACGGTCGTCTTGAGGACGGGGGACCGGCTTCGCCGAGCCGTTGACCGTGCGCAGGGGGCGCTTGGTCCCGGACATCAGCCCGCGATAGACCGCGACGTAGTCGCCCGCCATGCGGCGGGCGGTGAAACGCTCCTCGAAGCGCGCGCGGATCTTCTGACGCGAAAGCCCCCCGAGCTGGCTGTCGATGGCTTCGGCCGCGGCAACCTCGCTGTCGACGATGAAACCGGTCAGGCCATGCTCGACGACCTCGGGCACCGAGCCACTGTCATAGGCAATCACCGGCGTGCCGCACGCCATCGCCTCGATCATCACCAGGCCGAAAGGCTCGGGCCAGTCGATCGGCATGAGCAGCGCCCGCGCCCCGCTCAGGAAGTCAGACTTGTCCGCATCGCCGATCTCGCCGATGTACTCGATGCCCGGAAGCGCCAGCAACGGACGGATCTCCCGCTCGAAATAGTCGCGGTCGACGCGGTCCACCTTGGCCGCGATCTTGAGCGGCAGGTTGCTTCGCACGGCGATGCGGATCGCCCGGTCGACCGCCTTCTCCGGCGCGATACGGCCGAGAAAAGCCAGGTAGGCGGGCTTGACCGCGCGTGGCTCCAACAAGCCGGCCGGCAGGCCATGATGGATGGTCTTGAGCCAGCGTGCCTGCGGCAGGGGCCGGCGCTGGGAGTCGGAAATCGAAATGACTGGCACCGAGGCGAAATAATCGAACACCGTTTGGTGCTCCGGCAGGTCGAGGCGGCCATGCATGGTGGTGATGAAGGGCGTGGGCTGGCGCGAGAACACCGAGAACGGAAAATAATCGAGGTGGAAATGCAACACGTCGAATTCGGCGGCACGCTGTCGCACCTGTTCCAGCATGGCCATATGCAACGCCATCGGATCGCGCACCGTATCGTCCAGGCGCAGCGCACGCGGCCACATCGGCTCGAGCTTGGCCGAGGTCTGCGAATCGCCGCTGGCGAACAGCGTGACGTCGTGGCCAAGCGCCACCAACTCCTCGGTGAGCCAGGAAACCACTCGCTCGGTTCCGCCATACAATTTCGGGGGAATCGCCTCGGTCAACGGTGCAATCTGCGCAATACGCATGAGAACTGTCTCCTTTGAACGAACTACACGGCTTTGAACGAACTACACGGCGGCCAGACGCCAACGAACCCCGGCAGAGGCCGGGGTTCGGCATGTGAGCGATTTCGATGGCGGCGAAATACAGCAGACAAGCGGCAAACATCTATTTGTCACAGCAAATCTCCCCGACCCTCCTGTAACGAAATTGGGGCGCGAGCGTTGCAAAGGGTCGGAATGGATCGCCTCAGCAGTTACGCCGAACGGCCGATTGCCTTCCTGCTGCGCTACGTGCGCCGGCGGCTGTTGGCGCATGCCGCGATCCTGGCGGCGGTGATCGTTGCCGTTGGCTGCTCAGTAAGCACGCAATATGGTGTGAAGTTCCTGGTCGACGCGCTCTCGGCCGGTCCTGGCGGCAATGCCGTGTGGATCGCCTTCGTGATTTTGGTGTCGCTGATCGCCGCCGACAATCTATTGTGGCGGCTCGCTGGCTGGATCGCTAGCCATGCCTTCGTCGGCGTTACCGGTGACCTGCGCAGCGAGCTGTTTCGTCACCTCACGGGCCATGCGCCAAGCTATTTCGCCCAGCGCCTGTCGGGGACCCTGACCGGTCGCGTGACGGCGACGTCGAACGCCGCCTTTGCGGTCGAGAACCTCTTCATCTGGAACGTCCTGCCGCCCTGCGCGGCGACCGTCGGCGCCATCGCCTATTTGGCCGTCGTCAGCCTGCCGATGGCGACCGCGCTGCTGGCGATCTCAACCTTCATCATGTTGTTGTTGTTCCGGCTGGCGGCTCGGGGGGCGCCGCTCCACCACGGCTTCGCCGATCGAGCGGCGCGGGTCGAGGGCGAACTGGCCGACGTCATCGGCAACATGCCTCTGGTCAGGACCTTCGGCGCCATCGGCCGCGAGCACAGCCGCTTCGACCGCACCGTGGGCCACGAGATGAGCGCCAGGCGCCGTAGCCTGCAATACCTGGAAGGGCTGCGTCTGCTGCATGCGGCCATTACCATCGTCCTGACGGTGGCGGTGCTCGCCTGGGCGATCGTCTTGTGGCAGCGCGGCCAGGCGAGCGCGGGCGATGTCGTGCTGGTCTGCACGCTGGGTTTCACCGTGCTGCATGCCACGCGCGACCTCGCCGTGGCGCTGGTCGACGTCACGCAGCATATGGCACGTCTGGCCGAAGCGATCGCCACCCTGCTGCAGCCGCATGACCTGCGCGAGCACCCCAAGGCGGTGCCATTGGTGCCACGGCGCAAGGGCGTCTCGTTCGAGAACGTCTCCTTCACCTATCCCGGCAACCGCAAGGTGTTCGAGGATTTCAGCCTCGCCATCGCGCCCGGCCGGCGCACTGGGCTGGTCGGCCCGTCGGGCAGCGGCAAATCGACCATGCTGGCGCTGCTGCAGCGCTTCCACGACGTCGATCGTGGACGCATCCTGATCGACGGCCAGGACATTGCGCACATCACCCAGGAGAGTTTGCGCCATGCCATCGCCTTCGTGCCGCAGGACATTTCCATGCTGCACCGGTCCATCCTCGAGAATATCCGCTACGGTCGGCCCGCGGCGTCGGACGCGGAGGTGATGGCAGCGGCCGAGGCCGCGCGCTGCCGCGACTTCATCGAGGCCCTGCCCGACGGTTTCGCTACCGTCGTCGGCGACCGCGGCACCCGTCTGTCGGGCGGCCAGCGCCAGCGCATCGCCATCGCCCGGGCGCTACTCAAGGACTCGCCCATCGTCCTGCTCGACGAGGCGACGTCCTCGCTCGACGGCGAATCGGAGGAATTGATCCGCCAGGCGCTCGACCGTCTGATGCGGGATCGCACCGTGATCGCCATCGCCCACCGCCTCTCGACCCTGCGCAGCTTCGACCGCATCGTCGTCCTCGATCGCGGACGCGTGGTCCAGGACGGCTCACCCGAAGAGCTGTTGCGCCGCAGCGGCCCCTATCGTGCGCTGATGGAAAGCGAACTGGCGCGACTGCAACGGGCGGCGTGAGCCTCCCCACTTGACGGGATGTCCGGTTAGGTGGACCGTAGCGCCGTCATGACCGACCCCACCGACGCAAAGGGTTTCGCCATCTTCGAGACGCCGATTGGCGCCTGCGGCATCGCTTGGGGTCCGCGCGGCATCACGGGCCTGCAGTTGCCCGAGTCCACCGCCCAGGGAACGCGGACCCGCCTGCGGCGGCGTTGGACCGGCGCCACCGAGACGACACCGCCGGCCGGCGTGCAACGCGCCATCGACCGCGTCCTGGCGTTGCTCGCGGGCGAGGCGGTCGATCTCGGCGACATTCCGCTCGACCTCGAGGCGGCGCCCGACTTTCATCGCAAGGTCTACGAGGTGGCGCGCACCATCCCGCCCGGCCAGACCATGACCTATGGCGAGATCGCCAGGAAGCTCGGCGTGCCGCACGAATCGCGCGAGGTCGGCCAGGCGCTGGGCCGCAATCCTATCGCCATCATCGTACCCTGCCATCGCGTGCTGGGCGCCGATGGCAAGATGGGCGGCTTCTCGGCCAATGGCGGCGTCGCCACCAAGCGGCGCATCCTGGAGATCGAGGGCGCGTCGGCGGTGGGCGCTGGGCCGCTGTTCGACCGGTTGAAGTAACGATGGCCGAATTCGGCTTCGAACCCGCCAAGGCCGTTGCTCATTTACAAGCCGCCGACCCGGCGCTGGCGCGGATCATCGACCAGGCCGGACCCTTCGCCATGGAACTCAAGAAGGCGCGCAGCGTGTTCGCGGCCCTGGCCGAAGCGATCGTCTATCAGCAGCTCTCCAACAAGGCAGCCGCCACCATCTTCGGCCGCGTGTGCGGGCATTTCCCGCGCGGCTCGACGGGCCTGACGCCCGAGCGTCTGCTGGCGCTGTCCGATGCCAGGATCCGTGGCGCCGGCATATCGCGGCCCAAGCTCAAGTCGCTGCGCGACCTCGCGCGCCGCACCGCCGCCGGCGAAGTCCCGACCTTGGCCGCCGCCCGCCGCATGGAAGATGCCGAGATCGTCGAGCGCCTGGTCGCCATCCACGGCATCGGCCGCTGGAGCGCCGAGATGTTCCTGATGTTCCATCTCGGCCGGCCCGATGTGCTGCCGCTCGACGACTACAGTTTG
>DASZJU010000396.1:0-1508 GCA_035947815.1 Reyranella sp.
GGCCACCTCGATCGCCTACGCGACGAGGGACGCTACCGCGTGTTCGCCGAACTGGAGCGCATCGTCGGCGCCTTCCCGCGCGCGCGTTTCCATCAGGACGGCAAGGTGCGCGACGTCACGGTGTGGTGCAGCAACGACTACCTCGCCATGGGCCAGCATCCCGTGGTGCTCGAGGCCATGCAGGCGGCGATCACCGCCCAGGGCTCGGGCGCCGGCGGCACGCGCAACATCTCCGGCACCAACACCCTGCACGTGGCGCTCGAGCACGAGCTCGGCCGCCTGCACGCCAAGGAGGCCGCCCTGGTCTTCACCTCGGGCTATGTCGCCAACGAGACCACCCTGCAGACGCTGGGCGCCATGCTGCCGGGTTGCGAGCTCTACTCCGACGCCTTCAACCATGCCTCGATGATCGCCGGCATCCGGCACTCGGGCGCGGTGCGCAAGATCTTCCGCCACAACGACCTCGGCCATCTCGAGCAGCTGCTCGCCGCTGCCGATCCCAAGACACCGAAGATCGTCGCCTTCGAATCGGTCTACTCGATGGACGGCGACGTCTCGCCGATCGGCGAGATCTGCGACCTCGCCCATCGCTACAAAGGCCTCACCTACCTCGACGAAGTACACGCCGTTGGCATGTATGGCGCACGCGGCGCGGGCGTGGCCGAGCGCGACGGCGCGCTCCACAAGGTCGATATCGTGCAGGGCACGCTCGCCAAGGCGTTCGGCGTGGTCGGCGGCTACATCGCCTCGACCGCGGCCACGGTCGACTTCGTCCGCTCCTGCGGCTCGGGCTTCATCTTCTCGACCTCGCTGCCGCCGGCCATCGCCGGCGCGGCCTTAGCCAGCATCCGCTATGTGACGACCCATCCCGAGCTGCGCGTGCGCCACCAGGAGCGCGCGGCCACCCTGAAGCGACGCCTCGGCGCCGCGGGCCTCCCCGTCATGCCGTCGGTCACGCATATCGTGCCGGTGTCGGTGGGTGATGCGGCACTCTGCAAGCAGGCGAGCGACTTGCTGATGGGGCGCCATTCGATCTACGTGCAGCCCATCAACTACCCGACGGTGCCGCGCGGCACGGAGCGCCTGCGGCTGACGCCGACTCCCCTGCATTCGGACGAAGACATGGCCCAGCTGGTCGCGGCCCTGCGGGACGTCTGGCAGACGCTGGGCCTGGGGCACAGGCAAGCGGCCGAGTAATCCCGCCGGACAACCGCCAATGCGCCGGGGGCGTGAGGAAAAGCCGCGGCCAAGCCTGGCACCGGTGCCTCTCTTATCGCATAGAGTCGAGCAGTGCTTTTGCTGATTTCAGATCTGCCGTGTCGAATCCTTCGGTAAACCTTCCATAGACTGGCTCAAGAATGGATACTGCATCACCCCGACGATCCTGTTCGCGCAGTAGTCGCGCAGCGCTGGTGGCGGCGCGCAACTCCCAGGAAAGCGCCCCTTGCTGGCGCGCGCAATCGAGTGCCTGACGCATATGATCGTAAGCTCCTGCCACTGCCTCGTTC
>DASZJU010000397.1:0-10309 GCA_035947815.1 Reyranella sp.
GGTTCGGATGGCGCTCCGGCCGGGTGATCGTTTCACCGCTTGCGAGCTTCATCCGGCGGAGGCGCTGGCGCTCAAGCGCGAGTTCGCCGGCGACCGTGCGGTCGAGGTGCGCCAAGCCGACGGCTACAAGGTCCTGAAGGCGCGGTTGCCGCCGCCCGAGCGCCGCGGCCTAGTGCTGATCGATCCGCCCTTCGAGACGGATGACGAGTTCGAGCGCCTGCTGCGCGCGCTCCGCCAGGGCGTGCGACGCTTCGCGACCGGCTGCTACGCGCTTTGGTATCCGATCAAGGACGAGGCCGCGGTGTTCGCGGGCGAGCTGGCGGCGTTCAAGCCGTTGCTCCTGGAATTGCACCTGGCTGCGGCCGAGCCGGGCAAGCTCGCCGCCTGCGCGCTTGCCGTCGTCAATCCGCCCTGGCGTTTCGAGGAGGCGATGCGGGAAGCGCTGCCCTGGATCGCCGCGCGCCTCGGCGAAGGCGTCAGGGCCGCGGTTTCCGGCCCGCCAGCCAGCGCGCCGGCTCCGGCGTCATCAGCGTGATGGCGAAGGACACCAGGCAAAGTGCGGCGCCGGCCAGCATGACGCCGGTGTAGGACCCGAAGAGATCGAAGGCGTAGCCCGCGACCGGCGCGCCGAGCAGGGCGCCGAAGGCCACGCCGCTGTAGAGCGCGCCGATGATCGAGCCGAGCGCGCGGCCGCCGAAATAGTCGGCGGCAAGCGACGGCGCGATGGCGACGAAGCCGCCATAAAAGGCGCCGAACACCAGGGCGAAGACGACGAGCGCGGGCGCGCTGGTCGACTGCGACCACATCACCAGCATGGCGCCGGCGCCGACATACATCAGTGCGAAGGAAAGCCGCCGGCCGATCCAGGCGGTGACGCTGGCGAACAGGAAGCGGCCGACGGTGCTGCCGACGCCCAGCAGGACGATCAGCAGCACGCCGAAGCCTTCGCCCAGACCGACATCGCGGGCATAGGGGGCAAGATGCACGAACGGCACGAACAGGCCGAACGACATCAGGAGCGCGCCGGCATAGATCGCCCAGAACGGGCCGGAGCGCGCCGCCTCGCCCAGACCGAGTCCGGCGGGCATGGCGCTCACGCCGCTGGGATGCGGCGGATCGCCGTCGGGGGTGAGGCCGTAGCGCTCGGGCGCCGACCGCACCAGCGCGCCGGCCACGAGCGCGCCCACCATCGTCAGGGCGGCCAGCACGAGATAGGTCTGGCGCCAGCCGAAGTCTGCGATCAACGTGTGCGCAAGCGGCGCCCCGACCAGCGTTCCCACGCCGATGCCGGCGATGGCGATGCCGCTCGCGGTGCCGCGACGGCGCACGAACCAACGCTGCACTGCCGCGATGCTCGGCACGTAGGCGAGGCCCACGCCCACGCCGACGCCGAGGCCGTAGCCGAGATAGACCTGCCACAGGCTGCTCGCCTGCGCGGCGGCAACGAGGCCGATGGCGACCAACAGCAGGCCGCCGGTGACCACGCGGCGCGGGCCGATGCGGTCGGCGATCAGGCCGGCGGGAAAACCCAGCTGGAAGTAGAGGAAGGCCGAGATCGAGAAGACCAGCGAGGTCTCGCCGCGGCGGGCGCCGAACTCGCTCTCCAGCGCGCCGAAGAATGCCGCGAACGAATAGGCGACGGCAAAGCCCGTCATCATGCACAGGAAGGCGCCGGCCACGACCCACCAGCCGGGAAATATCCCGCTCTGTTTTATTTCGATCATGAGGGGGAAGTTAGGTTGCGATGGGCCAGCTGGCCATGGCCAATAGTTCGGTGAAACCCGAACTATTGTAGACAAGAGTGTTCTAGTTCTTCTTGCCGTTCTTCTTGGCCTTCTTGCCGTCGTCCGGCTTCCAGCCCCACAGTTTGAACGCCGCCTCGGCGATCTCGGGATCGAGCGTCTGCTCGGTGAGCTCGACGCCCTTGCCGACTTCCTCGGCGACGATCTTGAGGCCGGCGAGCCGGGCGTGCAGCTTGTCGTCGGAGGCGACGACGTGCCACGGCGCATGGTCGGTGTCGGTCTGCTCGAGCATGTCGTCGTAGGCCTTGAGATATTCCTGCCGCTTGGCGATGTTGCGGAAGTCCTCCAGCCCGACCTTGTAGCGCTTGTGGGGCTTGCTCAAGCGATCGATCATGCGCCGCTTCTGCTCCTCGGCGCTGACATGGACGAGAATCTTGACGATGCGCACGCCGTCATCGGTGAGCTCGTGTTCGAACTCGTTGATCTCGTGATAGGCCCGCTTCCAGGCCGCGACGCTGCACAGCCCCTCGATGCGCTCGACCAGCACGCGGCCGTACCAGGTGCGGTCGAAGATCGCCCAGTTGCCCGGTGGCGGCAGCCGCTGCCAGAAGCGCCACAGATAATGACGGCCCTGCTCTTCCGGCGTCGGCGCGCCGATGCGCCAGACATGCGTGGATTTCGGCTCGAGGCCGGAGACCAGGCGCTCAATGAGGCCGCCCTTGCCGGCGGCATCCCAGCCGTCGAGGCCGATGACGACCCGGCCGCCGCTGCGCAGGTGCTGGACCTGCAAATCGAGCAGGCGGCGCTGCAGCTTCGCCAGCTCGTGGTCGTAGGTCTTCTCGTCGATCGGACCGTCGATCATCTCGATCTTGTCCAGGATCGGCCACTTGCCCATCACGTCTCCTCCGGTGCCGGATCGTGCCAGTGCCGGCGTGGCGAGGCAACGCGCTTGGGACATTGACAGCACGAACGGTCGTGACGACTAATCTCGCCAATGGCCGACGCCGAACCAACCATTCGCTACACGGTGAACGCGGGAAAACCCGTCGTCGAGGTCGGTGGCGTGTGGACAGTATTCAGCCTGCGCGGCTTCCGGGCGAAGGCGGATAAGGCGCGGCAGGCCGCGGGGAGCGCCAAAGCGGCGCGTGCCGTCGATGCAAGCGGTGTGAAGCAGCTCGACACGGCAGGTGCACTGGAAATCCTGGAGCTCGCCGGTGGCGGCGCGGACGCCGAGATCAAGACTGCCCAAAAGGCTCATGCCGACATTTTCGAAGTCGTGCAGAAGAACATGTGCGAGACGCCGCCCGAGCAGCACGTCAACTGGTTTGCCCATTGGCTCGAGGAAGTCGGGCACAACACGGTCAATCTCTACCACCAGGGCGTCAATCTCTGCGAATTCTTCGGCGAGATCCTCTTTGTCTTCGTCGAGGCCTGCCTGGAGCCGCGTCGCTTCCGGCCGAGCGCCGTGGTGCGCCAAATGTACGAGGTCTGGGTCCGGGCGCTGGTGATCGTGGGCGTGCTGTGCTTCCTGATCGGCGTGGTGATCGCCTACCAGGGCGTCCAGCAGCTCCGGCAGTTCGGCGCCGAGACCTTCACGGTGGAAGCGGTCGGCATCGGCATGTTCCGTGAACTGGGCGTGCTCTTGACGGCCATCATCGTGGCGGGCCGTTCCGGCAGCGCCTTCACGGCCCAGATCGGTACCATGCAGGTCAACCAGGAAGTCGATGCCATGCGCACGATCGGGCTCAATCCCGTCGAATGGCTGGTCCTGCCGCGCATCGTGGCCCTGGTGATCTCGATGCCGCTGCTCGCTTTCTGGGGCGACATGACCGGCCTGCTGGGCGGCGCCGTCGCCTGCACCTTCTACCTCGATTTCACCTTCGTGCAGTTCTTCGAGCGGCTGCGCGACACGGTGGGCCCCTGGCACTTCTACACCGGCATGATCAAGGCGCCGGTGTTCGGTGCCGTGATCGCCACGATCGGCTGCTTCGAGGGTCTCCAGGTCCACGGCAGCGCCGAAAGCGTCGGCCAGCTCACGACGCGCTCGGTGGTGGAATCGATCTTCTGTGTCATCGTGCTCGACGCGATATTCTCGGTCATCTTCCTGCTGGCGAACGTCTGATGGCGGAAGACAGAAAGTTCGAAGGCGCAAAGCCGGAAGCTGCAAAGCCGGAAGGCGCAAAGCCGGAAGGCGGGCAACTGGTCGACCACAGCGACGGCCGAGACGTCGTGCTCAAGCTGCGTGGCGTGCGCACGCAGTTCGGCGACAACATCGTCCACGACAACCTCGATTTCGACGTATTTCGTGGCGAGATTATCGGACTTGTGGGTGGATCGGGGACCGGCAAATCCGTTCTGCTGCGCACCATCATCGGCCTTAACGACGCGACCAAGGGCACCATCGAAATCCTGGGCAAAGACATCAGCAAGCTGCACGGCAAGGCCGAGCGCGACATCCAGGGCCGCACCGGCGTGCAGTTCCAGGACGGCGCCTTGTTCTCTTCGCTGTCGGTGTCGGAAAACATCATCGTGCCGATCCGTGAGCATGCCGGGCTGGACGAGCAGACCATGCGCGACATCGCCGCCCTCAAGGTCGCCCTGGTCGGCCTGCCGCCGGATACCGGCGAAAAGAAGCCTTCCGAGCTTTCCGGCGGCATGCGCAAGCGCGCCAGCCTCGCCCGGGCACTCGCCCTCGACCCAGAGTTGTTGTTCCTGGACGAGCCGACCGCCGGCCTCGACCCCATCGGCGCCGCCCACTACGACGAACTCGTCAAAGGATTAAACCACAGCCTCGGCCTCACCATTCTCATGGTGACACACGATTTGGACAGCCTCTATGCGGCTTGTGATCGGATCGCCGTGCTGCTCGACAAGCACGTTGTGGTAGGTACGATGGAAGAGTTGCTGAAATACGATCATCCCTGGGTCCGGGAATATTTCCACGGGCCGCGCGGGCGGGCGGCAGCCCACAAGGAGTAGAAGCGGCGTCCGATGGAAAGAAAATCGCCCTATGTGCTGGTCGGCGCGGCGATGATCGTGTTCATCGCGGCCGTTGCCGGATTCGTCATCTGGAAGCTGCGCGCCGGCGACCGGACATCCTATGCCTACTACGTCATCTTGTTCTCGGGTGACGTGCAGGGCCTGACCAACGATTCGCCGGTGTTCTACCGCGGCTTACGGGTCGGCCGCGTCCACAGCATCCAGCTCACTGCGCGCACCGACACGCAGCGCTCGACGGGGCGCGAGCGCCTGACCGAAAAGATCGAGGTCACCGTTGCCGTCGACTGGAACATCGACATTCGCGAGCGTTCCTACGCCGTCTTCGAAAAGCCGTTCATTGCCGGCGCGCCCTTCATCCAGATCGTCGGGCGCCTGGACGTCGACCAGGTCAAGCCCAAGAGGAAGCTGGGTCAGACGCCTTATCCGGAAATCCGCGAGGGCGCGTCCTTCCTGCAGGCGACGTCGACCTCGGCCCAGGAGCTGCTGACCAAGGCGGGGGTGACGGTCGACCGGTTGAACGAACTGCTGAGCCCCGACAATATCGGTGCGGTGAGCGACACGCTGCGCAACCTCGCGACGACGACCACCGGGCTTGCCAAGCAGGACGCCGCGATCCAGGCCACGCTCGCCGATCTGCCGGGCGCCGTCGCCGAATTCCGCAAGACGTTCGACAAGCTGAACGGCGTGGCCGATACGCTCAACCTGATCGCCATGGAGGTCGGGCCGCAGGACGAGGCGACGCGCAAGGCGCTGGCCGGCAAGGATCCGGGCGAGCTGAGCCAGGCGCTGGTCGACGCGCGCAAGGCGTTCGCCAACATCGACGGCGCGGCAAACCAGCTCAGCAAGCTGGTCGCCGACAACAGGGCGCCCATCCGCCAGTTCACCGAGGCAGGCCTCACCGAACTGTCGCTCACCATTCGCGAGCTGCGCCAGCTCACCGCCAACCTGAATGTCATCGCTACCCGGCTCGAGCGCGACCCGGCCGGCTTCGTCTTCAGCGGCAAGCAGGGATATACGCCCAAATGATCCGCCGCATGGCTGTCTCGGTGGCGGCAGCCGCGTCGCTTTCCGGTTGCGCGTTGATCAGCGCCGTGAACGACCCGATCGATCTCTATACCGTGACGCCCAAGAGCACGTTCGATCCCGACCTGCCCGCGGTCTATTGGCAGCTCGCCGTCGACGCGCCGGCGGCCTCGGCCAACCTCAGCACCGGGCGCATCGCCATCGCGCTCACGCCAACGTCGTCGGACTACTATGCCAATGCCGCGTGGACCGACCGTGCACCGCTGATGGTGCAGACGCGAATCGTCGATTCGTTCGAGAACACGCGCAAGATCGTCGCGGTATCTCGCGAATCGATCGAGCTTCGCGCCAACTACGTGCTGCAACCCGACTTGCGCAACTTCGAGGCGCTCTACTACTACGGCAAGCCGCCCATCGTCCGGGTCCGCATCATCGCCAAGCTCGTGCGTTTGCCCGACCGGCAGATCATCGGCGTCGCGTCGTTCGAGCGCTGCGTGCGGGCACGCGGCGACAAGATTCCCAAGGTCGTCGAGGCGTTCGACCAGGCGCTGGGCAGCGTCATCAAGCGGCTTGTATCATGGACGTTGCGCACGCCGCCGCCGCGGGCGCCCAGCGACTCGGCGCCATTGGACATCGGGCGTTACCGCGACCCCGCCAATGCCGTGATCGACAGCGAGGGCTGCCCGGTCGGTGACGACACCTCGATGGTGCCCTTGACCGACGAATAGGGAAGTGAGACCTCCGGCTTCTGTCATCCTGAGCGTAGCGAAGGATCTCATGCCCTTGGCAAGCGGCGATGAGGTCCTTCGCTACGCTCAGGACGACAGAATGGAGACTGCAGCCAAGCTTTAAGTCCGCTTCTCCACGATAGACCAGGCGAGATCGGCCATCGCCTTGGCGCGATTGCCGTACTGGGTGGCGGTTTCCGACGAGGCATTGCCGTCAAGGCCGCGCTTGTAGACGCCCTGCACGATCGCGGCGAGCCGGAACAGCGAGAAGGCGAGGTAGAAGTCCCACGACGGGACCTCGTTGCGGCCGGTGCGCCGGGCATAGGCCGCGAGATATTCGGCCTCGGTGGGAAGGCCGAACGCCTTGAGATCCATGCCGGCATAGCCGCCCGAGGCGCCGAAGCCCTCGCCGAAATGGTACATCATGCAGTTGTAGCCGAGGTCGGCCAGCGGATGGCCGAGCGTGCTGAGCTCCCAGTCGAGCACGGCGATGATGCGCGGCTCGGTCGGATGCACGATGGCGTTGCCGAGCCGGTAGTCGCCATGATTGATCCGCGTCTCGTCGCCCGGTGGGACGTTGGCCGGCAGCCAGCGCTTCAGTGCCTCCATCGATTCGATGTGCTCGGTGCGGGCGAGATCGTACTGGCTCGACCAGCGGGCAAGCTGGCGCTGGATGTATTGGCCCTCGCGTCCGTAGTCGCCCAGACCGACAGCGCGATAGTCGACATTATGAATGCGGGCGAGCACGTCGTTCATCGAATCGAAGATCTTGCGGCGATCGGCGGGCGCAATGCCGGGCATCTTCGGATCGGTCAGGATACGGCCGGGCAGGAACTGCATGATGTAGAAGATCGTGCCGATCACCGAATCGTCACAGCACAGCGCATAGGGCTGGGGCACGGGGACGTCGCTGTGGTCGGACAAGGCCTTGATCACGCGGTATTCGCGATCAACCTGGTGCGCCGAAGGCAGGAGCTTGCCCGGCGGCTTCTTGCGCAGCACGTACATGCCGCCGCCGCCGTCAGTAACGTGAAAGGTTGGGTTGCTCTGCCCGCCCTCGAACTGCAGCACGCGGATCGGTCCGCGATATCCGTCGACGTTGGCCTTCATGTAGTCGGCCAGGCGCCCTTCGTCGAAGACGTGAGCGGGCCGAACGGGCGTTAGATTTTCTGGCAATTCGGACATTGGCATGGCGTTGTTGTGGCGTTTACCGGACGTGCGGTTCTAACGCCGACGCGCGGCAATTTCGAGGGATGTTTGGAAATGCGTGGGCGTAGCGATTCTCAAGGCGGTACATCTGCCGTCGAAACGTGATGAGAGGGAACGATGTCCATAATCCGCACTATCCCTTACGCAGTTCTGTCGGCGGGCTTACTCGCTGCGGGCGGCGCGTCCGCGCAGTCGATGGGCAGCATCGATGCGCGGGAGGCCAACCAGCAGGAGCGCATCGAACAAGGAAGAGCTGACGGCCAGCTGACGCGTGGCGAAGCGCGTCGCCTGGAGCAGGGCGAGCAGCGCATCGAGCGCTACGAGGCCCGGGCGCGCGCCGACGGCGGGGTCACGCCCCAGGAACGCCAACATCTCGATGGCATGCTGAACCGCGAAAGCCGCGACATCTATAACGAGCGCCACGACAACCAGCGTGCCGACGGCAATGGCTCGGGTGGCCGCGATGGTTGGGGCCGTGACCGTGATGCTTGGAACCACGGCGGGGATCGCAATCGCGATGGTGGGGACCGCGGCGGGGATCGCGATCGCAACGCCTGGAACCATGATGGTGATCGCAATCGCGATGGCGGGGACCGCGGCGGGGATCGCGATCGCAACGCATGGAACCATGGTGGTGATCGCAATCGCGATGGCGGGAACAACGGCCAGCATGAAGGCTGGGCGCGCGGCGAGCATAACGGCTGGGACGGCAATCGTCGCGACGATCATACTGCGTCGAACACGCAGCCCGGCAACGGTTCGCACAACTGGGGCAACAACGGCTGGCATCAGCCGCAGGCCGGCGGCACAACGCCGACCAGCGGCACCCCGCAGACCAACGGTACGCACAACTGGGGCAACGGCGGCTGGCGTGGTCAGCAGGGTCAGCAAGCGTCGAACACCGCGCCGACCACCGGCACGCAGCCCACGAACGCGCGCAACTGGGGTGGTGGCGGGCGTATGCAGCAGGCGGCCTACACGCCGACCGCGCCGGCTGCGCCGCGTCAGGCGGTGACTCGCACTGCCACGACGGGCCACAGCTCGGGCGCTCGTCACTAGGCTGATCCGGCCATAGGGAGACCGGCGACCCATGTCGTGGTCGCCGGCCTCCGTTGTGCTGATCTTATTTGCTGCCCTCAGTTCACTTGGCGTTGCTTGTCGCCCCACTAGGGCTTGCGCAGTTCGCGCTGCAGGATCTTGCCCGTCGAACGCTTCCTCTTGCGATCTTGGCCTGCGCCAAGGGGTGCCAGGCGGCGGCATCCTTTGGTGCTTTTGGAGTGATTTCAAGAATTCGATAGCCTAGTGTCGGCCGCCGAACGTGGGCGGGTTTTCAGGGGGATCATGAGCAAGAGGATATTGGTCACGGGTGGCGCAGGCTTCCTGGGTTCTCACCTGTGCGAGCGTCTTCTGGCGGCCGGCAATGACGTGCTGTGTGTCGACAACTACTTCACCGGCAGCAAGCAGAACGTCATGAGCTGCCTGGACAACCCGCGCTTCGAGCTGATGCGCCACGACGTGACGTTCCCGCTCTATGTCGAGGTCGACGAGATCTACAACCTCGCCTGCCCGGCCTCGCCGATCCACTACCAGCACGATCCGGTGCAGACCACCAAGACCAGCGTGCATGGCGCCATCAACATGCTGGGGCTGGCCAAGCGCACGCGCGCCAAGATCTTCCAGGCCTCGACCAGCGAGGTCTACGGCGATCCGACGGTGCATCCGCAGGTCGAGGGCTATCGCGGCAACGTCAATCCGCTGGGGCCGCGCGCCTGCTACGACGAGGGCAAGCGCTGCGCCGAGACGCTGTTCTTCGACTACTGGCGCCAGCACAGGCTGCGCATCAAGGTAGCGCGCATCTTCAACACCTACGGGCCACGCATGCATCCCAACGATGGGCGCGTGGTGTCGAACTTCATCGTCCAGGCGCTCAAGGGCGAGGACATCACGATCTACGGCGACGGCATGCAGACCCGGGCCTTCTGCTATGTCGACGACCTGATCGATGGCTGGCTGCGCCTGATGGACCACACGCCGGACGATTTCACCGGACCGGTCAATCTCGGCAACCCGGTCGAGATGCCGATCCGGCAGCTCGCTGAGAAGATCCTGAAGCTGGTGAACGGCAAGTCGAAGCTCGTTCAGGCCCGGCCGCTGCCGGTCGACGATCCCCTGCAGCGCTGTCCTGACATCACCTTGGCGCGCGAGAAGCTCAAATGGGAGCCGAAGGTCCCGCTCGAACAGGGCCTCGCCAGGACGATCGAGTATTTCGACGGTCTGTTGCGCGGCAACCAGCAGGTGAGCCGCGTCGGGCGCTAGGTTGGATTTCAATTCCTCCCCATGAAGTGGGGAGGTGGCCGAAGGCCGAAGGGGTCATGACCCCTCCGCCCGCTGCGCGGGCACCTCCCCTCGTATGAACGAGGGGAGGAGGAGAAAGCCACTCGCCTATTGCGCCGCGACGGCGCGCGGCAGGGCATTGACGACCGAGGCTTTGCCCGAGGTCATCTCGTCGTGGATCCACTTGTAGGTCTTCTCCATGCCGTCCTCGAGACGGATGGAGGGCGCCCACTTCATCAGCTTCTTGATCAGCTCGTTGTCGCTGTTGCGGCC
>DASZJU010000398.1:0-7812 GCA_035947815.1 Reyranella sp.
TCGGCGCCCTGGGCGAAATAATCGCCGGCGACGGCGATGCGCAGCCTGCCGATCCCTTCGTTCAGCTCCGTCAAGGTCGGCTCGGACGGCCGGTCGGTGCACACCGGGTCGTCGGGATCCCAGCCCTGCATGGCATCGAACGACAGAGCGAGATCCTCGACTGAGCGCGCGATTGGCCCCAGGTGATCGAAGGCATCGACGAAGGGAAAGGAGCCGGCGCGGCTCAGCCTTCCATAGGTCGGCTTCAGGCCGAACAGGCCGCACAGCGAGGACGGCACGCGGATCGAGCCGTTGGTGTCGGAGCCCAGCGCCAGTGGCACTTCGCCCGCGGCGACGGCGGCGCCGGAACCGCCCGACGAGCCGCCGGTCATACGCGTCGGATCGTGCGGGTTGCGCGAGGGCCCGTAATGGGCGTTCTCGCCGGTGAAGTCGTAGGCGTACTCGCCCATGTTGAGGCCGCCCAGCAGGATGGCGCCCGCCGCCTCGAGCTTGCGCACCAGCGCGCCGTCGCGCTCGGCCTTGGGTCCGTCGAGATTGATCTTGGAGCCGGCACGCGTCGGCAGGCCCTTTATGTCGAACAGGTTCTTGACCGCGAACGGCACACCCATGAGCGGCCCGCGATGCCGGCCGGAATCGATCTCGGCGGCACGCTTCCTCGCCCGCTCAGCCAGCACGTCGGTGAAGGCGTTGATCCTGGCCTCGCTGGTCTCGATGCGTGTCAGGGCCGCCTCGACCACGGAAACGGCCTTGGCCCTGCCGCTCATCACGGCGCGGGCGATGTCCGACGCGGTCGCCTGCTTGGAGAGCGGGTCGCTCATGGCCGGAACACTGGCGCCGGCGTCAACTCGTCGTCGAGCTCGACCTCGAGCAGCGGCTGGGCAATCGCCAGCGAGCGCTCATAGTTCACGAGCACGTTGGCTCGGTATTCCGGCGCGATCGGCAGGCCGATCGCCTTGGCCGCTTCATCGACCAGGCGTGCAATGTCAGGCTTCTCGTCAGCCACGTCTGTCTCCCCTCTCAGGCGAAGTGACAGGCAACCTGCCGTGCCGGACGGGTTGGACGCAAGAGCGGATGCATGGATCCGCCGGGCAAACCCCGTGCCAAAGCCCGCGCGCATGTGACGGCTGATTTTGCGACGCCGCTTGTCTACAACCACAGCATGACCGCGCTTCTCGATCTCGGCCTCCACGCCCTGCGCAGCGCCTACTGCGCCGGCACGCTCGACGTGCGGCAGGTGGTCGAAGAGGTGCTGAAGCGCATCGCCCAGTCCGGCGACGACAACGTCTGGATATCGCGCGTGCCCGACGCGGCGCTCAGAGCCGAGGCGGCCAAGCTCGACGCGCGGCGTGGCGACATCGCGCGCCTGCCGCTCTACGGCGTGCCCTTCGCGGTGAAGGACAATATCGATGTTTTAGGCCTTGCGACCACCGCCGCCTGTCCCGGCTTCGCCTACCAGCCGCAGAAGTCGGCCGAGGTGGTGCGGCGCCTGGTCGAGGCCGGCGCCGTCGTCGTCGGCAAGGCCAACCTCGACCAGTTCGCGACCGGCCTGGTGGGCGTGCGCTCGCCCTACGGCGTGTCGCGCAACCCGTTCGATGCGTCGTTCATTCCGGGTGGCTCGAGCTCCGGCTCGGCCGTCGCCGTCGCGGCGGGGCTGGTGAGCTTCGCGCTCGGCACCGATACGGCGGGCTCGGGCCGCGTGCCTGCCGCCTTCAACAACATCGTCGGCTTGAAGCCGACACTCGGCCTTTTAAGCAACGAGGGCTCGGTGCCGGCCTGCCGATCGCTCGACTGCATGTCGGTGTTCGCCCTGTCCTGCGCCGACGCCGACGCGGTGCTGAAGGTTCTGGCCGAGCCGCGCGCGACGCCGGCGATCGGCGAGGATTTCCGCTTCGGCGTGCTGGCCGCCCGGGATGCCGAGTTCTTCGGCGACGAGGCCTATGCGGCGCTCTACGCGCAGGCGATCGGGCGCCTCAAGGCCATGGGCGGCACGCCGGTCGAGATCGACTACGCGCCCTTTCTCGGCGCCGCCCAGTTGCTCTATAGCGGGCCGTGGGTGGCCGAGCGGACGGCCGCGGTCGGCGCGTTCATCGAAGGCGCCCGCGAGGCCGACATCTGGCCGGCCACGCGCGAGATCATCCTGCGCGGCCGCAAGTACAGCGCCGTCGATGCCTTCGAGGGCCAGTACAAGCTCGCCGCTTTCAAGGCGCGTGCCGAGGCTGAGAGCAAGGACCTCGCCTTCCTCGTGCTGCCGACCGCGGGCACGATCTATCGCACGGCCGACATCGAGCGCGAGCCGATGCGCTACAATATCAATCTCGGCCACTACACCAACTTCGTGAATTTCTTCGGCCTCGCGGCGCTCGCTTTGCCCGCGGGCTTCCGGCCCGACGGCCTGCCCTTCGGCATCAGCCTGATCGGCCAGCCGCATGCCGAGCGCGCCCTGCTCGCCTTCGGCGCGCGTTGGCAGCGCGCCATGCCGCTGCCGCTCGGCAAGACCACGAGCCGCTTGCCGCCAACCGACGCCGATCCCGTGGCGATCGAGGATCGGGTGGCGATCGCCGTGGTTGGCGCGCATATGAGCGGACTGCCGCTGAACTGCCAGCTCGTCGAACTGGGCGGCAGGCTCGAGAGCGAGGTCAAGACGGCACCGCACTACCGCTTGTATGCCCTGCCCGGCGGCCCGCCGCACCGGCCCGGCCTTGTGCGGGCGAGCGAGAATGGCGGCGCCATCGAGCTGGAAGTGTGGAGCCTGCCGGCCGCCGCGGTCGGCGCCTTCCTGCGCAAGATCCCGGCGCCACTGGGACTGGGCACCGTCAGCCTGGCCGACGGCTCCGATGTGACGGGCTTCCTGTGCGAAAGCCACGCGACCGCGGGGGCACGCGATATCACCGCGCTGGGCGGCTGGCGGGCCTACCTAAAAACCCTCGCGGTCTGATAGGGTCCGTTCGTTCGAGGAGGAACGAAGCCATGAGCGGAAAGATCGCAATCGTCACCGGCGCGGGCAGCGGCATCGGCCGAGCCTCGGCGCTCGCCCTTCTACAGGCCGGCTACAAGGTGGCCCTGGCGGGCCGGCGCAAGGAGGCGCTGGACGAGACCGCCAAGCTGGCCGGCAACAACGCGCCCAACGCGATGCCGGTGCCGACCGACGTCACCAAGCGGGACGACATCGTGGCGCTGTTCGCCAAGGTGAAGGCGGCGCACGGCCGCCTCGACCTGGTGTTCAACAATGCCGGCGGCGGCGCGCCGCCGGTGCCGCTCGAGGAGCTGCCCTACGAGACCTGGCTGGGCGTGGTCGCGGCCAACCTCACCGGCCCGTTCCTGTGCACCCAGGAAGCCATGAAGATCATGAAGGACCAGAAGCCGCGCGGCGGGCGGATCATCAACAACGGCTCGATCTCGGCCCATGCGCCCAGGCCGTTCTCGGTCGCCTACACCTCGACCAAGCACGCCATTACCGGCCTCACCAAGTCGACCTCGCTCGACGGCCGCGCCTACGACATCGCCTGCGGCCAGATCGACATCGGCAATGCCATCACGCCGATGACCGAGCGTATGACCAAGGGCGTCCTGCAGCCCAACGGAACGACGGTGGCCGAGCCGCGCATGGACGTGAGCGCGGTGGCCAACGCCATCGTCTACATGGACAGCCTGCCGCTCGATGCCAACGTGCAGTTCATGACGGTGATGGCGACCAAGATGCCGTTTGTGGGGAGAGGTTAGCGCGAAGCGCTAACCTCTGGCGGGCGGCAGCGCTTGTAATCAAGCGCGAGAGCCCGCACAGCGCAGAAAAGACAATGACACGCCACTGGAGTGGCGCGCCCCCAGCGATCAGTAGCCCTGGTCTTCCAGATTGAGCAGCGGGAAGGCGCTGTGCACGCCGGGCAGGTTGGTCGGCGTGGCCGCGGCGATATAGCTCTTGTCGAGCTGCTTCAGGCTGGTGACGCCGAGAAGGCCCATCACCTCCTTCATCTCCTCCTCCAGAAGCTCGATCACGCGCTCGATGCCGGCGGCGCCGGCAGCGGCCAGGCCGTAGCAATAGAGCCGGCCCATGCCGACCCAGTCGGCGCCGAGGCAGATCGCCTTCACGATGTCGCTGCCGCGGCTGAACGAGCCGTCGACCACGATCTTGGCGCGCCCCTTCACCGCGTCGATCACCTCCGGCAGGACGGCCGCCGAGCCGCGGCCATGGTCGAGCTGGCGGCCGCCGTGGTTTGAGCAATAGACGCCCCACACGCCGTGCTGGCAGGCGATCTCGGCGTCCTCGGCCGTGCCGATGCCTTTCAGCATGAACTTCACGTCGGGATACTTGTCCTTCACGCGCTTGAAGTTTTCCCAGGAGAACGCCGCCTGATGGTCCTGGCCCGTGGCCGCGGTGCGCCATGGCTTCGCGAAACGCTTGGCGATGTCGCGCTCCCGCCGGGAATAGACCTGGGTGTCGACGGTGATGCAGAAGGCGTCGTAGCCCGCATCCATCGCCTGCTTCACGCGATCGGCCACCCAGGCATCGTCGCCCCGCACATAGAGCTGGTAGATCTTGGGGCCGCCGCCGCCCTTGACGATGTCCTCCAGCTTGAGCGTCGTCACCGAGCTTATGAGCATCGTTACGTTACCCGCGCCCGCCCCCTTGGCGACGGTGATGCCGCCGCCAGGCTCGAAGGATTCGAGCGAGCCGACCGGCGCTAGCATCACCGGCAGGCGGATCTTGCGGCCGAAGATCTCCGACGACGGATCGATGGTCGAGACGTTGCGCAGCACGCGCGGCTTGAAGGCAATCGAATCGAGCGCCATGCGGTTGCGCCGCAGCGTCGTCTCGGTCTCGGTGCCGCCGATCAGGTAGTCCCAGATATTGGGGCTGAGACGGATCTTCGCCGCCTTGACGATCTCGTGCAGCGTCGCGAATTCGCTCTCCAGGCCGCTCGCCATGGTCCCCCCGCCTCTTGAACACAAGCCGGTTCTTGCGCGTCCATCGCGTCACGTCAACGCGAGGGCCATTCCGCAAAGCGGCCATTGGCGCTAGGCTCGATCCAACGAATATCGGAGGAAGCATGCCAGGCCAATCTGTTGGAGGGGCGGCGGCGATACGCAAGAGCGCTACGGCGGAAATCCGCGTAAAACCCATCAACGGCTTCATCGGCGCCGAGATCGAAGGCGTGGACCTCCGCCGGCCGCTCAGCGCCGCGCAGTTCAAGGTCGTCCACGACGCGTTGGTCCAGTGCGAAGTGATCGTGTTGCGTGACCAGGACATCACGGTCGACCAGCAGATGGCCTTCGGCGCCCTGTTCGGTGAGCTCTCGATCCATCCCTTCTCACCCAACCTCGCCGACAAGCCGGAAGTCATCATCCTCGACTATTCCGACAAAAATCCGCCGGCGCTGACCGACATCTGGCATGTCGACGAGACCTTCCGCGAGATGCCGCCACTGGCCACCATCCTGCGCGGCAAGACCGTGCCGGAGGTCGGCGGCGACACGCTGTTCGCCAGCATGAGTGCCGCCTATCGCGGCCTCTCCGAGCGGATGAAGCAGCACATCCACGGCATGGAGGCATTGCACGACTTCAAGCCATGGCGGCCGCTGTTCGCGCACAGCGACCGCGCCAAGCTACGCAAGCTCGAGGACGATTTTCCCAATCCGTGGCATCCCGTGGTGCGCGTCCATCCGGTCTCGGGACGAAGGGTTCTTTACGTCAACCAGCAGTTCTGCGTGCGCATCAAGGATCTCAAGACCGACGAGAGCGACACGCTGCTGCACTTTCTCTATCGCCAGGCCACCATCCCCGAGTATCAGCTGCGCGTTAAGTGGAAGCCCAATACGCTGGTGATGTGGGACAACCGCTCGGTCCAGCACTACGCCGCCCACGACTACTATCCGGCGCGTCGCACCATGGAGCGCGTGACGGTGAAGGGCGACAGGCCGATGGGTGTCAGCGGCGCTTACACGCCTGACAGCGTGTCCGCCAACGGCACCACCAAACCCGCCATCGCCGAGGGCACCCGGCCCGGACCCAAGCGCGCCTTCGATCGCTACTGACGTGGCCTTTCCCAGACGCCGCGCCCTGCTCGGCCTGGGTGCGTTGCTGGCGCCAGGCGCGTTGCAGGCCCAGGCCGCGTGGCCCAATCAACCCCTCAAGATCGTCGTGCCCTATCCACCGGGTGCGCTGACCGACGTTTTGGGCCGGCTGATCGGCGAGCGGCTCAATGCGGCCTTCGGCCAACCGGTGATCGTCGACAACAAGGCGGGCGCGGCCACTCAGCTTGGCGCCGCCTATGTCGCCAAGCAGCCACCCGACGGCTACACGCTGCTACTCGCCACCGTCACCACCCTCTGCATCTCGCCGGCGCTCTACACCAAGCCGCTGATCGCCTTCACCGACTTTGCCGGCGTGGCGATGCTGGGCAATGTCACGCTGATCCTGGTCTGCCGGCCCGACCTGCCGGTCGGCAATCCGCGGGAACTGGTCACCCTGCTGCGCAGCAAGCCCGGCGCCTACACCTACGGCTCGCCGGGAGCCGGCACGGCACACCATCTGCTGGTCGAATTGATCCGCTCGCGCGAGAGCTTCCAGGCGCTGCATGTACCCTATCTCGGCTCGACCAAGGCCGTGGTCGACCTCGTCGAGGGGCGGTTCGACTTCATGTTTCTCGACGCCACCGTGGCGCTGAGCCAGATCGCCGCCGGCAAGCTCAAGGCCCTCGCCGTGACCGGCAGCACCCGTGACCCGACGCTGCCGGACGTCCCGACACTCACCGAGTTCTTCCCCGGCCTCGACCTGCGACCTTGGATGTCGGTCGTGGCGCCGGCCGGCACGCCCGCACCGGTTCTGCAACGACTGAATAGTGAAATAAATAAGGCACTCACCGACCGCGACTTTGTGCAGCGCCTGCGCCAAGTTGGCGTTGAGCCTACGCCATTGACGGTGACGGCGTTCGACGATTTCATCCGCAATGATTCCGGCCGTTGGGCCGAGCTCGTAAAAATATCCGGCGCAAAGGCCGAGTAACAGGGCAGGCGAAGTATGAAGCGACGCGTTTTCACCCAGGGCTTGCTATTCAGCGTGTTCTGCGGCCCCGCCCGCGCGGCCGACCCGCTGCCGACCCTGCAGGAAACCCCGATGTTCGCCGAGCAGGTGAAGTCAGGTGCGCTGCCGCCGGTCGCCGAGCGCATTCCAAATCCGCCGTGGATCGTGCGTAAATTCGCCGGCGGCGATGGCCCCGGCCAGCCGGGCGGCCAGCTCAACATGCTGGTGGCGAGCGCCCGCGATACGCGCCTGATGACGATCTACAGCTACACGCGCCTGATCGTGTACGACGACCAGTTCAAATTGCATCCCGACATCCTCGAGAGCTACGAGGCCAAGGACGGCCGGGAATTCACCTTCAAGCTGCGCGCCGGCCATAAATGGTCGGACGGTCATCCGTTCACCACCGAGGATTTCCGCTTCTTCTGGGAGGATGTCGCAAACAACAAGGAGCTTTCGCCCTCCGGCCCCTCGGTCGAGCTTCTGGTCGACGGCCAGCCGCCCAAGGTCGAGATCATCAACGAGCGCACCATCAAGTACAGCTGGGACAAGCCCAACCCCTACTTCATCGAAAGCCAGGCGCGCGCCGCCCCGCTCTTCCTGTTCCGGCCGGCACACTACCTCAAGAAGTTCCACGCCAAGTACACCGACCCCGCGGAGATCAACAAGTCGGCCAAGGGCGGACAGGCGGGCGGCAGCTGGGTGCAGATCTACCGTCGGCTGGACGTCATGTATGCCAACGACAATATCGACCTGCCGTCGCTCAACCCGTGGGTCAACACCACGCCGTCACCG
>DASZJU010000399.1:0-7201 GCA_035947815.1 Reyranella sp.
CCCATGCCGGTATGGATGATGAGGCGGATGTCGAACGGCGCAGCAGGCTGAACGGCCGGTCCATGCCAGTAATGCGGGCTGCGGCGCGGCTCGGGACCAACAATCACGGTCAACCGCTGCTCGACCCCGCGCAGGCCGATCCATAGCGGTGCCGGCAGACCTGGTCGAAACGCCGATAGCAGCGTTTGCGCAGAACCATCGCCCGCCGGCGCCGCTCGACCGACAAAGCGCAACGCGACGATCCAGTCCGGCTGAGGCCCGCCCGCAAGAAGCGCTTCTCCTTCCCCGGCGGGCAGCACTCGCCATCGCGCGACATCCGGCAGACGGAGCGGCCAGGACAGGCGTTCTCGCACCAGGCCTTCGGCGTCGAGCACCTGATACCGCAACCCGTCGGCATCGAGCGCACCCTGAACACAGTGCAGGTATTCAATGCCCTCGGGCATGCGATGCGCCGTTCCGGCGCCGGCGGTGCATACCTGCAGCACGCCCCTATGGACCTGCACGTCAAAGGCAAGGATGTGACTGCACAGGTAGGCGAACACGCCGCCTTCGACGAGGACATCCCAGAACGCACCAGCGTGCTCGGGGCCGACCTCTCTCTGATAGGGACCAGAGAAGCCGTTGATGGGATGCACGGGGTGATGGCCGAGGACCAGCTTGTGGCGCGCGTCGGCATGGCGGCGCAGCACGTCCTGCAACCACGCCGTTTCGACATGGCCCTCGCCGCCAAGGCCCGTCCACGCCGTATGGACAAAGACAAGAAGCAGATCTTCCCGCCGCACCCAGTAGGACAGGCCTTCCTGTCCGCGCGGCCCGTTGCGCGGATGGCCGAGCATCTCGCGAAACACCGCCTCGCTCATCTCGTCGTAGGTCGTATGGTTGCTGGTCGCGTTCCATAGCGGAATCGCCTGACGGTCGAGCCAGGCCATCTCCCGCTCCAGCCAGTGCCGCCACTGTGCCTTGAGCTCGCCAGGGTCGGCCGTCAGACCAGCAATCTCGTCGCCCAGGAAGGCGACGAATTCCGGCCGCGGTTCGAGGCGGCGCACAATGGCGTTGACCGAGGCGAAGGTCTTCTCGTGGGCAGCGCCCGCAATACCGGAACAGGAATCGCCGTAGAAGACGAACTGATGGCCAGATCCCCGCGGAAGGAGGGCGGGAAGACGACCGGTCAATCCGGAGCGCGACGTCGCGGCCGGCATCGGCGCTACCGCGGCGGAGATGGGGAAGAACCGGCTTCGCCTCGATCGAGGCGCGCCTTGCCGAAAGCGAGGCCATCGCCCGCCGGGATCTTGGCGATCTGCGAGGCCCGCAGGAACTTCTCCTCGCCCACCGTGAGATAGATGTTGGTAAACAGCAGCGAGCGCGTCTGGCGCACGACCTCGGCCCGGCCCTCGACCCAGTCGCCGACCTTGGCCGGGGCCACGAAGTCGAAGGTCATGCTGACGGTCGGCAGGAACTTGCGCAGGCCGACGACCGTGCCGCCGCCCATCGTGCCGACAAGGTCGGCCACGGTCATCATCATGCCGCCATGCAGGCCGCCCGCCGGATTGCACATGTGCTTGTGCACGCGGAAGCCCACGACGAATTCGTCGCGCGTGCCCTTCCCGCCGCGCTTCGCATAGAGGTTGCCGACATGGCTGTTGAAGGTGGGATCGGGCCGGCCGCGGTCGAAATCGATGCGCAGGAAACCTTCAGGCGGCCGATCATCTAATGGTTGGGCGTCGAGCAAAGATCGAACTCCGGGTCGTGAGCGTGCTGGCGCGGACCATAGAGACGGTCCCGCATCCGCGCCACAGGCTCTCAGGACGGGCGGTTGGCCAGGAAGCGGGCGAAGTCGGCCGCAATCTCGGCGCGGCGCGGCGGGTCGGCGCCGGGACGGCTGCAGGTGATGGCCGCGCAGCGGGCGGCGAAAGACAGAGCGCGACGAAGCTCGTCGGCAGTTATCTCGGCCAGGGCGCATGCACTGCTTCGATCCATGGCCTGCAGGGCGAACAAAAGCGCGGCCTGAAAGCTGTCGCCGGCGCCGATCGTGTCCACCACCGGGCCCACCGGCGCCTCCACCACCACAGATCCCGCCCGTTTGTGCCAGGCCTCGGCCCCCTGCGCGCCGCGCGTGACGATCACCAGGCTGGCACCCGCCGCGAGCAGGGCCGCCGCCCGGCGCGCCGGGTCCTCGTCGCCGTAGAGATACTCGAAGTCGACGTCGGACATGCGGACGATGTGCGCGGCGTGGGCGAAGGCCGCCATGCGCTCGACATAGCGGCGCTTGTCGCCCACCAGGTTGGGGCGACAGTTCGGATCGAAAGAGATGGTGACCGACCGGCGCGCCTCCTGCACCAGGGCGAAGGCCTGGGCCGCCGCCCGGTCGTCGACGAGGGTCGTCGAGCCGACATGGATCGCCTCGATCCTGTCGAACGGCAGCGCGCCGCTGCGATAGGTCCAGTTCCGCGACGCCGTGCCTTCGTCATAGAAGGCGTAGCGCGGCTCGCCGGCGACGGTGCGCACGAAGGCCAGCGTGGTCTGGTGGTCGCTCCGCGTCGCAAAGCGCAGATCGACCTCGGACGCCAGGGCGTGATCGGCGATCATGCGGCCGAAGAGATCGGTCGAAATGCCGCCGACGAATCCCGCCGGGGCCCCGAGCCGCGCCATGCCGACGGCGACGTTGAGGCAGGATCCGCCGACCGCCGGCACCAGCGCGTCGCGCCCATCCACCGCCGTCACCGGCAGGAAGTCGACCAGGGCATCGCCGCAGCTCAGCATCATGGTCACCTCACCTCCCGCTTCAGGAGCGGCAGTCGCCGCCGGCGTCCCGCATGGCGCCGCGGCTCGCGTGGTCGAGCTGGCGCATCAGCCGGTAGACGCGCCGCTTGGCTTGGTGGAAGTCCGCCACGTCGGTTCCGGTCGGCTCGCTCGACCAGCCGATCGACGACATCGACGTCATGGCCTCGCCGATCGATCCGTAGACCTTGCCGGCGACGGCGCCCAGCATTGCGGCGCCCAGCAGCACCGGCTCCTGGGTCTCGGGCAAAGCAACGGTGAGGCCGGTAGTGTCCGTCATGATCTGGCGCACCAGGGCGCTGCGCGCGGCGCCGCCGCTGATCACCATCAACTCGCTCTCGACACCCTGCGCGCGCAAGGCGTCGACGACGTCGGCCAGGCCATAGGCCAGGCCGCACAGGCCGGCGACGAACAGCCGTTCCATGGCGCCGATATCGACGTCGAGATCGAGGCCCGAGACGATGGCGCGCGAATCCGGATCGGCATAGGGCGAGCGATTGCCCAAAAATTCGGGCAGCACGTGGATGTCGCGCGCCAGCCGCGCCGCGTCGCCGGGATGAGCGAAGCGCGACACCACGCGCCGCTCGAGATAGTCCAGCACCTCGAGGCCTGCGGCGCGCGCGGCCTCGACGGCCTGTTTGTAGGCGGGGTGCGATCCAATCAGATGATCGATCGCGGCCCCGGCCGCGGACTGGCCGCCCTCGTTCAGCCAGAGCCCGGGCACCATGCCCGAGTAGTAGGGCCCCCACACGCCGGGCACGAAGCACGGCTCGGCCGTCGTCGCCATGATGCAGGCCGAGGTTCCCATGATGTAGGCGAGCCGCTTGCAGACCTCGACCGGGCCACCGGATTTGGTCCGCCCGCCGATCGTGCCGACGCCGCCGGCATGGGCGTCGATCAGCGACGCGCCGACCGGCGTGCCCTCGATTAGCCCGAGCTCGTGGGCGGCGGATGTCGACAGGCCTGCGCCCAACGCAGTTCCAGGTGCGGCGATCTGCTGCCCGATCCGCGCGTAGTCGCCCAGCGCCAGGTCGCCCAGCCCCACGCGATCGAGGTAGCGCCGGCTCCAACGCCCCTCGTGGGCGAGAAAGTTCCACTTGCAGGTCAGCGTGCACATCGAGCGCGCCACAGACCCGGTGGCCTTGAACGAGAGAAAGTCGGCGAGATCGAAAAAATGGCCGGCGCCATCGTAGGTCGACGGCAGGTGCCGCTTGAGCCAGAGCAGCTTGGGAATCTCCATTTCCGGCGAGATCGAGCCGCCGACATAGCGCAGCACATCGTCGCCGGTGTCGTTGACGGCGCGGGCTTCGGCCATGGCGCGATGATCCATCCAGACGATCACGTTGCGGCGTGCCTCGCCGGACGGGCTGACGGTGAGCGCGTTGGCGCCGGCATCGAGCACCACCAGCGAGCAGGTTGCATCGAAGCCCATGCCGGCGACGGCCGACGGCGGCAGGCCGGCCTCGGACATCGCGGTCCGCACCGCCGCGGCGCAGGCCGACCAGATCTCGGACGACGATTGCTCGACGACGTTACCCGCCTCGTGCCAGACCGTGATGGGATGGCGGGCGGTCGCCAGCAGCGCGCCCCGTTCGTCGAACACGCCGGCCCGGGCACTCGATGTCCCAACGTCGACGCCGATGAAGGCTTGCTTCATGAGGATCCCGCCTTAATTCCAGAGCTATCGCCTCCGTCGTCTCGACCGGAGCGCGAAGCGCGGAGTGGAGAGACCTTCTCTCAACGATAAGCCGATTATCGTGGAGAGAAGGTCTCTCCACTCGGCCCTGCGGGCCTCGGTCGAGACGACGGAACTCTTCATAGGCGAGAGCCCGTATCAACTCGGCACCGAGCCTACCAGCAAGTATAGCCGCCATCGACGAGGACCACGCTGCCGGTCATCAGGCTGGCCGCGTCCGACGCCAGGAACAGCACGACGGACGCCACTTCGTCGACCTGGCCCATGCGGGCCATCGGCGTGCCGCCGATCCAGGCCTGGTACATCGGCGGATTGTTGCGGACGAAAGCGTTCAGGGGAGTCTCGATATAGGTCGGCGCCACGGCATTGACCCGGACGCCGCGAGCGCCCCATTCGGCGGCGAGCGACCTGGTGAGATGGTGCACCGCGGCCTTGGAGGCGTTGTAATAGCTTTGCTCCTGCGGCTTGTTGACGATGAAGCCCGACATCGAGCCGATATTGACGATGGCGCCCGACCCGGCGTCGAGCATGTGGCGACCGAAGGCGCGGCAGCACCAGAAGGTGCCGTTGAGGTTGACGTCGACCACGTTCAGCCAGTGCTCGTCGGCGACCTTTTCCGCCGGCGTTTCGCTCCTGGCAATGCCGGCGTTGTTGACCAGGATGTCGACCTTGCCGTGCCGCCGGGCGAGCTCGGCCGCGACCTCGGAGACGCGCGCCGAATCGGTGACGTCCATGGTGACGGCTTCGGTGGCGCAGCCCTTGGCCTTGAGTGCGGCCGAGGACGCTTCGGCCATCGCGGGGTCGCGATCGGCGATGACGATCCGGGCGCCCGCCTCGCCCAACGCCTCCGCGCAGGCGAGGCCAATGCCCTGCCCGCCGCCCGTCACGACGGCCGTGCGACCGTCCAGCTTGAACTTCTCGAGATACATACGCGCCTTCCCGCTATCGATCGCCACCGCTCACTGGCGGATCGCCATTCCGTCCTTGTCGAAGCGATGCAGCCGGGCGGGATCGGGCGACAGCCGCACGCGATCGCCGCCCCTGAGATGGATCTCGCCGATGCCGCGCACCGTGAGCAATCCCAACGCGCCGGCATCGACGTAGAGGAAGGTGTCGCTGCCGAGATGCTCGGCGACCGACACCGTGCCCGGCCAGCCCTCGCCTGCTCCCTCTGCCGCGGGCGCGATGCGCAGATGCTCGGGCCGGATGCCGATGGTGGCGGCGCCGTGCTGGCTGGCCGGCGGACCGGAGACGAAATTCATCTTGGGCGAGCCAATGAAGCCCGCGACGAACAGGTTGGCCGGCCGCTCGTACAGTTCCAGCGGCGAGCCATACTGCTCGACCCGGCCGGCGTTCAGCACCACGATGCGGTCGGCCATGGTCATGGCCTCGACCTGGTCATGGGTGACGTAGACGGCGGTCGTCGCCAGCTGCTTCTGCAGCCGGGTGACTTCCATGCGCATCTGCACGCGGAGCGCCGCGTCGAGGTTGCTGAGAGGCTCGTCGAACAGGAAAGCCTTGGGTTCGCGCACGATGGCGCGCCCGATCGCCACCCGCTGGCGCTGCCCGCCGGAGAGCTCGCGCGGCTTGCGGTCGAGATAGGGCGTGAGGTTGAGCGTCGCCGCCGCGGCTTCCACCTTGCGGTTGATTTCCGGGCGCGGCAGGCCCGCCATCTTGAGGCCAAAGGCGATGTTGCCGCGCACGCTCATATGCGGATAGAGCGCGTAGGACTGGAAGACCATCGACAGGCCGCGCTTGGCCGGCGGCACGTTCACCACGTTCTGGCCGTCGATCAGGATCTGCCCGCCGGTCACATCCTCGAGGCCGGCGATCAGCCGCAGCAAGGTGGTCTTGCCGCAGCCCGAGGGACCGACGAAGACCACGAAGGACCCATCCTCGATGTCGAGATTGGCATCCTTGATGATGTCGAGCTGTCCGAAGGACTTGTGGACTCCCTGGAGCGTGATCTGGCCCATGTCGTTTCGCCCTTATTTGACGGCGCCGAAGGTCAACCCGCGCACGAGCTGACGCTGGCAGAACCAGCCGAGAACGAGGATCGGCGCGATCGCCATGGTCGACGCCGCCGACAGCTTCGCCCAGAACAGGCCCTCGGGACTGGAGTAGGAGGCGATGAACACCGTGAGCGGCGCCGCCTTCGAGGTCGACAGGTTGAGCGTCCAGAACGCCTCGTTCCACGCCAGGATCAGGTTCAACAGCAGCGTCGAGGCGATGCCGGGAATGGCCATCGGCAGCAGCACATAGACGAGCTCGCGCCGGATGGTCGCCCCATCCATGCGCGCCGCCTCGAGGATGTCGCGCGGGATTTCCTTGAAGTAGGTGAAGAGCATCCAGACGACGATCGGCAGGTTGCCGAGACAGAGGATGGCCACCAGGCCGCTGCGCGTATCGAGCAGGCCGAGATTCTTGAACAGCAGGTAGATCGGCACGAGCACGCCGACGGCGGGCATCATCTTGGTCGACAGCATCCAGAGCAGGATGTCCTTGGTCCGCTTGGTGGGCGCGAAGGCCATCGACCACGCCGCCGGCACCGCGATCAGGGCCGCGATCACGGTCGATCCGCCGGCGATGATCACGGAGTTCAGGGCGTGAAGGAAATAGTCGCTGCGGCTCTGCACCGTGGCGTAGTTCTCGGTCGTCCATTCGAAGAACAGGAACGACGGCGGTATGGTGAACGCCTCGAGCTCGGTCTTGAAGCTGGTCAGCACC
>DASZJU010000400.1:0-19492 GCA_035947815.1 Reyranella sp.
AATCCTCGCCGAACTTGCTCTCGACCAGCGCCGATAGCGCTGCCATCGCTTCGACGGCTTGGCGGCCCGAGCAAGAGAGCTCGATCTCGCTGCCGATGCCGGCGGCCAGCATCATCAGGCCCATGATGGAGAGGCCGGAGACTTCCTGGCCCTTGAAGCTGACGCGGATGGTCGAATCGAACTGGCCGGCGGTGCGCACGAACTTGGCGGCGGCGCGGGCATGCAGGCCGCGCTTGTTGGCAATCGAGAGGGTGCGGCGGAGTGCGCCGATGCCGGCATCCGCGCCTTGCGACGCGGCGTCGCTCACGAAGCTTCCTTGGCCAGGATGCGCGAGGCGACGGTGATGTACTTGCGGCCGGCTTCCTGGGCCATGCGCACGGCCTCGGCAATCGGCCGGTTGCGCACCGAAGCGAGCTTCACCAGCATCGGCAGGTTGACGCCGGCCAGCACCTCGATGCGCGCCTGCTCCATGATCGAGATCGCAAGATTGGACGGCGTGCCGCCGAACATGTCGGTCAGCACGATCACGCCATCGCCCTTGTCGCAAGCTCGCACGCTTTCGAGTATCTCAGTGCGCCGCTTTTCCATGTCGTCGTCGGCGCCGATGCACACCGTCGAGACGCATTGCTGTGGACCGACGACATGTTCGAGCGCGGCCAGGAATTCACGCGCCAGATTGCCGTGGGTAACCAGTACGATACCAATCATGTCGTTCGCTCTGCCCCTGCGCCAACAACCCCCCCGGCTGCTTCGGCGTCCCGGTGGGAGAGAGTGACGGAGCGGCCCGCGCCGCGCAACCAGTCCGCCAGCTCCTCGGCCACCGCCACGGAGCGGTGACGACCGCCGGTGCAGCCAATGGCAATGGTCAAATAGCTTTTTCCCTCTGCGTCAAAACGCGGCAGCAGAGGCCCAACCAGACCCTTGAGCCCGTCGAGGAACGGCCGGTAGCCGGGGTCGCTGGCGACATAGGCGGCAACCGCCGGGGCGCGGCCGGTGAGCGGCTTCAGTGTCGCTTCGTAGTGCGGGTTCTTGAGGAACCGGACGTCGAACACGAGATCGGCCTCGCGCGGCAGGCCACGCCGGTAGGAGAAGGACATCACCGAAAGCCGCGTGCCGTTGGTGCGGCCGAGCGCAAAGTGGCCGCCGAGAAGTTGCTTGAATTCGTGCGGCGAGAGCGCCGAGGTGTCGATCACCACGTCAGCCGAATCGCGCATCCAGCCGATTTGGCGACGTTCTTCGATGATGCCGTCCGTCACCGGACGGTCGGGCGCCAACGGATGCGGCCGGCGCGATTCGGTGTAGCGGCGCTGCAGCGTTTCGGTTTCACATTCGAGGAACAGCAGGCGCGCCCTGATGTCGGAACGCGCGCGCAGCCTCTGGACGTGCCGCACCAGCTCATGCGGATCGAAGCCGTAGGTGCGGGTGTCGACGCCGAAGGCGAGGGGCGCCGCCATCTCGCCGGGATTGCCGGCGGTCGAGCGCATCAGGTCGCCGAGCAAGGGCAGCGGAATGTTGTCGACCGCGACGTAGCCCATGTCGTCCAGGGCATGCAGCGCGGTGATGCGGCCGGCGCCGGACAACCCCGTAACCACGACGAACGGCCGTCGCATGTCGCGGGCGGCGGCCGGGGCGCCGATCGGGGCAGAGGGGGTCGGGCTGTCGGGCATGGCGGAAGCCATGCCGATCATGCGACCGCGATTCGCATCAAGGCAAGGCTCAACTTCGCAGAGGCGGAGGCCTCGAATGGCGCCAACATCAACACCGGCAGAGCGACGCCCAGCAGCGCTTCGCGCGCCGGTTCGGGCAGGCGTTCGATGCGTTCCGGCGGCGCCAGATCGACCAGCAGAACCACCGGCGCACGCGCCACCAGTTGGTCACGGGCTAGTTTCACGATGCCCACGCCGCGCACCTCGATCAGGCCGGCGATCCGGGCGGGCGAGGTGGCGATGACGGATTTTCCCCGGCGGTCAAGCTCGATCTGATCATCGGCCACCAGCCTGCCGCCCATCTCGATCAGGCGCAGCGCCAAGTCGGACTTGCCCGCACCAGAAGGCCCGCGCAGCAGGACGGCGCGCCAACCCCGGCCGCGCGCACGAAACGCCACGCATGTCGCATGCACCAGCACCGTCACGCGGGCATCACTTGCCGGTGGCGGCCGGCACGCGGATGGTGAAGCGCGCGCCCAGCAGACGACCGTCTACAGCACGGCGGTTGGTGGCCGTGATCGAGCCGCCGTAGGTCTCCATGATCTGCCGGCAGATCGACAGGCCCAGCCCCGAATGCTGGCCGAAATGCTCGGTCGGGCGTTCCGAATAGAAACGCTGGAAGATCGATTCGAGGTTCTCGTCGGGGATGCCGTGGCCCTCGTCGTCGATGGTGACGACGAACGGGCCGCCGCGCGGCTCGCGGCTCAGCTCAACCACGATGCGCGAGCCGCGCGGGCTGAACGACAGCGCGTTGTCGATGACGTTGCGGAACACCTGGCCGTAACGGCCGTCATGGCCGTGCGCGGCGAAGGGCGGATTGGCGGCGAGCCGGTACTCGACCTCGACGCCCGACTTCTGCGAGGCGGTGACGGCGTAGTGGCGCACCATGTCGCTCAGAAGCGCGTTCAAGTCGACCGGCTTGACCTCGCCGCGCATCAGCTCGGCATCGAGCCGCGAGGCGTCCGAGATGTCGGAGATCAGCCGGTTCAGCCGGTTGATGTCATCCATCACGATGACCATCAGCTTTTCCCGCCGGTCGGGGTCGAGATTGGGCCGCGCCGCCATCTCGATCGCCGACCTGAGCGAGGTCAGCGGATTCTTGAGCTCGTGCGCCACGTCGGCGGCGAAGCTCTCGATGGTGTTGATACGCTGCCACAGCGCGTCGGTCATCGAGCGCAGCGCGTCGTTGAGGTCGCCGATCTCGTCGCCGCGCTTGCCGAGGTCGGGGATCTCCGGCCTGCTCTCGCGCGCCAGCCTGACCTCGTCGGCGGCACGCGCCAGCCGCACGATCGGCTGGGTGATGGTGCCGGCGAGGTAGAGCGACAGCAGCACCGTGATGCCAAGCGCAGCGGCGGCAATCACCATCATGTCGTAGCGCACCTCGCGCAGCGAGGCGGCGATGGCGCGGTTGTCGCGCGTCAGCATCAGCGCGCCCAGCACCTGCTTGTAGCGCTGCACCGGCACGGCCGCGCTCAGGATCAGCCGGCCATCGGAGGCCATCCGAACGGCCGAGGCGTTGAAGCCGCGCAGCGCGCTCGCCGCCTCAGGGAAGTCGCGCACCGTGGGCGAGGCGCGGTCGACATATTCGGGGAAGCGGTCGGCGCGTGACAGCTGGCGGGCGAGCCAGTCGCCGATTCGTTCGCCGAGCTCGGGCTCGACGGTGACGGGCTCCTCCGGCGGCGGCAGCGGGAATACATGGATACGGCCGGCCTCGCCCAGAACCGCCGAATCGCCCAGAAGTTCGCCGGTCTCGCTGAAAAGCCGGGCGCGCACGCCGGTCGGGCGGACCAGCCGGGTAAGGAGCTGGCGCGCCGCGTCGGCATCCAGGCGGTTGACCGTGGTCTCGCCGCCCGCCACCGCGACCTCGCCGATACCCGCCGCCACCATCTCGCCCTGCACAGCGAGCGAGGCGAGCTCGGTGTCGATCAGTTCTTCCTCGTAGTCGCTGAGATAGACCGCGCCCAGCGTCAACAGCGCAACCGGCACGATGTTGAGCAGCAGGATGCGACGGGTGAGCGGCGAATGGCGTCGCGTGGCGCTGCGGCGCCGGCGCAGCAGCGATGGCGATTCGGCAGGCCGCGTCGGCAGAGCCGCGGCGCCGCGGCGGCCGAACGCCGCGGCGATCCGCGAACCCAGGCCGTGCAGTCCGAACCGGCGCCGGCCGGGCTCAGGAGTCGCGGTATCGGTATCCGATGCCATAGAGCGTTTCGATCTGCTCGAACTCGCCGTCGACCTCGCGGAACTTGCGGCGCACCCGCTTGATGTGGCTGTCGATGGTGCGGTCGTCGACGTAGATCGTCTCGCCGTAGGCGGCGTCCATCAGCTGGTCGCGGTTCTTCACGTGGCCCGGCCGCTCGGCCAGCGACTTCAGGAGCAGGAACTCGGTGACCGTGAGGTGCACTTCCTTGCCCTTCCAGGTGCACTGGTGGCGGCTGGGATCGAGCACCAGCTCGCCGCGCACGATGCGCTCGGCCTGGCCCTCGCCCTTGGGGGCGCTGGTGTCGGCGCGGCGCAGCACGGCGCGGATGCGTTCCAGCAACAGGCGCTGGGAGAACGGCTTCCTGATGAAGTCGTCAGCGCCCATGCGCAGGCCCAGCACCTCGTCGATCTCCTCGTCCTTCGAGGTGAGGAAGATCACCGGGAACTGGTGCGTCTTGCGGATGCGGTTCAGGAGCTCCATGCCGTCCATGCGCGGCATCTTGATGTCGAAGATGCCGAGGTCGGGCGGTGACTGGGCGAGGCCCTCCAGCGCCGAGGCGCCGTCATTATAGGTCTTGATCTGGAAGCCCTCGGCTTCGAGCAGCATCGACACCGACGTGAGGATGTTGCGGTCGTCGTCGACAAGGGCGATGTTTTTGCGCACGGCTTGGCTTCTCCTCACGGGGCGGGCAGCGGGCAATGGTAACACAGACCGGGCCGTTGCCGCCGCTGCCCCGATCTGCCATCGCTAAGGATGAATTAAGGCGTTTTTGACCTCGAAAAATGACCGACGACATGCCTCGCGCCGTGCGCGACCTGGTCCGTGGACTGGATCGCGCCGCCCTGGCCACCGCCCTGCCGGCGGAAAACGGGGCCTGGCCCTACGCCTCGCTGGTCCTGGTGGCGGTCGACCATGACCTGTCGCCGATCCTGCTGCTGAGCGATCTTGCGGAACATACCAAGGCCATCGCGGCCGACGGCCGGGTCTCGTTGCTGTTCGACGGCACGCAAGGTCTCGAGCAGCCCCTGACCGGTCCACGGGTCACCCTGCTCGGGCGCGCCGAGCGCACCGCCGACAAGCGCTTGGCTCGCCGCTTTCTCGCCCGCCATCCGGATGCCGGGATGTATGCCGGCTTCAAGGATTTCAATTTCTACCGGTTCGCCGTGGAGCGCGCCCACCTGGTGGCCGGCTTCGGCAAGATACGTTGGCTGAGTGCTGCCGAATTGGCGGTGCCCGCTCCCGCCGGATTGGCCGAAAGCGAGGAAGCGATCGTGAGCCATATGAACGAGGACCATGCCGACGCCGTCCAGCTTTATGCCGGCAAGCTGCTCGGCCTCGCCGGCAGCGACTGGCGGATGACCGGCATCGACGCCGAGGGCATTGATCTCAGGCAGGCCGGCCGGGTCGCCCGGCTTGCCTTCGACGCGCCCTTGAGCGCCGCCGACGAGGCACGAAAGGTACTGGTCTCGCTGGCGGCCAAAGCGCGAACCGCGTGATTCCGCGGCGCGGCATCCTGTTCGCAGTTGCGAGATCAGATTCACATGTTCCTCAACACTAACTGTCGCAAGGCCTTGCCACCCCATAGCCGCCCCAGTAGCGCATAGGGTTGAAACAGGCGCATTGGTCCATACGTCTCTCGAGATCAGCCGAACAAAGCAAGAGCAGGAGAAACGCTGTGCAACAGGCGGGCTTCGTCGTCCCCAAATTCGGAATTGAATCGCTCGGGTTGAAGAACCTAAGCAACGTTCATTGGAACCTGCCGGTTCCCGCACTCTACGAGGAAGCGATCCGGCGCGGTGAGGGCGCCGTCGCCGACGGCGGCGCGTTCGTGGTGCGCACCGGCGTGCATACCGGCCGCTCGCCCAACGACAAGTTCTTTGTCGAGGATGCGGCAAGCAAGGGCCGCATCGACTGGGGCAAGACCAACAAGCCGATCACGCCCGAACGCTATCGCGCGCTCTACAACCGCATGCTGGGCTACGCCCAGCGCCGCGAGCTGTTCGCCCGCGACTGCTGGGCCGGCGCCGACCCCGCGCACCGGATCGGCGTACGCGTCATCACCGAGACCGCCTGGCACAACCTCTTTGCCCGCAACATGTTCCTGCGGCCCCGACGCGAGGAGCTGGAAGGCTTCAAGCCGGAGTTCACGATCCTGAACCTGCCGGGCTTCCAGGCCGATCCGAAGCTCGACGGCACCGCGTCGGATTGCGCCGTCCTGGTCAATTTCACCGACAGGGTCGTGGCGATCTGCGGCACCTGGTACGCGGGCGAGATCAAGAAATCGGTGTTCACCATCCTGAACTACCTGCTGCCCGACCGGAACGTGCTGCCCATGCACGCCTCGGCCAATGTCGGGCCGAAAGGCGACGTGGCGATCTTCTTTGGTCTGAGCGGCACCGGGAAAACCACGTTGTCGGCCGATCCGTCGCGTACCCTGCTGGGCGACGACGAGCACGGCTGGGGCGAAAGCAGCCTCTTCAACTTCGAGGGCGGCTGCTACGCCAAGGTCATCAAGTTGAGCCGCGAGGCCGAACCCGAGATCTACGCCACCACCGAACGCTTCGGCACGGTGCTGGAGAACGTCGTGATCGACCCGGCGACCGGCGGCCTCGATCTCGATGACGGCCGGCATACCGAGAACACGCGCGCCTGTTATCCGCTGGAGTTCATTCCCAATGCTTCGGCGTCGGGCATCGCCGGCACGCCTCAGAACATCGTCATGCTGACGGCCGACGCCTTCGGCGTGCTGCCGCCGATCTCGCAGCTCACCCCCGAGCAGGCGATGTATCACTTCCTGTCGGGCTACACCTCGCGCGTGGCCGGCACCGAGAAAGGCGTGACCGAGCCGCAGGCCACCTTCTCGACCTGCTTCGGCGCGCCGTTCATGCCGCGCCATCCGACGGTCTATGCCAAGATGCTGGGCGAGAAGATGGCGCGCCAGCACGTGAGATGCTGGCTGGTCAACACCGGCTGGTCGGGCGGCGCTTTCGGCGTCGGCGAGCGCATGTCGATCCGCCACACCCGCGCCATGGTGCGCGCCGCGCTCGACGGCAGGCTGGCCTCGATCGCCAGTTCGACCGATCCGCATTTCGGCATGCAGGTGCCCAGCGCCTGTCCGGACGTGCCGGGCGAGGTGCTGAATCCGAAGAACACCTGGAAGGACAAGAAGGCCTACGACAGCGCCGCGCGCGACGTGGTCGGGCGCTTCGAGGCGAACTTCAAGCAGTTCGAGGGCCACGTCGACGGCAAGATCTGGCAGGCTGGTATCCGCGCGGCCGCTTGATTTTCGCCGTCGGCGACACCGGAATGTGACGACCGACCGCTGCGAGGGACCTTTCGCATCGGGTTGGCGCAGGTCATATGATGTTTCGGCTTGAGTACAATTCCTGACGCACCCACCGTCGTCGCGGCTCTGCCGCGGCGACCCTTCCGGGTGCCGCTGATCGCGGCGCTGGCGCTGGCGTTCGTTTCCCTCGCGCTGATTTCCGGCATCGCCTACATCGTCGTGCTGGCCGGCGCCACCGGCACTGCCGAACGGCTGCTGGTCGACCGGGCCGCGCGCGTCGTCGCCGAGCAGGTCGCCCTGGTCAGAAGCCGGCTGGACCCAGTCGCCGAACATCTCGAGCTGATCGCGGCGCTCGCCGCACACGGCCGGCTCGATATCAATTCGCCCGTCGATATGCGCGAGGCGCTGTGGGTGATGATGACCAAAGTGCCGGCGATCTCCAGCGCTGGCTTCGCCACCTTCGACCTCAAGATGGAGCGGGTCATCCGTTATCCCGACGGCAAGGTCACCCGCGATACTATCTCTCTCGTCGACGTGCCGCGAGGTCTCGCGCAGTTCCGTGAGCTGCAGACCGCGCACAACACTTTTTGGGGCGCTCCTTTCTGGAGTCACCCGCAGCAGCAGCTCGTGCTCAACGTGCGCACTCCGGTGCGACGCCTCGACGACGCCTTCATCGGCGGCCTGCTCGCCACCGTCGCCGTCGGCGATCTTTCATACCTGATCGCCGACACGGGACAGGGCGGCAATGGCCGCTACTTCATCCTGGTCGACCACGACAAGGTGCTGGCTCACCGCCGGCTTATCGATCCGCGCGGCCTTGGCCTCTCGGAAGAACGGCCGCTGCCCACCATCAAGGAAGTCGACGATCCCGTGCTGGCCAGCATCTGGAACCCGCCGGTGCGCAATGCGCAGATCGATCACGCGCTGGGCAATCTCGGTCACGTCGTCGAAGCCGAGGGACGACGCTGGGTGTTCGTCTATCGCGAGCTGCGCCATTACAGCAGCCAGAGCGAGCCTTGGCTGGTCGGCCAGTATTTCCCGATCGAGGACGCGACTGGCGATCTCGACCGACTGACCAACGGCGCCATCGTCGGCGCGGCGACGCTTGCGGTCGCCGCGTTGCTGGCGCTCCTGATCGGGCTCAGCATGGCGCGGTCTATCCGCACCATCACCTCGGCCGCCGAATCGATCGAGCGCCTGGAGTTTGACCGGCCGTTTCATCGCCGCTCGCGGCTGCGCGAGATCGACGATGCCGGCCATAGCCTCGACAAGGCACGCGGCGCGCTGAAATGGTTCGGTGCCTACGTGCCCCATCGCCTGGTCTTCCGTCTGATGGAGCTCGGCGAGGACGCGGTGCGCTCGCGCCGGCGCAACGTGACGGTGATGTTCAGCGACATCGTCGAATTCACGCCCCAAGCCGAGGACCTGCCCGAGCAGGAGACGGCGGACCTGCTCAACCACCATTTCGCCCTGCTCGGTGCCTGCATCGACCACGAGCAGGGCGTGATCGACAAATACATCGGCGACTCCGTCATGGCAGTGTGGGGCGGCTTGTCGCGGATGGACGATCACGCCGACCATGCGGTTCGCGCGGCGTTGGCCATTGCCCGGGTGATCCGTGAGGACAATGCGATCCGCCGCGCCGCCGGCCAGCCTGTGATCCGCGTGCGCATCGGGCTGCATTCCGGCCCGGTGGTGGTGGGCAATATTGGCGCGCCCGGCAGGGTCAACTTCACGGTGGTCGGCGACACGGTGAACATCGCCCAGCGTTTCGAGCAACTCGGCAAGGAGTTCATGAAGGATGGCGAGGAGATGGTCGTGCTGGTGAGCGGCGACACGCTGGCCGCGGTCAAGGATCGCGACTCGCTTGGCATCGGTCCGCTCACGTCGACGCTGCGCCAAGTCAAGGGGCATGACGAACCGGTCGAGGTCTATCGTCTGGTGTGATCGGCGTCGCGTGCTGGACGGACCCGAGTATCCGCCGCTAGTGTGCCGCCCAGCGGTCTGGGGAGACTTGGTGGAAGCGGCCAAAATATGAAACGACGGGACTTGGTGGTGATATCGACGGCGGCATTGGCATTGGGACCGATGCGCACGTTGCAGGCGCAGACCACCGCGCCGGGCACTCCCCCCAACACGACGCCGGCAACGCCACCCGCCACGACGCCAAGTACGACATCAGGCGCGGCGCCAGCGTCGACCGCATCGACAAGCGCCGCTCCGGGCCCCCCGCCGTTCACGGCCGCGCAGCTCGACCAGTTGCTGGCGCCGATCGCCCTCTATCCCGACGATCTTCTGGCGCAGATCCTGATGGCGGCGAGCTATCCGCTCGAGGTGGTCGAGGCGGCCCGCTGGTCGAAGGACAATCCCAGCCTCAAGGGCGCCGCCGCCCTGGCCGCGGTCAAGGACAAGGGCTGGGACGTCAGCGTGACGTCGCTGGTGGCCTTCCCGCAGGTCCTGGCGATGATGAACAGCAAGCTCGATTGGACCCAGAAGATCGGCGACGCGATGATCGCCCAGCAGTCCGACGTGGCGGCCTCCATCCAGCGCCTGCGCGCCCAGGCGCAAGCGGCCGGCAACCTCGAGACCACGCCGCAGCAGACCGTGACGCAGCAACCGGCGAGCGCCGGCGCGCCGGCCGGCACGCCGCCGGCGATCGTCATCCAGCCGACCAATCCGGACACGGTCTACGTGCCGGTCTACAACCCGAACTGGGCCTATGGCTCGTGGCCCTATCCCGACTATCCGCCGTCCTACTTCCCGCCGACCGACTACGGCTGGGGTGGCTACTATGGCGGCGGCTGGGTTGGCGGCTTCAGCTGGGGCCTGGGCTTTGCGGTCGGCGGCGCGTTCTTCGGCGGCTGGAGCTGGGGTGGTGGCTGGGGCGGCGGTTGGGGCTGGGGCGGCTGGGGCGGTTGGGGCGGCTGGGGGCGCGGCAACAGCTACACCACGATCAACGTCGATCGGGCGACCAACATCACCAACAATTTCAACCGCAACTACTACCACGACGGCCGCTGGAACCATGATCCGGCGCATCGCCACGGCGTGCCCTATCGCGATCGGGCCAGCCGCGAGCGTTACGACCAGCATCATCCCGATGCTGCCCAGCGCCAGGCCTTCCGCGGCAAGATCGACAGCGAACCGCGCACCAGCGGATTGCAGGGTGCTGGCGAGCACCGCGACCAGGGCAGCCGGCCGAACGACGGACGCGGCAATGACGGGCGCGGCACCGAGGGGCCGCGAACCGAGCGGGGCAACGAGAACCGGGATAACCAGAACCGCGGCGACGAAGGCCGGCGCGACGGATTGCGCGGCAATGATTGGCGCGGCAACGAGAACCACGGCGGCGTGCACCGCAGCGCCTTCCACGGCGTCAACCATGGCCACGAGGTGCAGCGCGAATCCGCCCGCGGACACGCCTACGCGCACCATGCCAGTTATCATCCCAGAGGCGGAGGTGGTGGACACGGCGGCGGCGGCCATGGCGGTGGACATGGAGGCCGGCGATGAGCGGGTTGGTGCTTCGACGGGGACTCCTGGCGCCCGTGCTCGTGGCGGCACTCGCCGCCCGCGCGGCAGCGCAGCAGGCGGGCAAGACGCAGGGCTTCCCGACGGCCGACGCGGCGGCGACGGCGCTCACCGAGGCGGTGCGCAAGGACGACGACAAGGCGGTCGCGGCCATGCTGGGCGAGTGGTGGCGCGTCTTCGTGCCCAACCGCGAGCGCGATTTCGGCCGCGAGCGCGCGCTCTATCTCGCGGCCTGGGACGATAGCCACAAGGTCACGATCGACGGCGACAAGGCCACCGTCGAGGTCGGCAAGACCGGCTGGACCCTGCCGATCCCCATCGTCAAGGACGGCGCGGAATGGCGCTTCGATTCCGAGGCCGGCATCGACGAGCTGGGCGCGCGCGAGATCGGTCGCGACGAGCTGGGCGCCATCCAGACCCTGCTGGCCATCGTCGACGCGCAGCGCGAATATGCGGTGATGGATCCGATGAAGGCCGGCTCGCCGGTCTATGCCCGCCGGCTGAAGAGCCTGCCGGGAAAGAAGGACGGACTCTATTGGCCGGCCGTGCCTGGCGAGCCCGAGAGCCCGCTGGGCGAGCTGGTCGCCAACGCGCAGGACGACGGCATCGCCCCGGGCGGCCATTACGGCTACAATTTCCGCCTGCTCTACGCCCAGGGGCCGGCGGCGCCGGGCGGCGCGCTCGACTATCTGGTGAATGGCCGCATGTTGAGCTTCGCTGCCATCGCTTGGCCGGGCCATTACGGAGAGACGGGCATCATGACCTTCATGGTCAACCACGACGGCGTCGTCTATCAGCGCGATCTCGGACCCGAGACGCGTCTGCTGGCGCCGGCGATCGCCAGCTTCAACCCGGAGAAGGGTTGGGAGAAAGCGGATGTGACGCCTTGATAGGCGATGTAGCGGGAGAGTGAGATGATGAGAACCAAGATCCTTATGCTGCTCGTTGCGACGGGCTTACTCGGCGGCTGCGAGAACATGTCACCCGGCCAGAAGGGGGCGCTCACCGGCGCGGCCTTGGGCAGCGGCATCGGCCTGGTGGCCGGTGGCAGCTTCGGCACGGTGGTCGGCGCCGGCCTGATCGGCGGCGCGGCGGGCTACATCGTCGGCAACGCGGTCCAGTGACAAACCAACAGAGAGTTCCAAGATGATCGCCAAATCCTTCGTAACCGCCGGCGCGCTTCTGCTCGTCACGACTGCCGCCCAGGCGCAGACGCCGCCCACCAACTTCGACCAGGCGGCCTACATCACCTGCAAGGAAGCGCATGCCATGCAGCCCGAGGCGCGCAAGACGCTGGCGATTTTCCTCGCCGAGCACGCGTCGCGCTATCACGGTGTGACGATCCCTGACGGTCCTCAAGGGGCGCAGGTCGCCTATCTCGTGCGCGGCGGCTGTACCTTGGCGCCCGACGCCTACCTGTTCACGGTGATCGACCGGGCGATCATTGCGGAGATGAGCAAGCTGCCGAAAAGGCAGTAGCCTCGTCGCGGTCAAAGTCGTCGCGGTCGAAATCCGGCCGCTCTTGGTGCTATCCTTCAGGCAAAACACCGCCCGGAGGAAACCATGTGGGTCCGCAATGCCTGGTACGTCGCCGGCTGGTTGCCCGAGTTCCCGCCGGGCTCCATCCACGCCCGCACCATCATCGATCAGCCCATCGCGCTTTACCGCACCGCCGACGGCGGCTTGGCGGCGCTCGAGGATCGTTGCTGCCACCGTTTCGCGCCGCTCTCGATGGGCCGGCTGGAGGGCGACGACCTGCGCTGCATGTATCACGGGCTGAAGTTCGCACCCGACGGCCGCTGCATCGAGATCCCCGGCCAGAAGCTCATCCCGCAGAGCGCCTGCGTGCGCCGCTACCCCGTCATCGTGCGCGGCGGCTGGGTCTGGCTGTGGATGGGCGAGGCGGCGGCAGCCGACCCCGCGGCGATCCCGCCTTCGCTGGCGCTCGACGATCCAGGCTACCGGCTGAAAGCAGGCCATCTCGACTACGCCGCACATTATCTGCTGATCAACGACAATCTCCTGGATCTCTCGCACCTGTCCTTCGCGCACGAGAAGACCCTGGGCCTCGACATGCCGCAATGGGCCGATGAGCGGCCGCACATGCTGGCGCTGGAGCGCGGCCTGCGCGTGCAGCGCTGGATCACCGGCCACGCGCCGCGCGGCTTCCTGAAGAAGACGGTCGGCGAGCGCGCCGACGTGTGGAATTCCTACGACTTCGTCTTTCCCGGGGTGTTCCTGCAGCGCACCGGCTTCTATCCGGCGGGCACTGCCCAGCAGAGCGGTGGTCGCGAACCCGATCGGCCGCCGCTCTTCCATCGCATTGACGAGCAGGCCGTGACGCCGGTTTCGGCGCGCACCTCGCGCTACTTCTACGCCGCGGGTGCGCGCGGCTGTGACATCGAGGCCGACAGGCTCGACCGCCTGTTCGCCGTCACCGAGACGGCCTTCGGCGAGGACAAGGCGCTGATCGAGGGCCAGCAGAAGCTGATCGACCTCGACCCGCACCGAAACATGCTGCCGACCAGCATGGATGCCGGGCCGACGCGGTTCCGCCGCCTGGTCGAAGGTTTGTTGGCCGCGGACGGCGCGCCGCCGCTGGGCGTCAGGTCAGCTTGACCATGATGTGCTTGGCATAGGCCGGGCGCGTCGCCAGCCGGTCGTACCAGGTCCGCAGGTTCTTGAGCGCCGGGCGCTCGATGTCGAGCGCGTGGTAGCGGTGGACGAAGCAGCCGACCGGGATGTCGCCCATGGTGAAATGCTGGCCCGCGACATAGCGCCGGTCGGCAAGATGGGCGTCGAGCCGGCCGAACAGCTTGCCGGCGTCCTCGGCGGCCTTCCTGATCGCCGCCATGTCGCGCTTCTCGGCCGGCGTGCGGATCAGGCCCCAGAATACGACCCGCATGCTCTCGGAGATGGTGCTGAGCTGCCAGTCCATCCAGCGGTCGGCCTCGCTGCGCTGGCCGGGATCGTTGGGCCACAGGGTGCCCGCGGCATATTTGGCCGAGAGGTAGCGCACTGCCGAGTTGCTCTCCCAGATCACGCGGCCGCCATCGTCGATGGTCGGCACGACGCCGTTGGGATTCATGTCGAGGTACCATTTCTGGTCGTTGCCGCCGAAGGCGCCGCCGACATCGGTGCGCTCGTAGGCGATGCCGCACTCGTCGGCGGCCCACAGCACCTTCATCACGTTGATCGAATTGGCCCGTCCCCAGATCTTCATGGCTCTTCTTTCCCCGTCATTGGCATTCCCATTCTGCCGTACCATCGCCGATCCGGAGAAGCTGCTTTGTGTCGGGATTGTCGCCGGGCTGAGGCGATACCCCCTCGAACCGCACGCGCGAATCGTCGATCCAGACCGGCTTGGGCCGCAGGAATGAATTCGGGCCGGCGCCGGCGCAAGCCGGCATTGTCGATACCTCGAGCACCTTCGGCGGATCGCTGGTCAGGTCGACGACGTTGAGCTCCACGCCGGACATCAGGTTGGATTGCAAGGCGACGGCACGGCGAGCCGATGGCGACAGCACCGGCGGGGCCGCCACGTGTGTCGTGCGACCGTCGCGCTCCGAGATCAGATAGGCCATGCTGTCTTCGTAGAGACCGACCGTCACGACGTAGTAGCCAAGCGCCGGCCACCATGCCGCCAATCGGTGCTTGCGGAATCGATCGGCTTCGCAGGCGTATTGATCGTCGCAGTCGGTGATTTTCAGTGTCCGGTTTTCCTGCAGCTTGAGCTTCAGGATGGGACCGTCGCGCAAAGCCCGCTCAGGGACGGCCGCCAATACGGCTGCTTCAGGCCGGTCAGCCGACCTCGCGCCTTTGGGTACCGTGCAACAGGGTTGAGTCTCGACCGTCATTTTCGAGCCCCACAGCAAGCCTGTCGAGGGCGTTGCCGTACGCTCCCCTGTCTGCGCCTGGGATGGCGCGGCCAGGAGCACGGCAACGACGGCGAGGACTGGCCGCAACATCAACATTCCCCTTCTCCGTGCCGCCGACGATTCCTAGTGCGCCGCCGCCCAGTTGTCGCCGACGCCGGTGTCGACGACCAGCGGCACCGAGAGCGTGGCGGCGCCTTGCATGACCTTGCGCGCCACGTCCTTGGTCTTGTCGATCTCCTTGTCGGGCACCTCGAACAAGAGCTCGTCATGGACCTGCAGCAGCATCCTGCCCTTGAGCCGGTTGGCCTTGAGCGCGGCCGGCAGGCGGATCATCGCCCGCTTGATGACGTCGGCGGCGCCGCCCTGCAGGGGCGCGTTGATCGCCGCGCGCTCGGCGAAGGCGCGCATGCCCTGCGCCTTGTCGTTGATGTAGCGCAGATGGATCTTGCGGCCGAACGGCGTCTTCACGTAGCCGTTCTTGCGCGCGTACTCCTTGGTGGTTTCCATGTAGTCGCGGATGCCGGGATAGCGCAGGAAGTACTTGGCGATGTATTCGCGCGCCTCGGCCTGGCCGATGCCGAGCTGGTTGGCGAGACCGAAGGCCGAGATGCCGTAGATGATGCCGAAGTTGATGGCCTTGGCGCGCCGTCGCACCAGCGGGTCCATGCCCTTGACCGGCACGCCGAACATCTCGCTGGCGGTGATGGCGTGGATGTCGTCGCCGCGCGCGAACGCCTCCTTCAGCGAGGCGATGTCGGCCACGTGCGCGAGCAGCCGGAGCTCGATCTGCGAATAGTCGGCCGAGAGCAGCTTGTGGCCCTGCTCGGCGACGAAGGCCTGGCGGATCTTGCGACCCTCCTCGGTGCGCACCGGGATGTTCTGCAGGTTGGGATCGGTCGAAGCGAGCCGCCCGGTCGCCGCCCCGGTCATCTGATAGGAGGTGTGCACCCGGCCGGTCTTGGCGTCGAGCTCGCGCACCAGCGCGTCTGTGTAGGTGCCCTTGAGCTTGGAAATCTGCCGGTGCTCCATGATCTTGACCGGCAGCGCATGACCCTGGGCCGCGAGGTCCTCCAGGATGCTGACGTCGGTCGCCCACGAGCCGTTCTTGTTGCGCCGCCCGCCCGGCAGGTTCTGCTCGTCGAACAGGATCTCGCCCAATTGCTTGGGCGAGCCGACATTGAAGGGCCGGCCGGCGATCTTGTGGATCTCCTGCTCGAGCTCGAGCATCCGCTTCTCGAACTCGGCCGACAGGGTCCGAAGCCGCGGCGCGTCGATCTTGATGCCCGCCGTCTCCATGCCGAGCAGGACGGGGATCAGCGGCCGCTCGATCGTCTCGTACAGGCCGACCATGTGCTCGGTGGCCAACCGCGGCTTGAAACGCGCCCACAGCTGCAGGGTGACGTCGGCGTCCTCGGCGGCGTAGTCGCGCGCCTTGTCGATCGGCACCTTGTCGAAGCTCACCTGCTTGGCGCCGCTGCCGGTCACGTCGGAGAATTTGATGGTCTTCTGGCCAAGGTAACGTTCGGCCAGTTCGTCCATGCCGTGGTTGTGGCTGCCGGCGTCGAGCACGAAGGACAGCAACATCGTGTCGTCGACCGGGCCGATCTCGACGCCATGGCGGCGGAACACGCACATGTCATACTTGACGTTCTGGCCGACCTTCAGCACCGCGGGGTCTTCCAGCAGGGGCTTCAGCTTGGCGATCGCCGTCTTGAGCGGCAGCTGGCCCGGCAACAGCTTGCCGTCGCCTTCCTTGGCGCGGTCGCCGCCGAGATCGAGCGCACCCTGGGCCTCGCCGCCCGGCGCGCGATGGCCGATCGGCAGGTAGGCCGCGCGCCGGCGCGTGGAATTGATGTTGCCCCACGGCCCTTCGAGCAGCGCCAGCGAGACGCCGACCAGGCCCGCATTGTTGGAATCGAGCGCGTCGGTCTCGCAGTCGAAGGCGACGACGCCGGCCTTGGTCGCTTCGGCCACCCATTCGTCGAGCACCTTCTCGTCCTGGATCAGCTCGTAGTCGGCGGCGCTGAAGGGCCGGTTGGACCGGGGCGCGGCCGACGGCGCCGGTTTGGCGTCGACCGGCTCCGCCTTCTTGGGCAGTGCGGGCGTCGCAGCCGGCGCCACGGGCTCGGTCGCCTCGCCCAGTTCGCCCGTGAAGCGTTGCAGCAGGCTCTTGAAGCCCTGCAGCTCCAGCCACGGCAGCAGCACGTTGGGATCGGGGCTCCTCTTGTCGAAGGCCTCGGGCTCGGCGGGGGTGGGCACGTCGTCCCGGAGCGTGACCAGCTTTTTCGAGATGCGCGCCAGCTCGGCGTTTTGCTGCAGCGCCTCGCGCCGCTTGGGCTGCTTGATCTCGCCGGTGCGCGCCAGCAGCGTCTCGAGGTCGCCATACTCGTTGATCAGCTGGGCGGCGGTCTTGACGCCGATGCCCGGCACGCCCGGCACGTTGTCGGTCGAATCGCCGGCCAGCGCCTGGACGTCGACCACCTTGTCCGGCGCGACGCCGAACTTCTCCATCACCGCCTCGGCCCCGATCTTGGTCTTCTTGATCGGGTCCATCATCTCCACGCCCGGCCGGATGAGCTGCATCAGGTCCTTGTCGGAGGAAACGATGGTGCAGGTGGCGCCGGCCTCGACGGCCAGGCGGGCGTAGGTGGCGATCAGGTCGTCGGCCTCGTAGCCGCCGAGCTCGCACACCGTGACGTTGAACGCGCGGGCGGCCTCGCGGATCAGCGGGAATTGCGGGATCAGGTCCTCGGGCGGTGGCGGGCGGTTGGCCTTGTACTTGTCGTAAATCTTGTTGCGGAACGTCACCTCGCCCGCATCGAGGATCATGGCGACGTGGTCGACCTCGGGCTTGTCCAGAAGGTCGGCCACCAGCATGCGGCAGAAACCGTAGACGGCGTTGATCGGCGTGCCGTCGGGCCGGTTCATGGGCGGCAGCGCGTGATAGGCGCGGAACAGATAGCCCGAGCCGTCGACCAGGTAGAGGTTGCGGATCGGCTTGTTGTCGCCGTTCGCGCTTGCGTTCTTGCCGCCGTTTTGGCCGGCGGTGCCGTTCTTGGCCGCTGGAGCGGCCGGTGCCTTGGATTTCGCCATGCTCAAGCCCTAGCACGCGCCGCCGGACGAGGGGACCCCTGAGGCGCGCGCGACAGATTTTTGCAGGGGGTTTCCGCAGTTTCCGCAAGCGCTACGCCAATTCTCTGCCCAACCGTCGACGTGACTGATCATGATGCCGCTCCTGCCTTGGGGGGCCTTGGATGGGGAGGAGGTTAGGACGAACTTAAGTGTAAGTCAAGAAATAGTTTAGTGACACTTTCGACAAGGGTTCCGATCATGGACAGCCGGAATAAGTAGGCACCAGAGACGGGGGTAGCCGGCATTCGCGCATTGGAATCACACGATAATTTTTGAACAAATTCATCGGATCGCGGGCCTCCGGGCCTTTCCCTTTCGCCTTCACCTCTTCAGTTGCGGAAAAACGGAAAATCGGTAATTCTGCAGCTATGAAAACGACCCTTACCGTCACCGATCGCGGCACCATCACCTTGCCGGCCAAGCTGCGCCGCCAGCTTGGGATCAAGGCGGACGACCAGCTCATCGCCGAGGCGACCGCGGAGGGATTGCTGCTGCGGCCGGCCGTGACGGTGCCGGTCGAGATCTACAGCGATGCGCGGATCGCCGAATTCGACGCTGCCGAAGCGGAACTCGGCGAAGTCCTGCGGCGCAAGCGGTCGGTGCGCAGATCCCGCTGAAGTGCGGATCTTCCTCGACGCCAATATCTTGCGTTCGGCCGCGAAGTCCGAAGGCTTCGTGCGGCGCCTGCTCGATCTGCTGGCCGCCGACGGCCACACCCTTTGCGCCGATGCCTATGTCGGCGAAGAAGCACGCCGCAATCTGGCGACGAAAGGCGCGTCCGGATTGCCGGCGCTGCAAGCGCTGCTCGATCGGATCGAAGTCGCGCCGATATACGCCGATCCAACGGCGGTCGCGGCTGCCGCCGCGTTACCGGAAAAAGACCGTCCCGTGCTTGCCGCCGCAGCGCGCCTCGGATGCCATGCGCTCGTCACGGGCGACCGCACGCATTTCGGTCGGTTCTACGGCCGCAGGTTGGCCGGGGTTGCCATCCATTCGCCACGCACGCTGGCCGACCTGTTGTTGTGAGCCGCGCCGTTCATTTCACCGAATCGAGCGTCGGCAGCCGGTGGCGGTCTTCGGGGTCGTTCCAGCCCTTGAAGTTGGGCTTGCGCTTCTCGGCGAAGGCCGCCCGCGATTCCATGAGGTCGCTCTTGGCGCCGTGCTCGTGCAGGGCGGCGGCCAGGCGCTGCATGTCGGGTCCTGGCGCCGGGCGCATCTGGCGCATCATATGCACGGTATTGACCCGCGAGGCGGGCGGCAAAGTGAGCAGGTGCTCGGCCATCTTGAGCGCTTCGGGCATCAAGTCGGCGGCGTCGACCAGGCGATTGAGGAAGCCCACCTCGTAGAAACGCTGGGCGGTGAAGCGGAAGCCCAGCGCCATCTCCAAGGCGACAGGATAGGGCAGGTTGGCGACATGGCCGTGATTGTAGCCGCCGAGCAGCCAGCGCTTGGCCTCGGAGACCTCGAACACCGCCTCGCGCACCGCCACCCTGAGGTCGGTGCGCTCGACCAGCATGAAGCCGCCGCCCATGGCAAAGCCGTTGACCGCGGCGATGACGGGCTTCTCGAGCGCGCCCGTCATGAACGGGTCCTCGAGGTCGGGCCGCTGGCCGCCAGGGGCGCCGCGCTGCAGCGATTCCTTCATGTCCTCGCCGGCGCAAAAGCCGCGGCCGGTGCCGGTGAAAATCGCCACCTCCAATTCCTTGCTGTGGCGAAACTCGGTCCAGGCCTTGGCGAGCTCGCTGCGCATTTCATGACT
>DASZJU010000401.1:0-2434 GCA_035947815.1 Reyranella sp.
CGAGAGCGTCGCCACCGCCATCCTGCACAACGGACAGCGCACGGGCCGCGCGGCCGACACGACCGCCGAGGCCACCCTGATGTTCACCGACATCGAGGGCTTCACCAGCCTTTCCGAGCGCCTGGCGCCCGCCGAGGTCGCGCGGATCCTCAATGCCTACCTCGCCACCGTGGTGCCGGTGATCCAGCGCCATGGCGGCGTCGTCAACAACTTCATCGGCGACGGCCTGTTCGCCAGCTTCAACCTGCCACTGCCGCTCGCGAACCACGCCGCCGCCGCCATCCAGGCCGCGCTCGAAATCCAGCAGGCCCTGGCGGCCGCGTCATTTCCCGCGGACACCGGCATGCGCACCCGCATCGGCATCAACACGGGCACGGTGATCGCCGTCACGATCGGCGCCGAGAACCGCCTGAACTACACCTTGCTGGGCGACGCCGTGAACATCGCCTCGCGGCTCGAGCAGCTCAACAAACAGTTCGGCACCGGAATTCTCGCCGCGGAAAGCACGATACGCGCCGCCGGCGCGCTGGAGAGTTGCGTGCGGTTGGGCGCGGCCGACGTCCGGGGCCACGCGGACCATGTCGTCGTCTATCGCGTCGGCCCTCCGGCATGAACTCGCCACAGCCCGCAACGCCCGGCGAAATCGCTGCGATCCGCCGGCGCTATCTGTGGATGGCGACGTCGATCTTCTTCCTCGACCTCGCGATCACCGTGATCTTCACCGCCGTCGCCGGGTCGTGGTCCAACCTGTGGCGCTCCGGCGGAATCGGCGTGGTGCTGCTGCTGGGCGTCAACTGGCTGCTCGCTCGCTGGCTGTTCGAGCCGATCCGGCACTACCTCGAAGGTCGCGCGTCGTTCGAAAGCGCCGAGCGCCGCCTCACCCAGCTTCCCCTGCTCACCGCCCGCGGCGTCGCCGTCCTGGCTTTCGCGGTGTCGGCGTTTCGGCTGTCGACTCCCTTTTGGGTCGATTCCCCCGTCCTCCTGCTGGCCAAGCCGACCATCGCCGACTTCATCACGACCTGCATCGTTTTGATCGTCTTCTATTTCACCTACACCTATTTCGTCGTCAGCGACTACCTGATGGGGCTCTGCGGCTTCATTTTCCGCCACTACGGCCGCAACCTCAGCCTGTTCTTCGGCAGCTACACGCTGAAGCTCGTGGTGGCGTCACTGGCGATCTCGGTCGTTCCGCTGGCGGCGATCGTCGTCGACCTGTTCTCCTATGACGGCGTGCGTCTGCAGGGCGAGATCCTGGTGGATGTGAGCGCGGCGGTCCTCGGCGTAGCGATTTCCGCCTTTTTCATCGGCCGCTCGCTGCTGCGCCCATTCGGCACGCTGTCGCGCGCCATGACGGAGGTCGCCGGCGGCAAGCTCGACATCCAGGTGCCGGTCACGTCCAACGACGAGGTCGGCGAGCTGACCGGACAGTTCAACAGGATGGTGCAGGACCTGCGTGAGCGCGTGCAGATCCGCGAAACGTTCGGCCGCTATGTCGACGAAAGCGTGGCCTCGACCATCCTGCGCCGCCAGGGCGAAGGCACGTTGGCCGGCGAGACCGGCGTGGCCACCATCCTGTTTACCGACATTGCGGGCTTCACCACCATCGCCGAGTACCTGGCGCCACACGAGCTGGTGGCGGTGCTGAACGACTATCTCGAGACCGTGCTGGCGCCGATCCGCGCCCATGGCGGCGTCGTCAACACCTTCATCGGCGACGGCCTGTTCGCCTCGTTCAACATGCCGCTTGCCTGCGAAGACCATGCCGTCGCCGCGGTGCGGGCGGCCATCGACATCCAGCGCGCCGTCACCAGCCGCACCTTCGGCGATCAGGGCGTGGCGCTCGATACCAGGATCGGCATCAGCACCGGCAACGTGATCGGCGGCTCGGTCGGCGCCGCCCAGCGGCTGAGCTACACCCTGTTGGGCGACACCGTGAATCTCGCGGCGCGGCTGGAAGAGTTGAACAAGCAATACGCCACGCGCATTCTGGTCTCGGAGAGCACGCGCGAGGCCTGCGGCGATCGTTTTGCCTTTCATGGTCTCGGCAGCGTCACCGTGCGCGGCCGCAGCGATGCCGTCGCGATCTTCAGCGTCGACCCCAACGGGCAGGGAACGAGTTCATGAACGCCTCCGGATTGTCGTCCGACCAGTTGAAGCTGCAGGCGCGCGCCCGCGAACTGGCGGCGGGACCCGTGACCAAGCGGGCCGCCGAGGTCGATCGCACCGAGCAGTATCCCTGGGACAATGTCGAACTGCTGAAGGATGCCAAGCTGATCGGCATGACGATTCCCGCGCAGTATGGCGGCCAGGGCAGGGGTTGGCTCGACGCCGTGCTCGCCATCGAGGCGCTGTCGGCCGCCTGCGCCGTCACCGGCCGCATCGCCGTCGAGACCAACATGGGCGCGATCAGCGCGGTCATGGCCTACGGCTCGGA
>DASZJU010000402.1:0-13297 GCA_035947815.1 Reyranella sp.
GAGGACCACGCCGCACGGATTGCTATCGACCGCATCCGCGAGGGCTTCGACGGAGCCGTCCGTGACGAGGATCCGCCGGCGGCCTTCTGCTCCCGCGCCGGCCTGAAACTCCTGCTCGATCGCCGCGAGCAGGCGACGCACAGGGGCGAGCGCGGCCGACTTGCCGCTGGACGGCCCGCCGACCAGCATCTGCCACAGCACCAGCGGCTCGGACCAAGCGGGCGAGACGCAGACGGACACCCCCGCGCCGCAGAGGCCGGCGACCGCAGCCAGCAGGGACTGGGCCACGTAGTCGACCGGTGCGCCGACCGAGCCGGCCGTGTCGTTCACCCAGTCGCTCCAACAAGCCGGCAGGAGTTCGAGGGGAAAGGAGGGCACGGGCGCGCGCCTGTTTTCGAGCAGGCTGGTGTCCAACTCGGGCCAGCCCGAATCGAGGGACGTGCGGCCTGCCCCAATCTGGGCAGCCAAAGCGAGGCGCCGCTCTTGGGCGCTGGGGCCGGATAGCCTGTCGTCGGTCTGCTGGGACATGGATGCCGAATCTCCTGATGAGTCTCGGCAGATATACGCCACAACATTGCTCAAACTTGTCAAGCGATGAAACGGCAGGGTGCCTGCAGTTCAGTAGTCATTTTTTCAAAACCGACGTGCTTGCCGTCGACCACGATCGTCACGCCGCCTTCCGGCGGCGTGACGCCGGGTTGGTCGAGGATGCGCAGGTGTCAAAAGACCGACGGCAACGGCATAACCGGCCTCACCTTCGTCGACGCTGCAGACGGCGGGCGCGACAGCAGGTAGGTGAGCAGCCGTACGCCCAACCGCCGCCACAGACTGGGCGGTTCGAAGTGGGAGGCGAACTCGCGATTGATTTCGACGCCCCGCCAATAGGTCGCCCGCCATTCCTTGAATGCCGCGTGGAAGACCCGACCCTGCTCGAGGGATGCCCGCAGCGTGGCGCAATTGCAATCGGCGTAGATTTCGACGTCACCATCGTCCAGGAAGTGGAACATGTGGCGACTGCGGACGTGGTGAAGGTTGTTGCCGGAAAACTCGAACTCTTCAGGCCGCGCGCGAATGGCTGTGATCGCCGGGCTGAGATCTAGAAAGGTCATTGCACTCTCCTTCGCTCATCGAACGGTCATGCCGGCCTGATGATAAGGAGAGGCGCCCGCTCTCGGTGGGAGAGGCCGACATCCTCCCACCACGCCCTCCAGCGCAGTAGGCATCAGCAGCCTAGGACTGCATCCTTTTGTGGTCAATGCCCGCCCATGCCGCGATCACGATCGGTGTTTCTTCCGGCCAAGGAGGCGCGACCGGCTCCCTTTGACCGTCTGCCGAAGATCGCCTAGCTTCAACGCGCAAACTCGATGGGGATGGGGTCCCCCGACAACCGCCGCACGGCTGATGACTCCTACCGGACGCTTTGCGCGGTAGGGGTTCGTTGTCCGACTCCCTGAGCCGCCGGACATAGGAATCGGGATCCGCCGGATGCAGGTATCGGAAGTGTTGCTGGGAGGCGTGCTGGTCGCACTTGGCGCGACCGTCGGCACACCTGCGCGCTTCTTCGTATCGGGCGTCATCGCGCGGCGGTTCGGCGAAACCTTTCCGTGGGGCACCCTGGTCGTCAATGTCAGCGGTTGCCTGATCATGGGCGCGGTAGCGGCCTTCGCCAAGGCGCACCACCTGTCGTTTGAATCGCCGGCCTGGTTGCTCGCCGCGACGGGCTTTCTCGGCAGCTATACGACGGTTTCGTCCTTCGCTCTTCAGACCCGCGCCCTTGTGCGCGAGGGCGAGCATCGGTCCGCCATCGGCTATATCCTTCTCTCCGTGGTGCTCTGCCTGGCAGCCGTCGGCGCAGGCTTCGCCGCCGGTCCCCTCGCCTTTGCCGGAAGCGGCCGGTGAGCGCCGGCGACCCCGCCACGCCCCGGGAAGATGCCGCCGCGCAACGGCGCCGCCGCGAGGCGTTGGTCGAAGCCGCCGTGCTGTACGGCTTTGTCACGGTGGGCGGCGTGATCGGCAGCCTGCTACGCTGGGTGGTGGCGCTGGTGCTGCCGATCGCAGACGGCGGACTGCCTTGGGCGACGTTCTTCGCCAATGCCACGGGATGTTTCGCGATCGGCTTCTATGCGACCCTGACCGGCCCTGACGGACGGCTGTTCGTCGGACCGCGCATGCGCCAGTTCTTCACCATCGGAATCTGCGGCGGCTACACCACCTTTTCGGCCTTCAGCTTCGAGACGGTCCGCTTCGTCCTGGCGGGGGACGGACGCTCGGCCGCGCTCTATCTTGCGATCTCGCTCGCAAGCTGGCTCGCTGCGGTCTGGCTGGGCGATATGCTGGCGGAGCGACTCAATAACATGAGAGGGAACTGACCATGGAGATTCCGAAGGAGGCGCAGCTCTTGCGCATCTTCATCGGCGAAGCCCAGCGACACGACGGCAAGCCGCTCTACGAGGCAATCGTGCTCAAGGCCCGCGAACTGCACCTTGCCGGCGCCACGGTACTGCGCGGTGGCCTTGGCTATGGCCATACGAGCCATCTGCAGACCGCCAAGATCCTGCGGCTGTCCGACGACCTGCCCCTGGTGATCGAGATCATCGACAGCGAAGACAAGATCAAGGCCTTCCTGCCCGTCCTCGACGGCATGATGGCCAGCGGTCTGATCACGCTGGAGAACATCCAGGTGCTGCAGTACGGCACCGCGCCGGCGACATAAGGACCCTGAGGGAAGCGCTGTCTCGTCGGGATCCGCAGACGGCTCGGCGAAATCGTTCGCCTCCCCCGTCTTACGGGGGAGGTGCCCCGTTTTACGGGGCAGAGGGGGAAGGCCACACAGACGATCTCCGAAAATTTCAGATCTGGAAGCGGCTGGCACCTCGTCTGCTGCTTTCCCCCTCCGGCCCTTCGGGCCACCTCCCCAGTAAGACGGGGGAGGCGAATCCATTCCATAGATGTCGAAAAGGGAAAAATCGATGTCCAGCACGATGGGTCGGCGGGTCTTCCGGCAGGCCGCCGCCGTCCTCCTCCTCGTCCTCGTCCTGCCCATCGCTGCGCTGGGCCAGACGACGCGGCTCACCTTCCTGCACACCAACGACACCTACGAGATCGTAGCGACGCGCGGCTTGGGCGGTTTCGCCCAGCTCATGACCGTGCTCAAGGAGCAGCGTGCGGCGTCGGCCCATTCGCTCACCACCTTCGGCGGCGACCTGCTGTCACCTTCGATCATGTCGGGCTTCCATCGCGGCGCGCAGATGATCGAGCTGATGAATGCCGTCGGCACCGATATCGCCGTGCTCGGCAACCACGAATTCGATTTCGGCCCCGACGTGCTGCGCCAGCGGATGGGCGAATCGCGCTTCCCCTGGCTCGCCACCAACGTCACGCGCAACGGCGCTGTTCTCGAAGGAGCCAGCGACACCGTCATCCGCGAGCTGGGCGGCGTCAAGGTGGGCTTTTTCGGCCTGGTCACGCCCGAAACGACACGCATGTCGAGCCCCGGTCCAACCATCGCCTTCGGTCCGTACCGGGAAGCCGCGGTGGCCGCGGTGCGGGTGCTGCGCGACAGGGGTGCCGACATCGTCGTGGCGCTCACCCATCTCAATTTCGCAGAGGATCGTGAGATTGCCCGCACCGTGCCGGGCATCGCCCTCATTCTCGGCGGCCACGACCATGACGCCATGACGATGCTCGAAGGCAGCACGCTGATCCTCAAGTCAGGATCCGACGCGCGCTATCTCGGTGTCGTCGATCTCACCGTCGCGCGGCGAACCGCACCGTCGGGACCGCCGACCGTCGACGTGACACACGCCTGGCGCATGATCCCGGTGCGCGGCATCGCGCCCGATCCCGAGATCGCCGGCCTGGTGAAGCGCCATACCGACCGGCTCGACGGCGAGCTTTCAGTCGAAATCGGCACCGCGACGCGCCCGCTCGACAGCCGCCGGCTGGTGGTGCGCGAGGGCGAGGCCGCGATCGGCAACCTGTTCGCCGACGCCATTCGCGATGCCGTCGGTGCCGAGGCGGCCCTGCTGAACGGCGGCGGCATCCGCGGCGACCGCACCTACGAGGCGGGCACGCGGCTCACGCGACGCGACATCCTGACCGAGCTGCCGTTCGGCAATTCAACGGCGCTGCTTGAACTGAAGGGCAGCGACCTGCTGGAAGCGCTGGAGAACGGCGTCAGCCGAGTCGAGGAGCGGCAGGGTCGCTTCCCCCAGGTGTCCGGCCTGCGCTTCGCTTACGACCCCGCCCGTCCGCCGATGCATCGCATCGTCGAGGCCAGCGTCAACGGCCAGCCGCTCGACCCGGCGCGCCTCTATCGCGTGGCGACCATCGATTTCCTGGTCGGCGGCGGCGACGGTTACTCCTCCCTGGCGAGAGGTCGCAGCCTGGTCGACGCCAGCGGCGGCCAGCTCACGGCAGCCCAGGTCATCGCCTATGTCACCGCGCGCAAAACCGTGGACAGCGCCATCGAGGGCCGCATCGTGCGTCGCTAAGGATAGTAAAGTCAGTGCTTGAGGTTGGGCATCTCCGGCAGCGGCACGATGCGGATGCCGGCGGCTTCCAACCCCTCGCGCACCGCCTTGGAGACCGTGACGGCGGTCGGGCCGTCGCCGTGCACGCAGATCGAATCGACCTGGCAGGGAATGCGCTTGCCCGAGGTTGAGTAGATCGCCTGCTCATCGACCATGCGCCGGACATGCGCGACCGCCTGCGCCGCATCCTTGATCATCGAGTTGGCTTCCTTGCGCGGCGTCAGGAAGCCGGTGTCCGTGTAGGTGCGGTCGGCGAACACCTCCTCGGCCACGCGCAGGCCCACCTTGCGCGCCGCCTTGCCCTGCTCGGTGTTGGCCTGCGCCAGGAAGATCAGGTCGCGGTCGGCCGCCTTGGTGGCGCGGCAGATCGCGTCGGACATCTCCGGGCTCTCGGCCGACATGTTGGCCATCATGCCGTGCGGCTTCATGTGCGTGACCTTGGCGCCGTGCAGGGCGGCGATCGCCTGCAGCGCGCCGATCTGGTAGGCGATGTTGGCCTCGAGCTCCTTGATGGTGAGATTGATGACGCGCCGGCCGAAGCCCTGCAGATCGGCGAAGCCGGGATGGGCGCCGATCGAGACGCCGTTCAGCTGGCAGAGCTTCACCGTGTCGACCATCACCGTGGGATCGCTGGCGTGGAAGCCGCAGGCGACGTTGGCCGACTTCACGATCTTCAGGACCTCGGCGTCGTTGCCCATCACCCAGGGGCCGAAGCTCTCGCCCAGGTCGGAGTTGATGTTGACGAAGCCCGAATTGGTGGCGGCCATTTTTAGACTCCCTCGAATGAAGCGGCTATCCTAGCAGATGTGAGCGTTCGCTACCTGTCCTGCGGCGATACTGCCTTTACCGTCGAATTCGGCAACGAAATCTCGCCCGAGATTAACGGCAAGGTTATGGCGCTGCACGCTGAGATCGGCCGCGCCAAGGCCGCCGGCAGTCTGCCGGGCGTGGTCGAGACCGTGCCGACCATGCGCTCGCTGATGGTGAGCTATGATCCCCTCGCAACGTCGCGTGGCAAGCTCGAGCCCGAGATCGAGGCGCTGATCGCCCGCGGCCTGCCGACCGACACGGCCACGCGCCGCGTGTCGATCCCGTGCTGCTACGACGATGCCGAATTCGCGCCCGACCTCGCCGACGTCGCCAAGCGCACGAAGAAGACGACGGAACAGGTGATTGCGGCCCACCTCGCCTCGCCGTTCAAGGTCTATGTGCTGGGCTTCATGCCGGGCCTCGCCTATGTCGCGGGGTTGGACCCGTCGCTGTATCTGCCGCGGCGCTCCCAACCGCGCGTGCGCCTGCCGCGATCGTCGGTGGCGATCGCCATGGACATGACGACCATCTATCCGTTCGAAAGCCCGGGCGGCTGGCACCTGATCGGCCGCACCCCGCTCTGGATGTTCGACCAGCGCCGCGAGCAGCCGGTCTTCCTGGCGCCGGGCGATTCGCTTTCCTTCCAGCGCATCGACCGCAAGAGCTTCGACCGCATCGCCCGCACGGTCGAGGCCGGCACGTTCGACTGGGCGAGCCTCGTGAGCACCGGGCTGCGCCCGCGGGTGCGCGAGGCATGAGCGCTGCCTTGACGGTGGTTCGACCGGGCCTGTTCGACACGTTGCAGGATCTGGGCCGCATCGGCTTCATGGCGCTCGGCATGCCGACGGCGGGCGCCATGGACCGCATCGCGCTGCGGCTGGCCAACGCGCTGTGCGGCAATCCTCCCGGCACGGCGGGCCTCGAGATCGGCGTGATGGGTCCGGATCTGCTGGTCGAGGCCGACAGCGTCCGGATCGCGCTGGTCGGTCCACTCTCGGCGACCCTGAGCGAAGCGCCCGATAGGTCGCAAGGCGCGCCATCCAAGCCATTGGACTCCGATCGCACGCATCTCCTGAAGCGCGGCCAGATCCTGAAGGTCGGCATGGTCGAGGGTTTTAGCACGGCCTACCTCGCCGTCGCCGGCGGCTTTGCGCTGCCGCCTTTCATGGGCAGCCTGTCGACCTATGCGCGGGCCGGCGTCGGCGGCTTAAATGGCCGCAAGCTCGCTGAGGGCGATGCCCTGCCGCTCGCCCGCGACCAGGCGCCAACCGGCACCGAGCGGAAGCTTGGCCAGCCCTTCGACTATGGCAGCGGGCCGGTCCGCATCGTCTGGGGGCCGCAGGACGACCATTTCAGCGCGCGCGGCCGCCGCATCTTCACGGAGTCCGACTACCGCGTCTCCAAGGAGGCCGATCGCATGGGCATCCGTTTCGAGGGCCCGACGATCGAGCACGCCGTACCTGTCGACAAGGGTGGCGCCGACATCATCTCCGACGGCATAGGCCCCGGCGCCATCCAGGTGCCGGGCGCCGGCCTGCCGATCGTGCTTTTGGCCGACCGGCAGACCGTGGGCGGCTATCCCAAGATCGCCACCGTGGCGTCGGTCGACCTGCCGCGGCTCGGCCGCCTGCTGCCGGGCCAGACGGTGCGCTTCGTTGCCGTCACGGTCGAAGAGGCAGAGCGGTTGCGCCGCGACCAGGAGGCGCGGATCGAGCGCGCCCTCGCAGGCTTCGCGGCCGCGCGCCCGCCGGGCGGCATCGACCTCGTGCGGCTCTACGAGGAGAACCTGATCGACGGCATCGTCTACGAGCGGGATCAGGCGTCGCGGTAGACGATCAACTCGAAGCCCTCGTCGGCCGACGGTGGCACTAGGTAGCCGGTGATCTCGTCGAACTCCGCACCGCTTACCGTGAATTCATGCGTGCCGGCGGCGTTGCGCTGCCGCAAGCGCGTCTTGCAGACGGCGTCCGGCGCGTCGATGAAGTGCAGCCGGTGCCCCGCACCCGCCTTCTCGAAAAGGCCGCGCATCCACTGCCGGTTGGCGACCGTGTTGGCGGGAAAGTCGAGCACGACCGACAGGCCGGAGCGCAGAAGAGCCTCGATATGGCCGCCCATCACCTCGCGCAGGCGGCGGGAATTGCGGGCGTAGTCGGCCACCGTCTGCTGTTCGTTCGGGTAGAGCGTGGCCAGCCAGACGTCCTCGCAGATCAGGATCGTGGCGGGCGCATCGGCCAGGTGCCGGGCCAGCGTCGACTTGCCGGCGGCGATCTTGCCGCAAATCATGTGCAGGGTCGGCGTCTTCGCAGCCAAGCTATTCTGGACCTTCGTTCATGCCGTCGAACGACATGCGGCCGGGGCCCGACACGTAGAGGGCGAGCAGCCCGCCCACGATCGCGAAGTTCTTGAGGAAGTGGAACATCTGGGTGCGGTCGGTGAAGTTGGCGTGGAACAGCAGCGCCGTCAGCACGCAGAAGCCGGCCAGCGACAATGCCACGAAGCGCGCCCGGAAGCCCACGATCAGCAGCAGGGCGCCGGCGAACTCGACGAAGATCGCCACCGGCAGCAGCAAGCCCATCGCGCCATGCTCCTGCATCAGGATGCCGATCTCGTCGTAGCCGTTGATCTTGCCGACGCCCGACCACAGGAACAGGCCGGCCACCAGGCAACGCGCCACCAGCAGCACACTACTGTCGCCCGTTTCGTCCATCGGCCCTGCTCTCCCCTTTGGGTGCTTTCAGTGTAGCCGGTCTGGCCCGGCGTTGGTACGAGACAGGGTCGGGCTGAGACGATTGAAACAACCGGGCCGGGAAGCAGCGAGATGACTTGGAAACCGGAGATGGAGGAACTGCGCCGCCGCCAGGAGCTCGCCAGGCGCATGGGCGGGGCGGACAAGGTGAAGCGCCAGCACGATGGCGGGCGGCTCACGGTGCGCGAACGCATCGACCGGCTGGTCGACAAGGGCTCGTTCCGCGAGATCGGCAGCATCGCCGGCAAGGCCGACTATGACGGCCGCAACGACCTTGTAGACCTGATGCCGGCCAACGCCGTGATGGGCCGCGCCAAGATCGACGCCCGTCCTGTCGCCGTCACCGGCGACGACTTCACGGTGCGCGGCGGCTCGGCCGACGCTACCATCAAGGAAAAGGACATCTTCATCGAGCGCTACGCCAACCAGTATCGCGTGCCCCTGATCCGCATGATCGAGGGCTCGGGCGGCGGCGGCTCGGTCAAGACCATCGAGACCACCGGGCGCGCCAACGTGCCGGGCGTGCGCGGCTGGGAATGGGTGGTGCAGAACATGGGCGCCGTGCCCACGGTCGGGCTGGGCCTGGGTTCGGTCGCCGGGCTGGGCTCGGCGCGGCTTGCCGCCACGCACTACTCGGTGATGGTGAAGGAGATCTCGGCGATGTTCGTCGCCGGCCCGCCGGTGGTGAACCGCCTCAGTGCCAAGCAGTACGACAAGCAGGAGCTGGGCGGCTGGGAGATCCAGTTGCGCGCCGGCGCCATCGACGAGGCGACCGACAGCGAGGACGAGGCCTTCGCCTCAGCCCGCCACTTCCTGTCCTACCTGCCGTCATCGATCGACGCGGCGCCTAACCGCGGCCCGCAGACCGACGATCCGGCGCGGCGCGAGGAGGCTCTGTTCGACGCGATCCCGCGCGACATCCGCAAGGTCTATCGCATCCGTCCGATCGTCGAGAAGATCGTCGACCAGGGCAGCTTCTTCGAGATGGGCAAGCTGTACGGCCGCTCGGTCGTCACCGCCTTCGCCCGCGTCGACGGCTGGCCGGTCGCCGTCATGGCGAGCGATCCGATGTTCTATGGCGGCGGCTGGACGGCGGATGCCTGCCAGAAGGTGGCGCGCTTCGTCGACCTCGCCGAGACCTTCCATCTGCCGGTGATCTATTTCTGCGACTGCCCGGGCTTCCTGATCGGGCTCGAGGCCGAGAAGAGCGGCGTCATCCGCCAGGGCGTGCGCGCCATGTCGGCGATGTTCCAGACCACCGTGCCGTGGTGCTCCTTCATCATCCGCAACGCCTTCGGCGTCGCCGGGGCTGCCCACCAGAACGGCGCGCGGCTCAACTGGCGCTATGCCTGGCCGTCCGGCCGCTGGGGCTCGCTGCCGCTGGAGGGCGGCATCGAGGCGGCCTACCGCGCCGACATCGCCGGCGCGCCCGATCCCCAGGCCAAGATGGCCGAGATCGAGGATCGCTTGAACAAGCTGCGCTCGCCGTTCCGCAGCGCCGAGACCTTCTGGATCGAGGAGATCGTCGACCCGCGCGACACCCGCAAGATCCTCTGCGAATTCGTCGAGCTGGCCGCTCCCGTGCGCGGCAGCGGCCCCAGCCGCCACTGGATGCGGCCGTAACACCTGGCATCCCGACCGAAGCCGAGCGTAGCGAGGCGAAGTGGAGGGACCTGTTCATCCGCTCGACGAAGACGAGGCCCCTCCACTCCGCTTCGCTCAAGCGCGGATCTGATCCGCGCGAGTCGGGATGACGAGGTGTTACCGCCAGCCGTAGCCTTTTAGCCGCGGTAGCGTCCCGCAGGCCGGATCGAACGGTGGATTGCTGAGAAAGTCGTTGTCGACCCGCACGAAAGCCCGGCCGGGCGTGCGGCTGACGATCGCGCTCATGGCAGGCAACGACCAGTCCTGGGCGAACAGCTTGTCCGGCCAATCGAGCAATGGCAGGTCGCTGGCGCGAATGATGCCTTGCCGGCTGTCGACCAGGCCGCGCATGCGGCCGAGGTAGTCCGACCACAGTCCTGTCAGCACCACGTCGGGAATGGCCGCGGCGATGACAAGCATCGTCATGGCCGCGACGAGGCGTTGCGATACCGGCGGCAGCCGCAGCGTGGCGAGGACCGGCGGCGGCTTTCGCTGCCAGGCGACGTGGAGCCACATGCAGACGATCAGCAAGGCCAGCAGCAAGCCTGCCGCCTCGCGCGCCAGGTAGTGCGCCGGGGGATAAAGAATGGAATGTTCGTGCAGGAGGCGCCACCAGGGCGTCGACGCGAGCAAGGCGGTGGCAATGCCCATGACGACGAGCGGCCCCCGCCCCCGCAGCCACGTGGGCTTGGCCAGCCCAACGACCGTCGATACCGCGAGGCCGGCCAACGGGATGGCGAACTGCAGGTTCTGCCAGAAGTCGAAACTCATCGACCGCACCTTGATGAAGTGCGGATGGCCCCAATAGTCGGCGATGGTGGCGGCCGCGACCACGGCGGCCGCAAGGAAGGCCAAGGCCGCGATGCCGGCCAGCATCCTGGTCGCGCGATCCTTGTCCTGGTGCCGCGACCAGACGATGGCGGCGGCCAGCAGCGGACCGAGATAGACCATCGCCTCGTAGGAGCGAACGCAAAACACCCCGAGGACGCAGAGCAGCGATGCATCGCCGAGGCGGCTGTCGCGCGGCGTCATCGTCACCGCCATGCCGGCGGTCACGGCGGCGAAGGTCGCGTTGTACTCGCCAATGATGAAGAAAGACGTCGGCAGGTAGACCACGGCGACGGCGGCGATGACAATGCCAAGCAGCACTGCATCGTGGCGCACCCGCGCCAGCGCCAGGTGATAAAGCGCGGTCGGCAAGCCGAACAGCGCCGCCGAATAGGCCATCGACAGCAGTCTGGTGTCGCGCACGCCGAACCCGGAGAGCAGCAGCACCGGCACCTGCGTTACCCAGTCGACATGGGCGCGGGCGACGTAGAAGTCGTGGAAGCGCCCGTGGTCGAGGATATTCACCAGGAAGGACGAGCCGTCCCAGAATAGCCCGCGACAGGCGACAGTGGCATAGGCGGCCAAGCCCCATAACAACACGACGACAGCGCGATAGGCAGCAACCTGGCGCATGGCGCGCACGCTAGTCGCGCCAGACGTATTTGCCGAGAGGGTACGGCTGCGCCGGCGGGAACGGCTGCCAGGCATTGAAATCCTTGGGCGGCGCGACGATGCCGTCGCCTTGCTTGGCGCGCAGCGCGAGGCTCTGGCTGGGCAGTATCCAGGCCTCGACCAGAAGGTCATAGGGGTACCTGGACAGCGGCGACTCCTCGAAGGAGATGACGCCGTCATGGCCGCGCACCGTCGTGCGCATGGCATCGAGATACGACACCCAGCTCTGCGTGAGGAAGATGTCCGACGGAAGCACCGCCAGCAATATCAAGAGGGCGAAGATGAGGAAGCGCCGCGCTGCCTCGGCTGTGCCGAGGACGACGAAGGCCGGCAGCTTGCCGCGCACGTTGGAGGCGTAGGCCCAAATGAAGATCACGATCGAGGCAATGATCAGTCCGGCCGCCGTGCGCGCCACATATTGCGACTTGGCGAGCGGACGCACCAGGATGTCACCAAGCATCAGCAGCGGCGACAGCGCCAGGATGACGAGGCAGACGGCCGCCCAGCGATAGGGCTTGCCGCACGCCAGGTCGTGCGGCCGCACCAGCGCCCACACCACCACCACGAGGGCGGCCGCCACCGCCAGGTCGAACTGCATGTTCTGCCAGAAATTCGTCGCGGTCTCGATCGTCTCGTCGAGATGCTCCACCGAGTAGGGCCGGGTGAGCGAGCCGATGGCGACGAACATGCCGGCGATGAAACCCGCGATCGAGAGCAGATGCAGGGTGGTCGGCAGCCACGGCCGCGACGGCGCGCGCCAGATCGCCCACACGATCATCACCGACAGGAGCGGTCCGAGATAGAGCATGACCTCGTAGGTCCGGATGGCGAGGCCACCGATCACCGCCAGGAACAGGCCATCGACCAGGGTGAGCCGTTCGGCCGTCGCCAGCCGGACCGCCACCAGGATGGCGATGGCGTAGGCGGTATTGTATTCACCGACGATGAAGAAGGAGGTCGTCATGAACACCACGGCGATGGCGGCGATAACGGCGGCGAGCAGCACCGCGTCGTCCTTCACCCGCACCAGCGCCAGGTGATAGAGCGCGGTCGGCAGGGCGAACAAGCCGAGCGACAGCAGGCGTGCAAGAAGGTGCAGGTCGGTCACGCCAAGGAAGATCGCAGTCATGATCGGCGCCTGGCCCACGACCATGGCGTAGAGGCGCGGCGCATAGAAATCGAAAAACCACTCGCGCCGGGCGATCTGGACGAGGAACGCCGAGCCGTCGACGAAGAGGCCCCGGCTCTCCCAGCTATGCCAGAGTGCCAGGCCCCAAATCAGACAGACTGTCGTTCTGTAGGCAACCGTTGTTGTTGGCATGCGCAAGCGTGCGGGCTCTACAGGACCGCTGGCGCGGACGCAAGCGGTCCCGGCTTGCGGCGTCGAAAAAGCGCTGTTAGCAAGGCGCCGCATGCGAGGATCGACGATGCTCAGTTGGGAGAAAATCGACGCCATTCCGGGCTGGTTCATGTTCCAGTCCTACTGCGTCTGGCGTGCCCTGCTCGACCAGCAGGCCGGGGTTTCGGGCGATCTGTTCGAGATCGGCGTGTGGCGCGGCCGCTCGGCGTCGTTGCTCGCCACCTACCGCAAGGGCGGCGAGAAGCTTTACCTGTGCGACCTCAGGCTGGACGAGCCGGCGGTGCAGCGCGCCATCCGGTCGGTCGGAGCTGAGCCCGTCAACATCGTGCCGCTGTCGGGCCCGTCGGCCGACCTGCCGGCCAAGCTCGACCTCAAGGCCATGCACCAGACCGTCCGCTGGTTCCACATCGACGGCGAGCATACCGGCACGGCGGTCTATCGCGAGCTCGAATTCGCCAACCGCATCGTCAACACCGACGGCATCGTGGTGATCGACGATTTCTTCTCGCCGCGCTATCCGGCGAACACCACCGAGGCGATCCGCTATCTCGAGAAGAACCCGTTCCACTTCCGCCTGCTCGCGGTCGGTTTCAACAAGGGCTATCTCTGCCGGCCCGAGAGCCTGCCGCGCTACATGGACTTCATGGCTTCGGGCATGAGCGGCGCGCTCAGCGCCTACGGCGCCAAGACCACGATCTTCAAGAC
>DASZJU010000403.1:0-2835 GCA_035947815.1 Reyranella sp.
AGCCCGATGCCCTCGGCGCCGAACTTGCGCGCCTGGGCTGCATCCGCCGGCGTCTCGGCGTTGGCGCGGATGCCGAGCGTGCGGAACTCGTCGGCCCAATTCATCAGCTCGGCGAAGTCGCCGGAAAGCTCGGGCTGCACCGTCGGCACAACGCCCAGCATGATCTCGCCGGTGCTGCCGTCGAGGGTCATGAACTCGCCCGCCTTCACCACCGTGCCGCGCACCGAGAGCGTGCCGGCGTTGCCGTCGATGCGCACGTCGCCGGCGCCCGCCACGCAGGGCTTGCCCATGCCGCGCGCCACCACGGCGGCGTGGCTGGTCATGCCGCCGGTCGAGGTCAGGATGCCTTCGGCCGCGTGCATGCCGTGGATGTCCTCGGGGCTGGTCTCGCGGCGCACCAGGATCACCTTCTCGCCGGCGCGCGACTGCTTCTCGGCCTCGTCGGCCGAGAACACCGCCTTGCCCGACGCGGCGCCCGGCGAGGCCGGCAGGCCCTTGGCGATCACCTTGCGCGCCGCCTTGGGATCGAGTGTGGGATGCAGCAGCTGCTCGAGCGAGCTCGGCACGATGCGCGCCACCGCTTCCTTCTTGTCGATAAGACCCTCGCGCACCATGTCGACGGCGATCTTGAGCGCGGCCTTGGCGGTGCGCTTGCCGTTGCGCGTCTGCAGCATGAAGAGCTTGCCGCGCTGCACCGTGAACTCGATGTCCTGCATGTCGCTGTAGTGCGTCTCGAGCCTGCTGCGCACGGCGTCGAGTTGCTTGAAGACCTCGGGCATGGTCTCTTCCATCGCTGGCGCATCGGACTTCTGCGCGTGCTTGCCCTGCACCGTCAGATGTTGCGGCGTGCGGATGCCGGCCACCACGTCCTCGCCCTGGGCGTTCACCAGGTATTCGCCGTAGAAGAGATTGGCGCCGGTCGAGGGATCGCGCGTGAAAGCGACGCCGGTGGCGCAGTCCTCGCCCATGTTGCCGAACACCATGGCCTGCACGTTGACGGCGGTGCCCCAGCTCTCGGGGATCTGGTGCAGGCGGCGGTAGGTGATGGCGCGCTGGTTCATCCACGAGCCGAACACCGCGCCGATGGCGCCCCACAGCTGCTCGCGCGGCTCCTGCGGGAACGGCTTGCCGAGGCGCTTCTCGACGATCTTCTTGTACTCGCCCACGACCTGGCGCCAGTCGTCGGCCTTCAGCTCGGTGTCCATGGTGACGCCGAGATCTTCCTTCTTGAGCTCCAGCGCCTCCTCGAAATAGTGGTGCCCGACATCGAGCACGACGTTGGAGTACATCTGGATGAAGCGGCGGTAGCTGTCCCAGGCGAAGCGCTCGTCGCCCGACGATTGGCCCAGCCCCAGCACCGTGCGGTCGTTGAGGCCAAGATTGAGGACGGTATCCATCATGCCGGGCATCGAGGCGCGCGCGCCGGAGCGCACCGAGACCAGCAGCGGATTGTTGGCGTCGCCGAAGGTGAGACCCACCACCTTCTCGACCGCGGCCAAAGCCTTCTCGACCTCGTCCTTCAACTCGGGGGGATAGGTGTTGTTGTTGGCGTAGTACCAGGTGCAGAGCTCGGTGGTGATGGTGAAGCCCGGCGGCACCGGCAGGCCGAGGCTCGACATCTCCGCCAGGTTGGCGCCCTTGCCGCCCAGCAGATTGCGCATGTCGGCGCGGCCCTCGGCCTTGCCGTCTCCGAAACTGTAGACCCACTTGGCCATCATCAGCCCTCGATCCTGGAAAAATCCGCCACCGAATCCATGGTGGTTCGTATCTGATTGAGCAACTTCAGCCGGTTCAATCTCAAATCGGGTTTATCGGCGACATTGACTGTGACCTTTTCGAAGAAAGAATCGATCGGCGCGCGCAAGCCGGCAAAGGCCTTCATCGCGCCGGCAAAATCCTCCGCCTTGAGCGCCGGCCCGAGCGCGCGTTCGACGACGTGCAACGCCGAGGCAACGGCCTTTTCCTCGGCTTGTTCCAGCAGTGCGGCATCGGGCGCACCCGCGATCCTGCCGGTAAGCGTCTTGTCCTTCTTCTCCTCGGCACGCACGATATTGGCGGCGCGACCGTAGGCGGTGAGCAGATTCTTGCCGGCCTCGGTGTCGAGGAACGATTGCACCGCCTCGACCCGCGCCAGTAGTCGCACGAGATCGTCCTCACCACCCAGCGCGAAGACAGCATCGACCACATCGTGACGCACGCCCTTCTCGCGCATCTGGACTTTCAGGCGCTCGGCCAGGAACTCCAATAGATCGCCGGATTTGACGAAATCCGAGAGCGGCAAGCGGATCCCACTCTCGACCACGATGCGAATGACCCCGAGCGCGGCGCGACGCAGCGCGAAGGGATCGCGGGAGCCCGTCGGCTTTTCGCCGATCGACCAGAAGCTCGTGAGCGAGTCGAGTTTGTCGGCCAGCGCCACGGCGATCGATACCGGCGCGCTGGGGCAGCGGTCGTTGGGCCCGGCCGGTGCGTAGTGGTCGCCGATGGCGTCGGCCACCGCGGCGGGCAGCTTCTCGTCCAGCGCATAGTAGCGGCCCATGATCCCCTGCAGCTCGGGGAACTCGCCGACCATGCCGCTTACCAGGTCGGCCTTGCAAAGATGCGCGGCCAGGATGGCCTGCGCGGAGTCCGCACCCTTGACGTAAGCGGTGATCTTGTCGGCAAGGATCTCGATGCGCGTGACCCGGTCAGCCTGAGTGCCCAGCTTGGCGTGAAACACGATGTCCTTGAGCGCCGGCAGTCGCTCTTCCAGCCGGACCTTGCGGTCGTGATCCCAGAAGAACTTGGCGTCGCTCAACCGTGCGCGCAGGACGCGTTCGTTGCCGTCGACGATGG
>DASZJU010000404.1:0-4762 GCA_035947815.1 Reyranella sp.
CGCGGCATGAAGAACGCCTGGGTCGATCCCTATCTCAAGAAGTATCCCGACCGGAAGGTCGCGATCGACGGCACCGGCCCCTCGACCAGCCGCATCCGCCTGATGGTGCAAAGCGGCAAGGTCACGTGGGACGTCATGGACCGCAATCTCCATACCGCGCTGGAGATCGGGCCCGAAGGCATGCTGGAGAAGATCGACTATTCGATCGTCGACAAGAGCAAGGTGCGGCCCGAGCACGCCGTCGACTGGGGCATCGGCAATTACATCTATGCGATGGTGCTGACCTACAACACCAAGAAATGGGGCGGCGAAGTACCGACCACCTGGAAGGACGTTTGGGACTTCAAGAAGTTCCCCGGCAAGCGGGCCTTCCGGCGCGAGCCCGACGGCGTGCTGGAAGCGGCGCTGATGGCCGACGGCGTGCCGTTCGACAAGATCTATCCCATCGACATGAAGCGCGCGCTCGACATGCACAAGAAAATGAAGGAGCACGCGATCTACTACAACGTCATCGCCGACGGCCAGAACATGTTCCGCAACGGCGAGGCCCAGCTCGGCCAGCTTTTGAACACGCGGGCCTGGCCTCTCAAGCAGGACACCAAGGGCGTCTGCGACTGGACCTGGAACGAGGGCATTTCCTGGGGCGCCTGCTGGATGGTCCCCAAGGGCGCGACGGGCGGAAAGGCGATCTGGGAATTCATCAACTCGACGATGGATCCGGCGGGTCAGGCCGAGCTGCTCAAGACCAACGGCTACGGTCCGATCAATCCGGAGGCCTCGAAGCTGCTCGGAGCGGAATGGAATGCGGTCAACCCCGGCGATCCCGCCAACTACGCCAAGATGCTGCCCGGCGGCATTGCGTGGTACGCTAAGAACGCCACCACAGCCCGTCAGGAACTGATAGACGCGCTGTCCGACTGACGCGCTGTGTCATCCCGAGCGCAGCGAGGGACCTTGCCGTGGCCTTAAAGGCCCCTCGCTTCGCTCGGGGTGACAGTTTGTTGCTCTCCAAGGATAGTAGGTACCAAAGCCATGCAGACCGACGTGCAGAGTACCGCCGCAGCACCCCTGCCCACGCCCGCCCTGGGCCGCTGGGCCAACGCCAACGAGCTGCCGGTGATCGACTTCGCGCCGCTGGGCGGCAAGAACGAGGAAGCCATCGACCGGATCGCGCGCGAGGTGCACGACGCCTGCCGCGACATCGGCTTTCTCACCATCGTCAACCATCCGGTGCCGCCGGCGAAGATCCGCGAGATCTTCCGCCAGTCGCAGCGCTTCTTCGCCCTGCCGCTGGCCGAGAAGATGACGGCCTATATGGGCAACTCGAACCTGTTCCGCGGCTACCTGCCGATGGACGAGCCCGGCAAGCAGAAGGCCTATCGCGGCAAGGCGATCGAGGGCTTCCAGCCGCATCTCGACCCCGCGCGCATGAAGGCGCGCAAGCCGCACAAGAACGAGGCCTTCCAGGCCTCGATCGAATTACCCGACGACGATCCCGACGTCGTGGCGGGCAAGCCCCTGCACGGCGCCAACCTGTGGCCGGAGAACCTGCCGGGCTTCCGCGAAGCCGTCCTCGACTATCACACGACGATGACGGAGTTCGCGGCCCTCCTCGCTTCAGTGTTCGCGCGCGGGCTAAAACTGCCGACCGACTACTTTGCCCAGTTCTACAAGAAGCCGCTGATCCAGGTGCGCCTGCTGCACTACCTGTCGCAGGACCAGCAGGCGGCGCTCGAGGGCGGCGACAGCCGCGCCCATCAGGACGCCGGCGGCTTCACCATGCTGCAGCAGGACGATGTCGGCGGGCTCGAGATCAAGACCAAGTCGGGCGAATGGCTGATCGTGCCGCCGGTCGAGAACAGCTTCGTGGTCAATATCGGCGACAGCATGCGGATGTGGACCAACAACCGCTTCGCCTCGACCTTGCACCGCGTGGTCAACCACTACGGTCGCGAACGCTATTCGGTGGGCGTGTTCGCCAATCCCGACTACGACACGGTGATCCGGCCATTGCCGACCTGCGTCGATACAGACCATCCGCCGACCTTCGACAAGATGCTGTCGGGCGAGGCGCTCTTGTTCCTGTACAGCCGGGTGTGGCCGTCACAGGGGCAGCCGGACAAGGTGTCGACGTACTGATCGTGCAGGTTTCGGGAATCTTAGGTATTCGTTCTCGTAATCCCTGGAATCTTGGAAATCATTTCCGCGCCTCGCCCAATCGCGCCGGATTATAAAAAATCCTGACGCGCCCGGCATGCCAAGATGCCCGGCGCTGGGAGGCGAGAGGGGTTTTCGATGACATTGCCTGTGGCAACGCTCGACCATGTGGTCATAAACGCGCGCGACGACATGGATCGCGCCGCCGACATCTATACGCGGCTCGGCTTCAGCTTGACCGAGCGCGGCTATCATTCGCTGGGCTCGATGAACCACCTCGCGATGTTCGGCACCGACTATCTGGAACTGATCGCCGTGCCGAAGGGCGCCACGACGGGCCGGCTGGATCTGCTGAATTTTCCGTTTGGTCTCAACGGCCTGGTGTTCGGCTCGGAGGATTCGGCCATCACCTACGGTTCACTTTCCAAGGCCGGCGTGCCGATCGAGCCGCCGGTCGAGTTCACGCGGCCGGTCAAGGTCGACGGAAAGGAGCGCGATGCGCGCTTCCGCACCGTGCGCATGAAGGCAGGCGTCGTGCCCTACGGACGCGTCTATTACTGCCATCACTTCACACGCGACCTGGTGTGGCGGGACGAATGGCGCCATCACAGGAATGGCGTCGTGGCGATCGCCCGCGCCGTGATCGTCGAGCCGGATCCGGCATCGGGCGCCAAGCTCTATGCCGACATGTTCGGCCCTGAGTCGGTGCGTGACATCAAGAACGGCAAGACCGTCGTGATCGGCAATTCGCGCTTCGACATCGTCACCGAAACAGCGCTCAAGGCCGAATTCGGCGATGCCGCGCCCGACGCCGAAGGTCGCAAGGCCTACATGGCCGGCCTCACCTTCCGCACGCTGTCGCTGGCAAAGACGGCGCGCGCCTTGCAGGAAGGCAAAATCGACTTCGTTAAAAGTCCGGGACGAATTGTCGTTCCCGCCAAGCAGGCGGTGAATGCCGTGTTGGAGTTCATCGAGTAAGTCAGGGTGGGCGGTATGGTTGGGAAGTTTTTCCTCCCCTTGAGAAGCAAGGGGAGGTGTCGGCGTCTCACGCCGACGGAGGGGTCATGAGTCTGACCCCTCCGTCGGCCTATGAGGCCGACACCTCCCCAGCGAAGCTGGGGAGGAAAGGATGACGGCGATCAAATACGACAACCAGGGCGACGCCATCGCGCGCGACGTGCCGCGCGACGCGCTGGCCCTGATCGATGCCGGCGGCAACGGCAGCGAGCGCCGCTATACCTACGACGACATCTTCCGGCTGAGCGGCGCCGTCGCGCGCGGCCTGCTGAAGCGCGGCCTGAAACGCGGCGATCGCGTCGCCATCCTGTCGGCCAATCGCGCGGAATTCCTGCTGACCTTCCTCGGCACAATGAAGGCCGGCATGGTCTCGGTGCCGGTGAATTTCAAGCTGCCGGCCGAGACCGTGGCCTACGTCGTGCAGGATTGCGACGCCAGGCTGGTGATCGGCGACGACGTGCGGCTGCCCCTGGCGCCCGACAGCGTGCCCAAGGTCTCCTTCGATGCCGATTTCGAGTCGTTCCTCGACGAAGGACAGTTCACGCCCATCAGGATGGAGCCCGAGGAACCGGCGATGTTCCTCTACACATCGGGCTCGACCGGCCGGCCGAAGGGCGTCGTGCTGTCGCACTATTCGCATCTCTGGGCGATCAGCCAGCGGGTGCGCCGCCCGGTGCCAACCGGCCAGCGCTCGCTGGTGGCTGCGCCGCTTTATCACATGAATGGCCTCGCCATGTGCCAGACGACGCTGCACCAGGGCGACACCATCGTCCTGCTGCCGCACTTCACCACCAAGGGATACGTCGAGGCCGCCGCGCGTCATCGCGTGGCCTTCCTCACCTCGGTGCCGACCATGATCGCCATGCTGCTGCGCGAGCCTGAGCTTTTGGCCAACAACGACCTCTCCGCCGTCGAAGCGGTGCGCATGGGCTCGGCGCCCATCACCCAGTCGCTGATCGACCAGGTGCGCGCGGCCTTTCCCAAGGCTGCGATCAGCAACGGCTACGGCACCACCGAGGCCGGGCCCGTGGTGTTCGGGCCGCATCCCAAGGGCATCCCGCAACCGGAACTCTCGACCGGCTACCCCCATCCCGAGGTCGAGCTGCGCCTGGTACGCGACGGAAAGATCGTCGAGGACGACGATCCGGAGGGGGGCGCGCTCGAGATGAAATGCGGGGCGCTGATGACGCACTACCACAAGCTGCCCGAGGTGACGGCCAAGGCGATGACGCTGGACGGCTTCTACCGGACCAGCGACGTGTTCCGCCGCGACGAGAACGGCTTCTTCTACTTCGTCGGCCGCGTCGACGACATGTTCGTGTGCGGCGGCGAGAATATCTATCCCGGCGAAGTCGAGAAGATGCTGGAGCGTCATCCCGGCATCCACCAGGCGGCGGTTATTCCCGTGCCCGATGAGCTGAAGGGCCACAAGCCGATCGCTTTCGTCGTCAAGGCGCCGGGCGCCGAGCTCGACGAGCAGGCGGTGAAGAGCTATGCGCTGGCCAACGCGCCGGCCTACCAGCATCCGCGTCGCGTGCTGTTCGTCGAGGAGATGCCGCTCGCCGGCACCAACAAGATCGACAAGCGC
>DASZJU010000405.1:0-2308 GCA_035947815.1 Reyranella sp.
GAAGGGCTGGTTCTGGCCCTCCAGGAACACGTGTCGGGTTTCCGCCACGCCGTCGCCATTGCTGTCGCGCAACAGCGTGATGCGGTTGGCGCTCACGCCCATGGCGTCGGCGCGTCGCATCGTGCTCACCATGGCGTAGTCCATGACCGACCTGGCCGGGCGGTCCGCCTGCATGGCTTCGGCGACCAGCACGTCGCCGTTGGGCAACACTTCGATCCAGCGGCAATGATCGAGACCGCTCGCGAACGCATTGACTTTCAGGCCGGGCGCCGCGATCGGCGTCTGGCCCGGGCTCCAGCCCTTGGCCGTCGGCATCTTGAGCGTCGGGATGGCACCCTGCGGTTTCGCCGGCGGGATCGCAGGCTTGCTGCCCCACGCCGGCTCGGGCGTGCCGCCGGTCAGCCGCCGTATCTGGAGCGCGGTCCCGCCGACCACGGCGACCCCGCGCGCGAAGATGTCCGAAAAGTTCAAGGTACTGCTCCTCATTCTCGTGCGATCCCCCTCCCCTTCGCGGAACCCGCGAAGGGGAGGTAAGACATTATTCGAGGTCGCCCCAGCTCGCGACCCGTTCGATCCGGATGACTATAACGGGAAGCTGGCCGATCGCCATGGCCTCGAGCTGCGTGTAGCGCGCGCGCAGCAGCGACTGCGCCCGGTCGTGCTCGGCGCCTTCCGTCAGGATGCCGGCCCGCCCATGCACCATCACCCAGCCGAGGCGCCGCCAGTCCTCGTCGTAGCGGTCGAACACGGCAGCCACGCGGGGGTTTTCGGCGATGTTGCGCAGCCGCTTCAGCGGCCGGGTCCCTGCTCGCTTCGGCTTCCGGTCGATGGTGATGTAGAGCACATCCTCCGCGAGGCCGAAGCACACCGGAACGACCTGCGGGACCGCCCGACTATCGGCGGTCGCCAGGTGGGCGACCCGTCGCGTGTCGATGAAGTGACGCTCGCGGGCTGACAGCATGCAGGGACCGGCGTTCGCCAACCTACTTCTTCTGTCCCGCCGGCGGCCATGGTATGGCCGCCGCGTCGGCCACGATCACCGCGGCATCCTCGGGCAACAGCAACCGCTTGGCCTCCAGGGCGCGCGCCGCGATGCGGATCTGGTTCACATAGTCGTCGCGGTTCTTGTAGAGCTCGGCGATTCTCGCCTCGGAGAAAGGCAGGAAGGCGCCCGCCAGGGAGCAGCCGAAGGACTTCGGCTCCTGCTGGGCGGCATGGACGCCGAGCGGCGCTGCCATGTCGGGAAGGCGCACGCCGCCCAGCACATTGCCGTCGGCATCGCGCTTGGGCCGCTCGATCACCGCCTTGGGGAGATATTTCGGCGCGGCCAGCACATCGGCATCGGTCGTGGGTTCGATTGGCATCAGCTGGCTGTCGGGCGGAGCCACGTTGGCCGCGACCCAGCGGTCGAGCGCCACCAGGGTCGCGCGCGAAACCGGCGTCCAGTCGAGGCGGGCGAGCGGCAGGGTGCACTCCGACGAGCGCCGCAGAACGACATGCGAGGCGCCGGCGACGTCGTACATGCGCACATTGGCCGGGAGCGCCTGCTCGTCGGTACCGGCGCCGCCGGTGCGGCCGAGCGAGGCGCGCAGCGACAGGAAATCGGTCGTGCTGCTCACCATGATGAGCTTGGGCGGGACCTCGCCGCGCTTCTCCACGGCGGCGACGATCTCGCCGATCGTGAACGGCCCCTCATGGACGCCGCGGAACTCCGGGTCGGCAAAGGACGGCGCCTTATCGGCGCTCGATTGCGGGCCGGGCGACGAGACGAGGATCGGCAGCAGGCCCGCGCCCGAGACGAAGATGTGCATGCCGTCGACCACGCGATGGCCATTCGATTTGTTGAAGCCATTCAGCAGGAAGGTCTTCAGGAAGCGGCCGCTCTGCGACTTGCCGCTGGCCAGCACGTGATCGATCGCGCCGCGCAAGGGGTTGGGCGTGCCCGCGGCATCGACCGCGCCGCGCGCCAGGAAGTCGGCGGTGTCGCGCACGATGGCGAAGCCCGCGCCCTCGACATAGCGCGTCTTGCCGTCGGCGCCGATGAAGTTCGGCAACTCGACGCCTTTGCCCAGCTCCCACTGGACCTCGGCCAGGCTAAAACCTCGATCCTCGAGGAAGCCCGTGCCCTGCTGGGTGTTGCCGGAGTTGAAAGGCTCGCCGCGCGGGCCGTTGTAAAGCGCGATGCCGTAGACCCGACCGCGGTTGGGGATATCGACCAGCAGGGTGCCGTTGCCCTTCGACGGATCGGCCGGCATCAGCAGCATGACCTCGGCGCTGTACTCGACCTTGCCGGCCTCGTTGCGCGTGG
>DASZJU010000406.1:0-20709 GCA_035947815.1 Reyranella sp.
CACGCGGCAGGGCATCGTCAAGGCGGTCGATAACGTCGACTTCCAGGTCGCTGCCGGCGAGACGCTGGCGATCGTGGGCGAATCGGGCTGCGGCAAGAGCATGACGGCGCTGTCGCTGATGCGCCTGATCCCCGATCCGCCAGGCCGCATCGTCTCCGGCACGGTGAAGCTCGGCGGCCGCGAGCTGCTCACGCTCAGCGAAGAAGAGATGCGCCGGGTGCGCGGTAACGAGATCTCGATGATCTTCCAGGAGCCGATGACCTCGCTCAATCCGGTAATGACGATCGGCAAGCAGATCTCCGAGGCATTGATCTTGCACCGCGACATGGATCGCAAGGCGGCGCTCAAGCGCGCCGTCGAGATGCTCGACCTGGTGCGCATCCCCGAGCCCGCCCAGCGCGCCAAGGAATATCCGCACCAGCTGTCGGGCGGCATGCGCCAGCGCGCCATGATCGCCATGGCGCTGGCCTGCAATCCCAAGGTCCTGATCGCCGACGAGCCGACGACGGCGCTCGACGTTACCATCCAGGCCCAGATCCTCGAGCTGATCGTCGAGCTGCAGCGCGAGTTCAGCGCCGCGGTGATCCTGATCACCCATGATCTCGGCGTCGTCGCCGAGACGGCGCGGCGGGTCATCGTCATGTATGCCGGCCGCAAGGTCGAGGAGGCGGAGGTGGGCGAGCTGTTCGCCCGGCCAATGCATCCCTACACGGTGGGCCTGCTGGCCTCGATCCCGCGGCTTGACCTGCTGCGCGGCCAGGTCAGGGCCGATACCGACCGCCTGCAGGAAATCCCCGGCATGGTGCCGCCATTGTTCGACCTGCCGGACGGTTGCGCCTTCGCGCCGCGCTGCAGCCGGGCCGACGATCTCTGCCGGCGTGAGCGGCCGGTCTACGAACAGAAGCAGCCCAGCCATTGGGCAGCCTGCTGGCACAGCGATGGTTGACGCTCTTTCAAGTCAAACGGACCGCGGGCCTCCGGCCCGCATCATGAGCGGGCCGGAGGCCCGCGGTCCGAAGAAGGCACTCGCATGACCGCCGGCGCCAACCAGCCTGTCCTGGAGATCAAGGACCTCAAGAAGCACTTCCCGGTGCGCAAGGGCGTGCTGCGCCGCACGGTCGGCCAGGTCTATGCGGTCGACGGCATCAGCTTCGCCATCGGCGTCGGTGAGACCCTGGGGCTGGTGGGCGAGAGCGGCTGCGGCAAGACCACGGCGGGGCGGGCCGTCCTGCGCCTGATCGAGCCGACCTCGGGATCAATCGAGGTGGGCGGCACCGACATCACGCATCTGTCCAAATCGGAGCTGCGGCCCTACCGCAAGCAGATGCAGATCATCTTCCAGGATCCGTTCTCGTCGCTCAATCCACGCATGACGGCGGGCGACATCGTGGGCGAGCCGCTGCTGGTCCATGGCGTGGCCAATCGCAAGGAACGGGTGGAGCAGGTCGCGGCGCTGTTTGCGCGCGTGGGACTGCGGCCCGCCCAGATGGCCAACTATCCGCACCAGTTCTCGGGCGGTCAGCGTCAGCGGATCGGCATCGCCCGCGCCCTCGCGCTGGGACCGAAGCTGATCGTGGGCGACGAGCCGGTGTCGGCGCTCGACGTCTCGATCCAGGCGCAGGTCATCAATCTTCTGCAGGACCTGCAGAGAGAGCGGCAGCTCTCCTACTTGTTCATCTCGCACAATCTCGCGGTGGTGGAGCATATCAGCCACCACATCGCCGTGATGTATTTGGGCCGCATCGTCGAATATGCCGACACGCGTTCGATCTTCACCCGCGCCCAGCATCCCTATACCGAGGCGCTGCTGTCGGCCGTGCCGGTGCCGGATCCCGCCATCCGGCGCCAGAAGCGGGTGCTGCAGGGCGACGTGCCGAGCCCGGTGAAGCCGCCGTCGGGCTGCCACTTCCACACCCGCTGCCCCTACGCCATCCCGCGCTGCAAGGTCGAATCGCCTCCGCTGCGCGAAATCGCGCCGGGCCATCACGTTTCCTGTCATCTGCGATGACGGCCCGTGGCCGTCATCCCGAGCCCTTGCGAGGGATCTGCTACGCGAAGGACGGCCGATTGCCGCTTGCAACCGGCATGAGATCCTTCGCTGCGCTCAGGATGACGGCTGGTCTGGAGGCCCGCAGTGCTCCTTGATATGAATGATCCCCACAGGGAGTGAAGCGTCATGGCGGAATGGGATTATGTCATCGTGGGCGGCGGCTCGGCGGGCTGCGTGCTGGCCAACCGGCTGACCGAGGATCCGGGCGTCAAGGTGTTGCTGCTCGAGGCCGGTCCGCGCGACAAGTCGATGTGGATCGACATTCCCGCCGGCTTCACCAAGCTGCTCAACCACAAGTCCTTCAACTGGAATTTCGAGATGGAGGCCGAGGAGGGCATGGCCGGAAGGCGCATTCCCTGCCCGCGCGGCCGTACGCTGGGCGGCTCGAGCTCGATCAACGGCATGCTCTATGTGCGCGGCCAGCCGCTCGACTACGACACCTGGGGCCAGCTCGGCAATCGCGGCTGGTCCTATTCACAGGTCCTGCCCTACTTCAAGAAGTCGGAGAATTTCGAGCGCGGCGGCGACGACAGCCGCGGCCACGGTGGCCCGCTGAATGTCGCCGACATGTGCGATACCCACGAGCTTTGCGACGCCTTCATCGATGCCGCCGCGGCAAGCGGCTTCCCGAAGAACAAGGACTACAACAACGGCGACCAGGAAGGCTTCGGCTACTACCAGGTCACCATGAAGAACGGCAAACGCCAGTCGACGGCGCGCGCCTTCCTCGATCCGATTCGCAATCGTCCGAATCTCCGGATCGAAACCGATGCTCTGGTTAGCAAGGTCGTCCTCGACGGCAAGCGCGCGACGGGCGTCGCCTACAGCGTGCACGGCCAGGCGCGCGTGGCGCGGGTCAATCGCGAAGTCATCGTATCGTGCGGCTCCGTGCAGTCGCCGGGCGTGCTGGAGCATTCCGGCATCGGCCAGCCCGAGCTGCTGCGCCGCCACGGCATCGAGGTCAAGCATGAGCTCAGGGGCGTCGGCGAGAATTACGGCGACCACTTCGCGCCGCGCATGAACTGGCGGGTCAAGCTGCCGATCACGCTGAACGAGCAGACCCGCGGCCTCAGCCTGGTGAAGGAGGTCATCAAGTACTATTCCACCGGGCGCGGCGCCCTCGCCTTGACCGCCGGCGTCGTCTACGGCTTCGTGCGCACGCGGCCAGGCCTCGAGAGCCCCGACATGCAGTTCCACATGGCGCATGCCAGCTACGACACGGCGCAGAAACGACTGCTCGAGCGCGAGCCCGGCATGACGGTGGTGATCGGCCAGTGCCGGCCCGATTCGCGCGGCTCGATCCACATCAAGTCGGCGACGCCCGGCGTCGAGCCGGCGATCCGGCCGAACTTTCTGTCGGCCCAGATCGACCGCGACGCCGCGGTCGCGGGCATGCAGATCGCCCGCAAGATCGTTTCGCACCCGTCGATGTCGAAGTACATCGCCTACGAGAACAAGCCGGGCAAGGACGTGCAGAGCTACGACGAATGGCTCGACTTCGCCCGCCACACCGGCCAGACGACCTATCACGTGGTCGGCACCTGCAAGATGGGCAGCGACCCGATGGCGGTGGTGGACGACCGGCTGCGCGTGCATGGTATCGCCGGGCTCCGGGTCATCGACGCCTCGATCATGCCGACCGTACCCTCGGGAAACACCAACGCCCCTACGATCATGGTAGCCGAGAAGGGGGCCGATATGCTCAAACAGGATGCCCAGACGGCGCTCAAGGCTGCCGCCTGAGCGCAGATACGTTGGGGATTCGGGGGATGGGCTGAATCGGGATTTTAGCCCTTGGATCGAGTAAGGTCCGGAGGCAGCCGTCCGTAGCTCGAGTGGGGGATGACGATGAAACTATGGAAGTCGATTTTCGCCGTTCCGGCGCTGTGTGCCGCCGTGGCGGCTTGCGAGAGCAACACAAAGTTCAAGGAAGACAAGCTGTCGTCGGCGGGTTTCAAGGCGATTCCGCCAACGACGCCGGCGCAGCTGGCGTCGTTGAAGAGCCTGCCGCCACACAAGCTCGTGCAGACGACCCGCAAGGGCAAGACTGTCTGGGTGTATTCCGATCCGACCATCTGCGGATGCCTCTATGTCGGCAATCAGGCCGCCCATGACGCCTATTTGAATAAACAGAACCAACAGTCGCTGCTCGACATGACGACCGTGACACTCCCCGCTGATCAGTCGAGTTGGGACTTCAGCCCGTGGCCCGAGTTTGCCGCTGAGCCGTGAGGTCGCGGCGGCCGTTAGGTCATCGCTTGAGTAGGGAGGTCGTGGTGAAGTTGTTCACGTCAATTCTCGCCCTTCTGGGGCTCGCCATCGGCTTGCTGGCCTGTGACTACAAGCCGGAAAGCAAGGCCAACTTGTTGGCGGATTCGGGCTTCAAGCAGCTTCCGCTGCGGACTCCGAAGCAACTCGCATCGTTCCGGAGCCTGCCGGCCCACCGCCTCTCGAAGACGACCTTCAAGGGTAAGAGCGTCTGGATCTACCCCGATCGCAACGTCTGCGGCTGTCTCTATATCGGCAGCCAGACTGCCTATGACGCCTACATCAAGAAGGCGACCCAGCAGATGATCGATACCAGGGTCAACCAGATGTACGACAACAACGACTCCGATCCCTACAATCCGACGGCGACGATGGCGAACCTCGACTGGGACGACGCGTGGGACGACTCGGACGCATACGGCCTTTACATCAACTAAAAGGGGCCCTGATGAAGCCGTTCAGGTCCACCCCCTTCGTTCTGGGGTTGGGTGTTGCCGTGGCAGCCTGTGCGGGCCTGCCGGAAACCACGGAAACGATGCTGGCGTCCTCGGGTTTCGCGACGAAGGCGGTCACGACGCAAGCGCAGAAGGTGTCCTTCAATAAACTTCCACAAGGGGGGTTCACGAAGATGGCCGACAAGGGCAAGACCCTGTGGGTGTACCGCGCCGATCCGACGATCTGCACATGCATCTATGTCGGCGACCAGCAGGCCTACAACACCTATTTGAAAAAGGCAGCTGCAAAGCCGCCGATAGAGGACTCCATCCAAGCCGGCAGCGTTCTTGGCGGTGTCGAGAGTTATTCCGCGTGGGCCGATAATCCGTCACCCTATGCAGAATAGGAGCGCGCGCCCGATTTGCCCACGAAAGGTCCCTCGTTGCGCTAGGGATGACAGTTGTGTCGTCCGCTAGCCACCCAGCAGCGCCGGCGCGGCCTTTGCTTCCTGCCGTTCGACCTTCTTGACGATTTCCGTCAGCTTGGCGTGAGTGGGCGCCGGCACGCCGATGTAGTTGCCGCGGTCGGCGATGTAGCCGTTCATGAACTCGATCTCGGTGCGGCGGCCCTTGCGGATGTCCTGGGCCATCGACGGACGCTGGATGTCGGCGCGCGGGTTGGGGTTGGTGTTGGAGCCGGGCCGCAGGATGGTCTCGATTTCGTCGAGCGCCGCCTTGTCGCCTTCCGACGCCTTGGCCAGCGTCTCGGGCTCCATCTTGCCGATCTTCTCGATGTGGTAACCCAGCGCCTGGCCAACCCGCACGGCCTCGCCGCCGAGCTTGATGGAGAAGCGGCGGATGGCGTCGTTGCGATCGCAGTCGGCGCCGGTGAGGCCGGTGGCGGCCGAGACGCCGTTCTTCATGCCGTTCTGGCAGAGCTTGGACCAGCGCTCGCCCCACAAGTTGGTGGTCGTCTTGGCGCTGTCGATCCGGCCCACCATCTCGCGCAGCTCCTCGACCCGCTTGGTGATGCGGCCATGGACTTCGCCGACGCGGAACACCGTGTGCTTGTCGCCGCCCTTGGCGACGGTGCGGCGGATGCGGGCGGGCTCGAACATGTCGACCGAGATCAGCGAGGCCACCATGCCCACGGTCTTGCCCCAGCCGACGACGCCGGCGATGCGCTCCTCGTTCAGGCAATTCTGCAGCGACACGACGTACCCGTCGGGCGCCAGGTACTGCTTGATCAAAGCCGTCGCCCATTCGGTGTCGTAGGACTTCATCGACACGAAGGCAATGTCGATCGGCTTCTGGCGCGACAGGTCCTGCATCTCGGTAAGATGCATGGTCTTGGCGTTGGTGACGGTGAACTTCTCCTCCGGCGTCACGCCGTCGAGCTCGAGCCCGCGCTTGCGGATGGTCTCGATGTTCTCCGGCCAGAAATCGATCAGCGTCACGTCCTCGCCGGCATGGGCGAGATTGCCGCCGACATATCCGCCCAATGCGCCCACGCCGACGACTGCAATTCGCTTGCCCATGATCCTTGCTCCCTAAGCTGCCGGCAGCTTGGCTAAAAACGCCTCGACCGCCTGATTGAAACGCGCGGGCTGATGCAGGTTGGAGGCGTGGCCCGCGTCGGGAATGACCGCCTTGGTCGCTCCCTTGATCTTGGCCGCCATGTAGTCGGTGGCGGCGAGGAAGTTGGTGTCGTTGGCGCCGACCAGCACCAGGGTCGGCGCGGCGACCTTGTCGAGCGACTGGATCACGCGATCGTTCTGTTGGGCCAGCATGCCGCGCGCGGCGCCGGCCAGGCCGGTGGCGTCGCGATGGCGCGTGAGCTTGACCTCGTCTGACGAATTGAGCGCCGCCAGTCCCTTGGCGTCGAAGGTGGCCGCGCGCTGGTGCGCCGTCTCGTTCCACCTGGCGCGCGCTTCGTCCTTCTTGAAGCCCGGGCCGGTGTCGAACAGCATCAGCGCCCGCACCCGGTCGGGATGGCTGGCGTTGAAGGCAAGCGACATGTAGCCGCCCAGCGACAGGCCGGCGACGATCGCCTTCTTGGCGCCCGCGAGGTCGAGCAGGGCCTTCATGTCGCCGACTGTCAGCGCCTCGGAATAGAGCTTGGGATCGGTTGGATAGTCCGATTCGCCGTGGCCGCGCATGTCCCAGACGATGACCTGGTAGCGGTCCTTCAGGGCCGCGACCTGGCCATCCCACATGCGTGCCGTCGAGCTGTAGCCGTGGCTCAGCAGCAATGTGGGTCCAGAACCGTGGATCTCGTAATGGATCTGGACGCCGTCGCGGTCGAGCTTGGACATGACGATCTCCCCTTACGGCGCGACGCGCGGCTCGCGATGGGCTCGCTCGATATAGTTCTTGGCGTCCTCGGCCAGCAGCAGCCGATCCTTCTGCAGAGCCGAAACGACGGCCTGCACCTTGGCCACGTAGTCGGCGCCGCTCTTGTAGCGTTCGGCGATCGACGGCCGCGGATCGCCCGCAGCCTCGCGCGCCGCCTTGTCGATGGCGAAGGGCAGGCAGCTTCCGTCGCGGTCGGCGAGTTCGCCCGCAGGGTACGGTGGCTTGTATTCGTTCCAGCCGGAATAGCTGGCGAGCGGCACGGCGATGTCGGGCAGGCGCACGCCCGCGGCTTCGTTGCCGTCGGCATCGACCTTGCAGACCAGGGTGCGATAGGCCTTGTCGGCCGGCTTCGGGTGCACCCAGTCGCCCGGCGGGGCCACCTGGTTGGTGATCTTCACCACGACCGCGCCCGGTACGGCGGGGAAGCCCGTCTTGCCGGGCTCGACCAGGGTGCCGGCGGCAAGTGTCGGCACGCGGCTGGCGGGCGGTTCCTTGCCCGACACGACCCACTCGTCGAGCGCCACCAGAAGGGCCCGCACGGCGGGCATCGGATTGTGCGGATTGCGCGGGTTGATGTTGGGCCCGGGATCGGTCGTGGCGCCGGCGCGGCCGCCATGCTGAGTGCCGGCGATCATGTAGACGCGGGAATTCTCGGGCAGCGCCACGTCCCCCTTGCCGAGCGGATCGGTATGCAGCAGCGAGGCGCCCTTCTGCCAGTATTCGGTCGAGGTGTTGGTCTCAATCAGCTTGGGATCGGAGCCGTCGCCGCGCAACAGCGCGCCTTTTTTGCCGGTGAGCGGATCGGCGAGTATCGCGGTCGAGAACGGGAACTCGTTCTCCGGGAAGCCGTGATCCTCATGCTGGGTGCCGGTGCGTGCCGGCTGGCCGAACGGCGTATTGAAGAAGATGCGGCCGACGCCGGCGATGTGCGAATGGATGCCGTCGAAGACCTTGCGGCCCGCTTCGTCGCGGTTGAAACCCTCGGAGATGTGGTTGCGCAGGTAGCGACCGGCCTGGGAGAAGCCGATGGCCAGCGCATGGCTGATCTTGCCGCCGGTCGCGGCGGTCGCGGCCGGATCGTAGCGCAGCCAGCTGATGACATCGCGGGTGGCGGCGAAGCCCAGCCCGAGCACCTTCGGATTCCTGGCTTCGTAGTGGAATTCGTAGAGGTAGCCCGGCTTGGGCTTGGTGCCCTCGCGCAGCTTGATCGAGCGCGCGTCGACGAAGGACCACTGGTTGAGGGGCAGCTCGCGCGGCTCGTCGTCGGCCCGCTCGCGCACCGTCAGCTGCGCCCGCGGCTGCTCCAGCGTCGTGGCCTCGTAGGAGAGCTTGAAGACTTCAAGGGCGCCCCCCCGCGTGCCCGAACAGAATTCGTCGCGCACGGTCTTGACGATCGGCTGGCCGTTGTCGGTGGCCACCGGCGCGGTAAGCCCCAGCCCCATGTTGGCACGCGGCGCATCGGGGTCCCAGCCGGACCACACGATGGTGTAGCCGCGGCGCAGCGGAAAGCCGTTGCCGACGTCGGCCATCGTCTTGGGATCGTTCACGCCCTGCGGGCCGTCGGCGATATTGCCGAACAGCATCTTGCGGCCGCGATTGTTCACTTCGTAGAGAATGCGGCGGTTGCCGCGGGTAAAATCCTTGGGCCGCAGGATGAAAATGTCCGTCGTGTACTCGACCTTGCCGCGCGCGTTGCGCGGCGCCTTGTCGAGGAGGGCGATGCCCTTGTTGGCGGGATCGAGCGGATCAACCTCGCCCTTGGCACGGCCGATCACGCGTTCATAGGCGCCGACCTCGCCGAACGGTGCGCCGTCGGCCAGGGCTTCGATGCGTTCGATGTCGAGCGACAGCAGCACTTAGGCGGCCTTGGCTTCCTCGGGAGGGAAATTCAGCTCCACGCCGACACCGTCGGGATCGTAGAGGAAGATCTGGGCGGCGCCGGTGCGCGGCACGATCTGCTCGCGGAATTTCACCTTCTTGGACTTCAGGCGCTTGCGTACGCCCGGCAGATCCGACGCGGCGAAGGCGATGTGATCGAAGCGGCCGGTATCCTTGAACTTCTTCTTCGTGCCGCGCACGACGATGCCCTCGCGCGGCTTGCGCGGTCCCAGCAGGTGCACGGTGGCGACGCCGCCGGAATAGAGCCAGTAGCCGGGGAAGCCAAGCGGCGGACGGTCGCCATTTTCGAGGCCCAGCACCTCGCAGTAGAATTTCTTGGTGCGCGTGAGGTTGGACGGTTCGATGGTGTAATGCTGCAGCGGCCCAAGCGGCATGGTGTGTCTCCAGTAGACGTCAGACGAAGGTGAGGTCGGCATCGGCGCCCATCATCCAGGCACCGACCGTTTCAAAATGGGAGAGTCGTCCCTGCAATTGCTGCGTGACGGTGTGGATGTCGCGGAAGCGGCGCTCCAGCGGATGGCTTTCGAAGATCGCGGTGGCGCCCGCCGCATTGTAGGCGAAGTCGACTGCCTCGCGCGCCTTGTGAATGGCATTGGTCGAGGCCATGCGGATGGTGATGCGATGGTCCACCGTCAGCCTGTCACCGGCCGAGATCTGCTTCCAGATGTCGGCCATCGAGTGCAGCAGGAAGGCGCGGGCCGAGCGGATGCCGACCTCGGCCAGGGCGAGGTCGGTCTGCACCACCGCGTTGTCGCGCAGCGGGCTCTTCTTGCCGCGCGGGATCTTGTTCTTCGCCACGTCGACGAAGCTGTCGAGTGCCGCGCGGGCGATGCCCAGCGCCACACCGGCGAAGCCCACCTCATAGCAGGTCATCGCCGACATGCGGTAGAGCGGGCCGGGCTCGCGGCATTCCTTCTCCGACTCCCGCGTGATCACGTCGCGCGTAATTGAATGGGAGGCCGGCACGAAATGGTCGGTGAGGGCGAACTGGTCGCTCGCCGTGCCGCGTAGGCCGACCGTGTTCCAGATATCGGTCCACGCGACCTCGCCGCTGCGCACCAGCATCGTGCGCTCGATCTGTCGGCCGTTAGGCCCGAGCCTCGGCGAGCCGTCGGCCTGGTGGATCGGACAGTGCGCCCCGAGCCAGGTGGCATGCCGGCAGCCCGAGGCGAAGGCCCACACGCCGGTGACCTTGTAGCCGCCCTCGCATTCGATGGCTTTCACGTGGGGGCCGGGACCCCAGGCCAAGACCGCGCGCGGGTCGTCGCCGAAGATCGCCTTAGCCACGGGAAGCTCGAGATAGGCGGCCGACATGGAGCAGCCGCCGGCCTGGCTCAGGCACCAGGCGGTGCTGGCGTCGGCGCGCGCGATGGTCTCGATGACATGGAAGAAAGTGATGGGATCGGTCTCGATCCCGTTCGCCGAGCGCGGCAGCAGCAGGCGGAACAGCCGCGCCTCGTGAAGCTTGTCCAAGAGCGCCGGCGGCAGCCGGCGCTTGTCCTCGATTTCGTCCGACGCCGCCTCTACGGCGGGCCGCAGCGCCTCGGCACGCGAGATCACGGCCGGATCGCCGGCCAAATCAGCGGAAGACGGGATCAGCGTATCCAAGGTTACCCTCTTTGAACGCGGTCAATCATCAGGCTGTCGCTACGCCCAATTCCCTGTCGATTTGCTGGAGCGACTTGCCCTTGGTCTCCAGCCCGAAGAAATAATAGACCACCCCGGCCATCAGGAACCAGCAGCCGAGATAAAGAAACGCCGTCGGAAACTGCGGCAGCGGCACGTCGGGCTTCAGGTAGTTGCTGGATCCCACGATCAAGGCCAGTCCGGCCGGCCCGATGATCTTGCCAATGCCGCCGAAGCCATAGGCAGACCCCATGCCGGTGGTCTTCAGGTGCGACGGCCAGACTTCGGCCGCGTAGGGCCCGACGATGGCGAAGCCGCCGTCGGCGAAGAACATCGCCGCCGCCAGGATCAGCCAGAACGCCGATACCCCGAACAGCAGGGTGTTGTAGTTGTAGCCGGCCAGGATGATCAGGGTGCCGGCGCCGAAGCCCAGCAGGCCGCCCGAGTTGCGCCGTCCGATCTTCTCGGAGAGCCAAGAGAAGGACAGGCGTCCGATGAAGCCGGTGACGCTCAGGAGGATCATCATCTTGGCGGCTTCCTGCGGCGTCACCTTCAGCAGCAGCACGAACAGCGCCGGCGCCCAAAGTGCCACACCATAGACGCCGGTCTGAGCTCCGGCGTTGCCCAGCCACGACACCAGCAGGCTGCGCGGATACTTGAAGAGATCGAACCAGTTGGTCTTGACGGGCGCGGCGTTCGACGCCGCCGCGGCCGGCAAGGGCAGCGACTCGGGCCGGACCTGCAGCGCCCAGGCGAGCGACTTGCGCGCCTCCTCGAAGCGGCCCTGCCGCGCCAGCCAGTGCGGCGATTCGGGGACCCACAGCCGCACCAGCAGGACGACCAGCGCCGGCAGGAGGCCGATGGCGAACAGCAGGCGCCACTGGTCGCTCGGCATGAAGGCGGCCAGCACGGCGCCGAGGCCGACGCCGAGCGGGATGACGGCGGTGACCAGTCCGCCCACCCAGCCGCGCTTGGAGGTCGGCATGAACTCCTGGACCAGCGGCAGGTCGACGCAATAGAGGCCGCCGACGCCGACACCGACGAAGAAGCGCATCGCCGTGAGATAGATCCAGCCATTGTCGGGCGTGAAGTAGAGCAGGCCGGTGGCGATCGAGAAATTCAGCACCGTGCCGATGAACACCTTGCGCCGGCCGATGCGGTCGGCGATCCAGCCCCAGGCATAGGCGCCGATGATCGCGCCGACGCCCGATGACAGCAGCACGATGGCCGACTGGCCGAAGGTGAGCTTCCACGGCCCGATGACGAAGGCCAGCACGTAGCTGATCAGGAAGTAGTCGAAGAATTCGAGCGCGTCGCCGATGATCGCGGCGAAGAGGATTTTCTTCTGGTTGCCGGTCAGAGTGGTCTGCCGGTCGAGAACGTCGAACATGGCATTTCCCCTGTGCGCATCTTTTTTGGGGCCGGATGCGCGCACGGTCATGCCGCCCCTGAACAGGAACGCTACGCCCTTGCCCTCGCAGCGCCAAGCTTTTGGGCGCTTCGCGTTTGCCCGTCGAAACATTGCGCTGCATTGCAGCACCGAGCTTTGCTAAGCATGAGCGGGGGGCCTCGCCGCCTCGGAGAGGGAGATCGACATGCATTGGACTGACCGCCGCCGGCGCTTCCGCGCCCTTCTTGCCGGAGACCGCTGCATCCATCCTGGCTCGGTTTTCGATCCGATCTCAGCGCGCATTGCCGAGGATCTCGGTTTCGAGCTCGGCATGTTCGCGGGCTCGACGGCGTCGCTCACGGTGCTGGGCGCCCCCGACCTGATCGTGCTCACCCTCTCTGAATTCGCCGGCCAGGCCTACCGCATCAATCGTGCCGGCAACCTGCCGCTGATGGTCGACGCCGACCACGGCTATGGCAACGCGCTCAATGCCAAGCGCACCGTCGAGGAACTCGAGACCGCGGGCGTCTGCGGCTTGAGCCTCGAGGACACCGACCTGCCGACGCCTCACGGCACGACCAAGCCGCGCCTCACCTCGATCGCCGAGGGCGTCGGCAAGATGAAGGCCGCACTCGCCGGCCGCCAGGATCCGGCGTTGTGCATCGCCGGCCGCACCAGCGCTATCTCGATCAGCGGCCTCGACGACGCCATCGCCCGCGGCAAGGCTTACGAGGAGGCAGGCGTCGATGCGCTGTTCTTCGTCGGCGTCAGGACGCGGGCCGAGCTCGATGCGATCTCGACCGCGACCAAGCTGCCGCTGATCATGGGCGGCGGGACACCCGAGCTTTCCGACCTGGCCTATCTCTCCGCCCGCCGGGTGCGCATTGCATTGCAGGGCCACCAGCCCTTCGCCGCTGCGGTCAAGGCGGTTCACGATACGCTGAAAGCGCTCCGTGACGGGACCCCGCCGTCGAAGCTGCAAGGCGTGGCCGATGCCGAGCTGATGAAACGCGTGACGCGCGACGCCGACTACACGAAGTGGACGAAGGATTTTTTGGGCGGGTAATACTTTCGTCGTCCCGACCAAGGCCCGAAGGGCCGCGTGGAGGGACCTTCTATCAACGATAAGCTGCTTATCGTCGAGAGAAGGTCCCTCGACTGCGCCGCCCTGCGGGCGGCTTCGCTCGGGACGACGGGCCTAAGCCGTCGGTATCAAGGTGACCGCGACACCATAGGAATGCGATTCGCCGCCCAGGATCACGCCGCGCAGCGGGCTCACGTCGGAGAAGTCGCGGCCCCAGGCGACGGCGACATGGTCTTCCTTGGCTACAAGGTCGTTGGTCGGATCGAGCTGCACCCAGCCGGCCTGCTCGCCGCACCACACGGCCACCCAGGCGTGGCTCGCATCGGCGCCGCGCAACGCGGCCTCCTCCCTGGAGCGCACGGTGCGGATGTAGCCCGAGACGTAGCGCGCGGCGAGGCCGTGGGCACGGAGCGCCGCGATCTCGACATGGGCGAAATCCTGGCAGACGCCGGCCTTGCCGGTGAACACCTCGCCGAGCGGCGTGCTGATGTCGGTGGCGCCCGGGTGATACTCGAAATCCGCCTTGATGCGCGAGGTGAGCTCGCGCGCCGCCGCCAGGATCGGCCGGCCCAGTGTGAAGGACTTGGCGCCATAAGCCCGGAGCGCCTCGACCGCAGGCACCAGCGGCGAGTCGTAAACGAACTCGCTCGCTTCGACCGGCTCGGGAAAGCCGTCGCCTGAAAGCGCAGCGCGGACCTGCTCCCACGGCGGCGTCGAGGCGGCCGGCGGCGGATCGGCAAAGGCCACGTCGATCGCGGCGCGCACTTCGATGTCGAAGCGGGTATGCGGCTTGTCGATGCGATAGATGTCGATGTGGTTGCCGAAATGGTCGAGATGCTGGACCGCCAGCGCCGGCGCCGGGTTGGTCTCGATGCTGATCGAGGTGACCTTCTGTCCGGCGAATTCGCGCGCGCGGAGATGGGCGATGTGATGCGCCGAGTCGACGCTGCTGGCGTAGGTGTAGGACGTGCGGTGCGAGAGCAGGTACTTCACGGCTGGCCTCCGGCTCAAGCCGTCGACGAACCGACGGCTTGTGCCGCCGGAACGTGGGAGAAATAGGCCCGGGTGATCGCCTCGGAGAGCTGGTCGAGCTTGTGATCGGTATCGGTCGCGATGTCGCGCAGCATGGCAAGCGCCAGTCCCTCGTGCCGCCACACCTGCTCGTCGCCGGCGAACTGGCGGACGGCGGCGTTGAGGTCGTGGTCGAGCGATTCGGGAAGCGGCGGCACATGCACGCCCGAGACGCGTGCGAGATAGTCGAGATGGCCGTCGATGGCGCGAAGCTGGAAGACGAGCGAGCGCGGGTTGCTGTCGTCCAACATCACGAGGTCGAGCACCGGCGCGGGCTGGAGCTGGCCGAGATAGCGGGTGCGGTAGGTGATCGTGCTGTCGCAAAGCTCCAGCGCCACCCACATCGCGGCATCCCAGTCGATCGGCGACTGGGTGAAAGGGGCGAGCGCACCGGTCACCACGAACTTCGCCCGCTCGAGCCTTCGTCCGAGATCGAGGAAACGCCAGCCTGTGCCGCGCGTCATGTTCTCCTGGGCGAGGCCCGACAGGGTGGCGACGAAGCGCACGATGTCGTCGAGCGCGGCCAGCAGCGGATCGAGGTTGCCGCGCGCCGCCCGGAGGCGCTGGCGCACCTCGGCCATCACCGGGCCGGCCGCGGTGATCATGTCGACGGAGAAACGGTCGCGCATGGAGCTGGTCAGGCGCTGGATGCCATCGAGCACGGTAATCAGCCCGCTATCGTCGGTGGCGACGGCGCCCAGGCCCTGCTGGAAGGCGGCATTCTCCGGCGCCGACAGGGCCGCGGCACGGTCCATGAGGTCGGCCTGGCTCAGCAGGCGGCCGAGCAGGCGGAGCTCGATCGCATCGCGCGGGCTGACGGCGCCTTGCGCCACCTTGGTGGCCGTGGTGCGCAGCAGCCGGGCGTCGTTGTCCAGGCGCTCGATGTAGCGGCCGAGCCAATAGAGATTGTCGGCGACGCGGCTTTGCAGGTCGGCGCCGCCGCGCTCGACGGCCAGCTGGTGGAAGCGCCGGGTTGACGGAATCTGCACGTCGGCAGCGTCTTCGGCCAGCACCCAGACATCCTTCAGGGTGCCGTTCAGCCGGCCCAGCGAGCGCAGGCAGGTATCGCCCGCCGGCTCGCGCGCCAGCCCGCCCGGCAGCACGCGATAGCCGTCGCCGTCGGCGCTGACGAAGACGCGCAGCACGACCGCGGCCGGCGCGAGGCTTGTACCGTCCCACTTCGGGCTGAGTGACGGCGTTACGGGGTACTGCGCCACGAACTGTCCCGGTTGCGCGCGGATCTCGGCCTCGAACGCCTTGCGCTCGGCGGGTTCCAGCATGCCGACCACGACCGGCTCGCGGTCGCTGCCGAGGCAACGCCGCACGATCATCAGGTCGAGGTTGGCGAGGGCGAAGGCAAGGGCTGCCGGCTCGCCCAGCCACCACACATCGAGCGACGGCAGGCTGAGCGGCTGGCCGAGCAGATGCTCGCTCAGCCGTTCGAGAAACGGCATCAGCGCCGGCGTCTCGACCACGCCCGACCCCAGTGCATTGGCGAGCGTGATCTTGCCGCTGCGCGTGGCCTCGATCATGCCGGTGATGCCCAGCGCCGAATCGGCGCGCAGCTCCAGCGGATCGACGAAAGCGCTGTCGAGGCGGCGCAACAGCATGTGGACGGGTCGCAGGCCGGCCAGCGTCTTGATCGACACTTCGCCGTCGCGCGCCACGAGATCGCCGCCCTCGACCAGCGGCACGCCGAGCACGCGCGAGAGATAGACATGCTCGAAATAGGTCGACGACAACGAGCCCGGCGTCAGCACCGCCATATTGGGATAGCGCACGCCGCCGGGCGCCATGGCGAGCAACGAATCATGCCAGCGATCGATGAAGGGCCTGAGATGGCGCACCGGGATGGAGCGGAACGCCTCGGGCAGGCTCCTGGCCAGCACGCGGCGCATCTCCAGCGCATAGCCGATGCCCGACGGCACTTCGGTATGGTCGGCCAGCACGTGCCAGCGCCCGCTGTCCAGTCGCACCAGGTCGACGGCATAGTGGGCGAGATGGCGCGTCGGCGCCCTGCCGTCCATGACCCGGCAGGGCCGCAGGAAGTGCCGGTTGGCATGGACCAGCATGGGCGGCAGCAGGTGCTGCTTCAGCAGCGTCGTCTGCGGGCCGTAGAGGTCGGCCAGGATGGCGTCGAGCAGGCGGGCGCGCTGGATGACGCCGGTCTCGAGCTCGGACCATTCGTCGGGCGACACCACGAAGGGCAGCGGATCGAACGTCCAGCGCGGCGCGCCGCGATCGTCCAGCAGATTGACCGTGGCGCCCGATTCCTCGAGCTGGCGGCGCGCGCTTTCCACGCGCTCGCCCAGCCCGCCGGGCAGCGCGCGGATGACGCTTAAAATGCCTTGCCAGTGATAGCGGATCGACTTCTGGCCGGTGACCAGTTCGTCGTAAGCGCCTGCCGGCGAAGAAGTGAGGCCGCGCAACGACTCCATGGGCCTGCGACGGAAGGAAATAGGAAAGGTCAGATTCGCATGGCAGGGGGGCGGGGTCTACGGCCCGCAAGGCGCTTGCCGGAGGCCGTCATACCTCTCGACCCGCCAGCCGGGGCAATTTCCGCATTTCCCGCAATTTCCGCCAGCCGTTTCGAGTGGAGTGGACTGGGGGGCACCCTTTGGGTGAGACAGGGAAACTGCGGACAGTTTCTCGCGCAGAGTTTCTGCAGGGGGTTTCCGCCAGTTTCCGCCGGTTTGCGCCCGGTTTCCGCCGCGCCGGGCGGAGCAAACCGGCCGCCGCAGCGCACGTCGAGAATGATTGATATCGTTGACGAAATCCGACGCACCAGATGGGTGCAGGAGGTTTCCGCCCTTTCCGCCCTTTCCGCCGCTCGTTTTCCTGTCCCACCCAGAGGGTGCGCTCGAGGCGCGTCGCGTCGCCGTGCATGAATGATGGCTCCTTTCTCGCGGGTAAGAGCTGTAGTCGATACATTAGTAAAAGTCAAGTATCATTAGTAATGATTAACATATCGGTGCGGCACGCGAGCCTCAGGGTCCTCTCCGCCGCGGAGCGGGGAAGAGGAGCATGAAAGAGAGGGCGACTGTGATCTCGGGCTAGGCCCGCCGGAGATCCAACGTCAGCGGATGCTCCGGGTTGTCGAGCGGACGTGGTTCGGGGCTCTCGCCCGGCGAGTGGCCGATCGGGAAGAAGCGGGCGCGGCGGCGGGCTTCAGCCTCGTTGGCGTTGACCGGCATGCGATCGTAGTTGCGGCCGCCAGGATGGGCGACGTGGTAGCTGCAGCCGCCCAGCGAGCGGCCGCTCCAGCTGTCGTGGATGTCGAAGACGAGCGGCGCGTGCACGCCGATGGTCGGGTGCAGGGCATTGACCGGCGGCCAGGCGCGGTAGCGCACGCCGGCCACGTATTCGCCGGCCTCGCCGGTAGCGCGCAGCGGCAGGCGCCAGCCGTTGCAGGCGATGATATGGCGCTGGTCATTCAGTCCCGCCGCCTTGACCTGTAGGCGCTCGATCGAGGAATCGACATAGCGCACCGTGCCGCCGCCGCCCGGCTCCTCGCCCAGCACGTGCCACGGCTCCAGTGCATGGCGCAGTTCGACCTCGATGCCGCGTTGCGCCACCTCGCCGATCTTGGGGAAGCGGAACTCGAAGTGCGGCGCGAACCACTCGGGCTGGAAGCGATAGCCGGCTTCGCTCAAGTCGGCGAGCACGTCGTTGAAATCCTGCCAGACGAAGTGCGGCAGCATGAAATCGTCGTGCAGGCGCGTGCCCCAGCGGCTGAGCGGCCGCTCGTAGGGCCGGTCCCAGAACTTGGCCACCAGGCCGCGCAGCAGCGCCTGCTGGGCCACGCTCATGCGCCAATGCGGCGGCATCTCGAAGGCGCGCAGTTCCAGGAGTCCGCGCCGACCAGCGGCCGTATCGGGCGTGAACAGCTTGTCGATGCAGAACTCGGTGCGGTGCGTGTTGCCGGTCGCGTCGACCAGCAGGTTGCGGAAGATGCGGTCGACCAGCCACGGCGGCGTCTGCCGGCCGGGTGCGATCTGGCGGAAGGCGATCTCGAGCTCGTGCAGCGCGTCGTTGCGCGCCTCGTCGACCCGCGGATGCTGGCTGGTCGGACCGATGAACAGGCCGGAGAACAAGTAGGAGAGCGACGGATGGTTGAGCCAGTAGCCCAAAAGGCTTTTGAGCAGGTCGGGCCGGCGCAACAAGGGCGAATCGGCGGCAGAGGGACCGCCCAGGGTCACGTGGTTGCCGCCGCCGGTGCCGGTATGGCGGCCGTCGACCATGAACTTCTGGGCGGCGAGCCGGGTCGTGCGCGCCTCGTCGTAGACGATCTCGGTCTTTTGCACGAGCTCCGGCCAGCTCGCCGAGGGATGGATGTTGACCTCGATGACGCCGGGATCGGGCGTCACGCTGAAATTGAGCAGGCGCGGATCGCTGCCGGGCGGCGGATAGCCTTCGATGAAGACCGGCTGGCCGAGTTCCTCGGCGGTGTCCTCGACCGCGGTGACGAGATCGAGGTAATCCTCGGTGCGCTCCGTCGGCGGCATGAAGACAAACAGGTGCCCGTCGCGCGGTTCGAAGGCCATGGCGCTGCGCACGATGCCGGTGGCGGACGCGCCGTTGCCCGGCTTGCCGGCAAGGTCGGGCGCCAGCGCCCGCCGCCACGCCTCGCGGCGCGCTTCACCGTCGCCGTTGGTCTCGGCAATCGGTCCGCGCTCCTGGCGGCGCAGCACCGGCGCGCGGCGGAAGGCGTCGAGCGGCGGCAGGTCGGGATGCGGCGCCATCGGATCGGGCTCGGCGATGAAGTCCGCGTCCGCCGGCGCCGTCCAGGGCAGCGAATCGAGCGGCAGGCGGTAGCCGATCGGCGAATCGCCCGGGATCAGGTAGCACTTCTCCGAGCGCAGGAACCACGGCCCGCTGCGCCAGCGGCCGCCACGTCCATTCTGGGCCTTGCCGTTGTGCTCGCGTCCATGGTCGCGCGAGACCGGCAGCACGAAGCCTACGGAGCTGTCGAGACCCTGCTCGAATACCCGCGCCAGGCGTTCGCGCTCCATCGGGTCCCTGACCTTGGTCTTGTCGATCGTGACATTGCTCGGCAGGCGTCGCTCGCGCCACAAGTAGTACCAGGTGTCTTCGAAGGCCCCGAACAGGTAGTTGGGATCGAGCTGCAGGCGTTGCGCGAAGGCGAGCGCAAAGCGATGCGCCGTCTCGGGCGTGGCGCCCGTCGGCTTGGATTCCAGTCCATAGAGATGGGGGTCGCGCCAGATCGCCTCGCCGTCCCGGCGCCAGTGGCAGCTGAGCGCCCAGCGCGGAAGCTGCTCACCGGGATACCATTTGCCCTGGCCGAAATGCAGCAACGGCCCCACCGCAAAACGGTCGGCGAGCCGGCGGAACAGCACACCGGCCAGCCGCCGCTTCTCCGGCCCCAGCGCCAGCGTGTTCCACTCGTCGCCGTCCATGTCGTCGATCGAGACGAACGTCGGCTCGCCGCCCATGGTCAGCCGCACGTCGGCTTTGCCGATGTCGCGTTCGATCGCCTCGCCGACCGCGAGCAACGTCGCCCACTGCTCGTCGGTATAGGGCCGGGTGGTGCGCGGCGTCTCGCGCACCCGCGTCACCGTCATGTCGTAGGAGAATTTTACCTCGGCCGTCTCGACCTCGCCCTCGATCGGCGCGGCGCTCGACGGCTCGGGCGTGCAGGCGAGCGGGATATGGCCTTCGCCGGTGAGCAGACCCGATGTCGGATCGAGCCCGATCCATCCGGCGCCCGGCAGATAGATTTCGCACCAGGCATGGAGGTCGGTGAAATCGTGCGTCGGGCCCTCGGGTCCCTCGAGCGGCTTTTCGTCCGGCATGAGCTGGATCAGGTAGCCCGAGGCGAAGCGCGCGGCGAAACCCAGATGACGCATGATGGTGACCAGCAGCCAGCCAGTGTCGCGGCACGAGCCCTTGGCGAGCGACAGCGTCTCCTCGCAGTCCTGCACGCCCGGCTCCAGGCGCACGATGTAGTCGATCTCCTGCTGCAGCCGCGCATTGAGGCCAACGATGAAATCGATGGTGCGCTGCGGGCTGCGATCGACCTTGGCGAGCCACGCCGCGAGCAGGGGCCCCGCCGGCTTCACCTTGCGAAAGGGCGCGATCTCCTCGGCCAGTGACGCGTCATAGGCGAAGGGCCATTGCTCGGCTGTGGGCTCTAGGAAGAAGTCGAAGGGATTGATCACCGTCATGTCGGCGACCAGATCGACCACGACCTCGAAAATGTCGGTCTTCTCGGGGAAGACGAGGCGGGCCAGGTGGTTACCCTGCGGATCCTGCTGCCAGTTGATGAAGTGCTGTTTGGGCTCGACCGTGAGCGAGTAGGACGGGACGGACGTGCGCGAATGCGGCGCCGGACGCAGCCGAACGACCTGTGGGCCGAGCGCCACGGGCTTGTCGTATCGGTAGGTCGTTCGATGATGCAGCGCGACCTGGATGCTCATGCCGACCTGCTCAATTCCGCTATCCAATACACTTAGCAAGTGACATGCCAGCGTCAAACGTCTTGAGTCCGGACATGAGCGACTATTTCGATCTT
>DASZJU010000407.1:0-5380 GCA_035947815.1 Reyranella sp.
CGCCGGTCGGCCGCATCTGGTGACCAACGCCGGCGACAGCTCGCTCACCTTCCTCATTCTTCAGGGCGTGGGCGAGTACGACTACGTGCCGCTGGTCTGACCTTTCCTCCCTTCGTTCTGACGAGGGGAGGTGTCCGCGCAGCGGCCGGAGGGGTCATGACTCTTGACCCCTCCGGCCTTCGGCCACCTCCCCGGCTTCGCTGCTAAGGCGTGGACACATCGTGTGATGCCGCTGCCTTCGCGACCGGTCGGTATTTCGGAATTTGGGGAAAATCGTTTACCCCCTCAATGGTGCTTACTTATTCCCATCCGCCGGACACTCATATCCGCGCGCTCCGGGCCAGAACGGGCATTTTCGGTCGCTATGGCGCCCGAAAATTCAATCGACCGCCTTAAGTGAATTAAAGTACTACTTGACATAAGGCAAAGTGATACTTAAATACGCTCCAACGCCCCCGTCAGGAGTATCAGCCATGTCCGGTCCCGGACGTCCAACCCTCTACAAACCCGAGCATGCCAGCCGCGCCCGCGAGCTCTGTGCGCGCGGCGCCACCAACCCCGATCTAGCCGGCCGCTTCGGCGTGGCCCGCAGCACCATCGACCTGTGGATCGCCACACATCCCGAGTTCGCCGAGGCCGTGCAGCAGGGCCGCGACGTCGCCGATGCCAGCGCGGTCGAGTCGCTGTTCACGCGCGTCACCGGTTACAACCATCAGGCCGAGAAAGTCTTCCTCTATCGCGGCGAGCCCAGGACGGCGATCTACACCGCGCATGTTCCGCCCGAAACCAGGGCCTGCATGTATTGGCTGCGCAACCGCCGGCCGGAGGACTGGCGGGCAAAGGCGGAGCCGATGCCGGAGGTCTTCATCGACGATATCGCGCTGCTCGACGCCGCCGGTGAGAGCATGCGCCATGCCGGCGATTGAGCGGCAGCGCACCCTTGGGCGAGAGATTCAACGAGGGGCGGAAAGGGCGGAAAGGTCGGAAACCCCCGGCACCCATCCGGCGCGTCGGATTCATCAACGACTTCGATCGCCTCGACGGGCAATGCGGCAGCCGGTTTGCGCTGCCCGGCGCGGCGGAAACGGGCGGAAACCACCGCAGTCTTGCTGTCTCATCCCAGGGGTGCGCGCCCGGTGAATATCCGGTCGGACATATGCACATCGCTTGCGGAAATTGCGGAAACTCCCTGCAAATACTTTGCCCGAGAAACTGTCGGCAGTTTCACTGTCTCACTTTGGGGGAGTCAGACGCAGGTTCGCGATGCAAGACCCGCCTCCGGCAGATGTGTCCACGCCGTAGCAGCTTCGCTGGGAGGAAAGATATTAACTGATCGCCGACGCCGCCGTGCCGACGAACTGAACGCGCAGCTCTCGTTTCAGCACCTTGCCGGTGGCGTTGCGCGGCAACGAATCGACGAACACCACCGATTGCGGAACCTTGAACTTGGCCAGTCGGCCCAGGCAGTGCCGGATCACGTCGCCTTCCTGCAGTTCCTGGTCCGCCTTGCGCACAATGATGGCCATGCCGACTTCGCCCCAGCGTTCGTCGGGCACGCCGATGATGGCAGCGTCGGCGACCTCGGGGAGCTGGAACAGGACGTTCTCGACTTCGGCAGGATAAACGTTCTCGCCGCCCGAGATGTACATGTCCTTCCAGCGGTCGACGATATAGACGAAGCCTTCCTCGTCCTCGCGCGCGGCGTCGCCGGTATGCAGCCAGCCGTCGGTGAAGGCCTTCGCTGTCGCCTCGGGCTTGTTCCAGTAGCCCGGCGTGATGTGGGGGCCTTTGGTCAAAAGCTCGCCGACGTCGCCCCGCGCCACGTCATGGCCCTCGTCGTCGACGATGCGGATGGCGGTATGCATCAGCGCCTTGCCGGCCGAGCCCACCTTGCGGATGGCATCGGCGGCGTCGAGCATCGTGCCGGCCGGGCTGGTCTCGGTCATGCCCCAGCCCTGGACCAGCGGCACGCCGCGGGCGCTCCAGCCTTCGAGGATGGCGAGCGCGCAGGGCGCGCCGCCGACGCCGGCGATCCTGAGGCGCGAAAGATCTGCGCCCGGGAATTTCGGGTGCTGCATCATGAACTGATAGGGCGCCGGTACGCCGAAGACGTGCGTAATTCCGAGTGCACGATCGGAGATGCAGTCGAGTGCCTGGCCGGGGTCGAAGGTGCGCATGATCAGGATGGTGCCGCCGGCATGCAGCACGGGATTGGCGTAGCAGTTGAGGCCGCCGGTATGGAACAGCGGCAGGATCACGAGCTGCACGGTCTCAGGCGTGATGAGGGCGGGGATGCCGAGATTGACGCAGTTCCAGAAATTCATGCCGTAGGTGATGATGGCACCCTTGGGGTGCCCCGTGGTGCCCGAGGTGTACATCACCATGGCGATGTCGTCGTGATCGAGCGCCGCCGGCGCGGTTGGCTTCGGCGCCGAAGCCAGCGCGCGCTCGTAGGCGCTGTCCGCCTGGTCATGGTCGATCTCGAGCAGGTGAGTGATCTTGCAGAGCCTGGCGAGCTCGGCGGCCTGCGGCGCGAAGCCCTTGTCGTGAACCAAGAGCTTGGGCGTCGAGTCGCCCAAGATATATTCCAGCTCCGGGACGGTGAGCCGCCAATTGAGCGGCAGCATGATGGCGCCAAGCCGGCTGCAGGCGAACTGCAGCTCGAAGTATTCCGCGCAGTTGGGCGTCAGCAGGCCGACACGATCGCCCTTGGCGATGCCCAGCTCGGCAAGTGCGGCGGCCAGCCGGTCGGTGCGACGGTCGATTTCGGCGTAGGTGAATTTACGGCCGGTTTGCAGGTCGTGGATCGCGAGCTTGGTCGGTCGCCGGCCGGCGTGATGGCTGATCCAGTCGTAGTAGGGGATCGCGGGCATGCTAGTTCACGGCCTTCGTGAAACCCTTCCAGTAGGGTTCGCGCAACGCGCGCTTCAGCACCTTGCCGGCGCCCGAGAGCGGCAGCGGCGCGTCACGGAAGTCGACGCTGCGCGGGCACTTGTAGCCGGCGATCTGGCCGCGGCAATGCTCCAGCACGGTCTCCGCCGTGAGGTTCGCGCCGCGCTTGGGCACGACGATGGCGTGCACCCGCTCGCCCCAGCGCTCGTCGGGCACGCCGATCACCGCGACTTCGCCGACGCCCTCCATCAGCGAGATCGCGTTCTCGACCTCGGCCGAATAGACGTTCTCGCCGCCCGAGATGATCATGTCCTTGAGACGATCGACGATATAGACGAAACCTTCCTCGTCCATGGTGGCGCCGTCGCCCGAGTAGTACCAGCCGTTCTCGAGCACCGCGGCGGTCTCCTCGGGCTTGTTCCAGTAACCCTTCATGATGTTGGCGCCGCGAATCGCGAGCTCGCCCGCCGTGCCGTAGGCCACCTCCTTGCGGTTGGCATCGACCACCTTGACCTCGCAGCCGAGCGCCGACTGGCCGCACGATTTCAACTTGCCGGCAAACGGACCGTCGAGCGTCGTGTAGCGCGGGTCGAGCAGGGTCACGATCGGCGCCGCCTCCGTCATGCCGTAGGCATGCATCAATCGGACGTGCGGCATCACCTGCATGGCCTTGCGCAGCACGCCCTCCGGCATCGGCGAGGCGCCGTAGAGGATGAAGGAGAGGGTGGAAATGTCGAACTCGGCGAAGCGCGGATGATTGACCAGCATGTTGATCATGGTCGGCACGAACTGCGCGTGCGTCACCTTCTCGGTCTGGATGGTCTGCAGCACCTCGACCGGTTCGAAGCGCGGCACGAAGGCATGGCGGCCGCCCGACATGGTGACACCGAAGGTCGATGCGCCGTCGGCGAGATGGAACATCGGACCGGAGTGGATATAGGTCGTCTCGGCGTTGAAGCCGATGCCGGCCACGCCGTTCAGCGCGTTTACCACGAGGTTGCTGTGGGTGAGCATGACGCCCTTGGCGCGTCCCGTGGTGCCGCCGGTATAGAAAAGGCCGGCGAGGTCGTCGTCGTTGGCGCCCGTATCGTCGGCCGCCTCATAGTTGGCGAGGTCCTCGAAGCGCAGCATGCCTTCGGGCGAGGACGTGTCGTCCATCCATACGACCTCGCGCACGCTGGGGATTTTTCCATCGAGCGCGTTCAGGTGATGCGCCATGGCGGTGTCGATGAACAGCACCACCGCGCCCGAATCGGAGAGGATGTATTCGAGCTCGGGCGCGGCCAGCCGGGTGTTGAGCGGCACCATGGCGGCGCCGATCCACGGGATGGCGTACATCAGCTCGAAATAGCGGTCGCTGTTCAGCGCCAGGATGGCGACCCGGTCGCCCGCCTGCACACGCAGTGCGGAAAGCGCGCCGGCGACGCGGCTGATCCTCTCCAGACTCTGCTGCCAGGTACGCTGCCGGCCGGCGAAGCGAGTGGAGATGCCGTGCGGCTTGATCTGGACGGCGCGGCGAAGCCCCTGGGTCAGTGCGAACATGGCAGATGCTAGGGGGACGTTCGTTCGCGCCGCAAGTGGGTTCGTGCTAAGAAAAGCGTCATGAATGATATGACCCCGCCCGCTCTGGATGGAGCGCCGCTCGAGTTCAATCCGCTCGATCCAGCCTTCATCGCCGATCCCTATCCATTCTATCGGCGCCTGCGCGAAACGGCCCCGGTATTCAAGACTCCGCAGGGCTTGTGGCTGGTCACGCGCTACGACGACGTCACCTTCGCGCTGCGCGACAAGCGCTTCGGCAAGGATTTCGTGGGTAACCTCGAACGCCGCTACGGCAACCTGGCCCGCATGGAGGAGCCGGCCGTGGCCAGCCTCGGCCGCACCATGCTGGTGCTCGATCCGCCCGACCATACGCGCTTGCGCTCCCTGGTGACCAAGGCCTTCACGGCCCGCCGCGTCGCCGACATGCGGCCGCGCATCAAGGCACTGGTCGACGCCCAGCTCGACCGGGTGATCGACAAGGGCGAGATGGACGTCATGCGCGACCTCGCGCACCGCCTGCCGGTGATCGTGATCTGCGACATGCTGGGGATACCGGAGGAGCATCGCGCGCCGTTCCTGGTCGGCAGCAACGTCAACGGCCGCATCCTCGAGCCAGTGCCGATGACCCGCGAGGAGACCGACCAGGCCAACGCCGCGACCGTGGCCGCCAACGTCTATTTCGACCAGCTCTGCGAACTGCGCCGTCGCGAGCCCAAGGACGACCTGACGACCGAGCTGGTAAGGGCGGAGGAAGCGGGCGACCGGCTGACGACGGAGGAGCTCCGCGCCAATATCGGGCTGCTGTTCGGTGCAGGCCACGAGACCACGACCAACCTGATCGGCAACGGGCTGCTGGCGCTGCATCGCCACCCCGACCAGTGGGAGCGGCTGAAGGCCGATCCGTCGCTGATCCCGAACGCCATCGAAGAGCTGCTGCGCTTCGATT
>DASZJU010000408.1:0-4348 GCA_035947815.1 Reyranella sp.
TGAGGTTGCGCTTGACCTGCGCGCAGGTGCCCTCGAAATCGATCTCCACAGAATCTTCGCCGATGGTGACCTTGGCCTTCACCACCAGCGGATCGTCGCTGAGCCCATCGTCGTCGACCGCATCCTCGCCGTAAAAGGTGCCCTTGGGCGCCTGGGCGATGGCGGCGCGTACGCGACGCTCGGAGTAGTCCTGCATCTCGGCCATCGCCGCTTCGACCTTGTCGGTGCCATAACGCTCGCAGAGCTGTTTTACGCGCAATACCCCGATGGCGTTGGCGGCGAACTGAGCGTTGAAGTCGCCGATCGTGAGGTCGGGCACGCGCACGTTGGCGGTGACCAGGCGCTCGAACGAGCCGCCGTTCCAGTCGTGCTCGAAACTGTAGCGCGAGGGCGGGAAGCGTATGCCCTCCTGGTAGACGTCCGAGGCATGGATGTTGAGCCCGGGTGCGCCGCCGCCGAGATCGAGATGGTGTGCCACCGAGGCGCCGAAGCCCACGACGCGGCCCGCAACGAAGATCGGCGTAAAGATGAACACGTCGGGGATGTGCTGGCCGCCCTCGAACGGGTCGTTGTTGATCAGGAAGTCGCCTTCCTTCAGCGTCTCGACCGGATGGCGTCTCAGGCAGGCGCGCAGGGTCTCGCCGATCGGGCCCAGCTGCATGGGAATGAGCTCGGCCTGGGCCACCGTGTTGCCGTGGCGGTCCATCAGGCCGGCCGAGCCGTCGCGCGCCTCGCGCAGGATGGTCGAGTAGGCCGAGCGGATCAGTTTTACGCCCATCTCGCGCGCCGAGGCGATCAGCGCCTGGCTGATCACGGCATAATCGATGGGACTGAGCTCGGTCATGACGGTCTCCGCAGGATCATATTGTCCGCCGGGTCGAGTTCGGCTGTCCAGCCGGGTGGCACCCAGGTGGTGGCGGTGTAGCCCTCGATGACGGCGGGACCGGTGATCTTCTGTCCCGCGGTGAGTGCTTCGGACGTATAGCGAGCACAGTCGATCCACGCCTCGCCGTGGAAGATCCTGGTGGCTTCGGGCGCACGCGCGGCCAGCATCTCGCGGTCGAGTCGCGGCGCGGCGCCGATCGGCAGGGTGGCGCCGACCCTGAGCGTCACGATCTCCACCGGACGGTCGAGGGTGGCGCCATGCATGAAGGTGCGGTGATGGGCGTCGGCAAACAGCTCGGCGAGATAGGTTGCATCCAGCGAGTCGAGCCGGTCGGCGGGAAGCTCGACGCCGACCTCGAAGGCCTGGCCGACGAAACGCATGTCGAGCGTGTGCGTATAGACGAGGTCGCCCGGCAGTTTCATGTCGGCGAACTGGTTGGCGAGCCGCGCCCGCATCTCGCCGAAGATGCGTCCTGCTTCCTGGGCGGCCGCTTCGTCGAGCTTCATCTTGCGCGTGACGGCGTCGAACTTGGTGTAGTCCGACGCCACCAGGCCGTAGGCCGAAATCACGCCGGCATTGGGCGGCACCACGATGGTCGAGATGCCGAGCTCCTCGGCGATGCGCGCGGCATGCAATGGCCCCGCGCCGCCGAACGGCACCAGCGCGTAGTCGCGCGGATCGCGGCCGCGCTCGGTCGAGACGAACTGGATGGCGCGCACGATGTTGGCGTCGGCAAGCTGCAAGGCCGATGAGGCGGCCTGCTCGATGCTGAGATCGAAGCGTGCGGCCAACGGCTGGAAAGCGCGCCGCGCGGCCTCGCCGTCGAGGTTCATGGCGCCGCCCAGGAACGCGCCGGGCCGGATGGTGCCGATGACGATGTGGGCGTCGGTCGTGGCGGGCTCGCTGCCGCCCTTGCCGTAGCAGGCCGGCCCCGGATCGGCGCCGGCGCTTTGCGGGCCGACGCGCAGCATGCCGCCGTCATCGACCCAGGCGACCGAGCCGCCACCCGCGCCGACCGACACGATGTCGAGCACGGGCGTGCGGATCGGCAGCCCGTCGATCTCGCTCTCCGAGGCGAGCGACGGCCGTCCGTCCTGCACCAGGCAGACGTCGGTCGAGGTGCCGCCCATGTCGAAGGTGATGAGGTCCTGGAAGCCCGAGCGCGCCGCCTGCCGCGTCGCGCCGACCACGCCGGCGGCCGGGCCGGAATAAAGCGCGGTGATGGCGCTCTGGCGCATCGCCCCAGCCGGCAGGCGTCCGCCGTTGGATTGCATGACCGTGAAGCGGCCGGTGAAGCCCGACTCCGCCAGCTTGCTCTCGAAGCGGTGCAGGTAGCCGTCGATCACCGGCTGCACGTAGGCCGACAGAAGCGTCGTCGAGGCGCGCTCGAATTCGCGGAACTCGCGCGCCACCTGGTGGCTCGCGGTGACCAGCACGTCGGGCAGCGCTTCTGTGATCAACGCCGCCAACCGCTTTTCGTGCACGGGATTGGCGTAGGCGTTGAGCAGGCAGATCGCGACCGCGCGATAGCCGCCCGCCTTAAGCGCCGGGATCAGCGCGCCCCTGACCGCGGCTTCATCGAGCGGCGTGATGACCGAACCGTCGGCGTCGAGTCGCTCCGCCGCTTCGAAGCAATCCTTGCGGCGCACCGGCGCCGCCGGCTTGACGTAGAAGAGGTCGTAGATGTTGCGCCGGTCGTGGCGTTGCATGAACAGCAGGTCGCGAAAACCGGCCGTGGTGACGAAGGCCACCGCCGCGCCCTTGCGCTCCAGCACCGCGTTGGTGGCGACCGTCGAGCCGTGGCCGAGATCTTCGATGCGCGAGAGATCGATGCCCGACGCGGTCAGCGCGGCGAACGCGCCGACATCGGGGCTTCTGGGCGTGCTCGGCACCTTGGTGATGACCACCCTGCCGCCTTCCACCGCCACCAGGTCGGTAAAGGTGCCACCGACTTCGACGCCTACGCGCATGAACACACTTCGATCATGGGCAACATGCTACCGGCCCCGCAACACGTAGGCCAGCCGTGTGGGGCATCTGCTTGCGTTGCTGGCAGACGAAAGGGAGTTTCTGCGCAGTATGGTGCGCAGAAACTCCGGATCAGTCGTCCGCCGAGGCGACTGTCCCCGCCAGAAGTAAAACTTGACTTTGTAAGTAGTAATACTTATATGAGAACTTCGCCCGGCCGGGAGCACCGAGACATGAGCATTGGGAAGTCGAGTATACGTCGGCCGCCACGGCTCCATGTTGGCGGCAGCGGGCTTTCGGCTGCGCCATCGTCGGCTGACGAAGGCGGTGAGAATTGGCGTAGCGCTTGCGGAAACTGCGGAAACTCCCGGCAGCCTGCAGGAGGGCCGATTCACTTGGGCTCAGGGCGTCACGAGGACGCGAGAGCTTGGGCCTATCGGTCGCCGCTCAGCTTGGCCTGCAGCTCGGCGATCTGCTTCTTCAGTTCCTCATTCTCCTCGCGCGCCTTGGCGGCCATGGCCTTCACCGCGTCGAACTCGTCGCGGCGCGGAATGTCCATGCCGTCCAGGATCTTGGCGATCTGGTCGCGGATGCGGGCTTCGACCTCGTCCTTGACGCCGGTCAGCGCACCCATGGCGCCGTTGGCCATCTTGGTGAGGTCGTCGATGAAAGGGTTGCGTGTTTGCATGACTGTCTCCTGATGCGGGGAGTATGGGCGGCTGCTAGCATCCCATCAAGAACGCCGGAGGAAGCCCTTGGGTTTGGTCAAAGTCGAGTCGAGCGAAGGCATCACCACCATTACCATGACGCGCGCCGACAAGCGTAATGCGCTCAGCCAGGCCTTGTGCGACGAGCTCTACGAGGCCTACCGCAGCTTCGAGGCGGGCGGCGACCAGGTCGCCATTCTGCAGGCCGACGGGCCGGCTTTCTGCGTCGGCGCCGACCTCAAGGAGCCGCCGTCCGCGATGTGGAAGGCTGTCCCCGATGTCAGCCACAAGCTCACCAAGCCGGTGATCGCCGCCACCCAGGGCTGGGTGATCGGCGGCGCGATCTGCATGGTTATGACGTGCGATCTCATGGTCTCGGCCGATACCACCAGGTTCATGTATCCCGAGGCCAAGGTCGGCGTGTTCGGCGGCCTGATGCCCGGCATCGTCTCGCGCATGCCGCACAAGGTTGCCATGGAGCTCCTGCTCCTGGGGGAAGAGATCTCCGTGAAGCGCGCCTACGACGTGGGCTTCGTCAACAAGGTCGTGCCGCTCGGCGAAGAGCGTATCGAGGCGCGCCGCATGGCCAAGATCATCGCCGATTCGGCGCCGCTGGTGATCCGCACCCTGCGCGACTTCGCCAACCAGACGCTGCCGCGCGGTCCGGCCGAGATCTTCGTGCCCGAACGCTACAAGCTCGAGCGCATCGCCGGCAGCGAGGATCGCAAGGAAGGTTCCGCCGCCTTCCGCGAGAAGCGGCCGGCGAAATTCAAGGGCAGGTGAGGAC
>DASZJU010000409.1:0-2645 GCA_035947815.1 Reyranella sp.
GGGATGATCGGATCGTCGGCGCCGATGCAGACCAGCACCTTGCCCTTGATGTTGGTGGCGTCCTGCGGCCGGGCGGTGGCGAGGCCGGAATGGAAGCCCACGATCGCCTTGAGATCGCAGCCCGCCCGGCCGAGCTCGAGCGACGTGGTGCCGCCGAAGCAGTAGCCGATCGCGGCGAGCCGTGTCGCATCGACCTCCTTCTGGGATTTCAGAACGTCGAGGGCGGCCGTGGCACGCGCCCGGATGCCGGTCGGGTCGGCGATCCACGCCGCGATACGTGGCCTGGCGTCGGCGAGGTCGGCCAGCGGCTTGCCGTCGCCGTGATAATCCATGGCGAAGGCGGCGTAGCCCAGCCCGGCGAGACGCGCCGCGATCTTCTTGGTGTGCTCGGTGAGGCCCGGCCCTTCGTGGCAGACCAGCACGCCCGGCCGTTTCCCAGGATTGCCGTCGTCGACGACGTACTGGCCGACCAGGCGCGCGCCATCCGCCCGGTATTCGATATCCTGCGCATGCATTTCCCGTTTCCTCCGTTCCCGCCGGACAGTAGCGGAGCCGGCTTGACCCGCCAACGGCCCGCCGCCACAAGTCGGCTCGCATGGTCGATCCCGCCGCTCCCGTCGTCCGCTTCGCGCCCAGTCCCACGGGATTGTTGCATGTCGGAAACGTGCGCGCGGCGCTGTTCAACTGGCTGTTCGCCAAGCGGCATGGTGGAACCTTCATCCTGCGCCTCGACGACACCGACCGCGCGCGCGGCAAGTCCGAGTACGAGGCCGCGATCGAGCGCGACCTGCAGTGGCTCGGCCTCGACTGGGCGCGCAAGGAGAAGCAGTCGGAACGGCTGGCGCATTACGACGCGGCGCGCGACAAACTCATCGCCGCCGGCCGGCTCTACGCCTGCTACGAGACGCCAGAGGAGCTCGAATTCAAGCGCAAGCGCCTGCTCGCCCAGGGCCGGCCGCCGGTCTACGACCGCGCGGCGCTAAAACTCTCCGACGCCGACCGGGCGCGGCTGGAAGGCGAGGGCCGCCGCCCGCACTGGCGCTTCAAGCTCGCCTCCGAGGAAGTGCGCTGGGACGATCTGGTGCGCGGGCCGCAGCATATCGACGAGGCGAGCCAGAGCGACCCGGTGCTGGTGCGCGCCGACGGCAGCTACCTCTACAGCTTCACCTCTGTGGTGGATGACGTGGCCTTCGCCATCACCCATGTCATCCGCGGCGAGGACCACGTCACCAACAGCGGCGCGCAGATCCAGATGTTCCGGGCGCTCGGTGCCGACCCGCCCGTCTTCGCTCATTTGCCGCTGCTGGTCGATGCGGCGGGCGGCGGCTTGAGCAAGCGCACCGGGTCCCTGTCGGTCGGCGAGCTGCGCGAGCGCGGAATCGAGGCGCTGGCGATCTCCGCCCTTCTGGCGCGTCTCGGCACCGCCGACCCGATTGAGCCGGTGACGTCGCTCGATCCCCTGGTGGCGACCGTCGATTTCACGCGCGTCGGCCGCGCCGCGGCGCGCTTCTCCGATGACGAGCTCGCGCATCTGAGCGCCCGCACGCTCCACCTGCTGCCCTACGCGGCGGTGCGCGATCGCCTGCCGCCAAGCGTCGGCGAAGCCTTGTGGCTCGCCGTGCGCGGCAATCTTGTGACGCTGGCCGACGCTGCAGCCTGGGCAGCAGTCGTGGTCGGTCCGCTCGCGCCCGTGCTCGAGGATCCGGCCTTTCTCGGGGAGGCCGCGGGGCGATTGCCGGCCGAGCCGTGGACCGAGACCACCTGGAAAGAATGGACGGGCGTGGTGTCGGCGGCGACGCAGCGCAAAGGTCGTGCGCTGTTCCATCCGCTCAGGCTCGCGCTCACGGCGCGCGAGACCGGTCCGGAGATGGCGAAACTCCTGCCGCTGATCGGCCGCGCGAAGGCTGCCGCGCGCCTCAGGGGGCAGACGGCATGAACAACGCGGCGAGGCCCAGCGCCAGGAACAGGAGCGCCGCCACCGCGCGCACGATCTTGAGCGGCAGGCGCCTGGCGATGGCATCGCCGAACAGCACGACCGGCGTGTTGGCCAGCAGCATGCCGAAGGTGGTGCCGGCGGTGACGAGGACCAGCGCGTTGAAGCGCGCGGCGAGCGCCACGGTGGCGAGCTGCGTCTTGTCGCCGATCTCGACAAGAAAGAAGGAAACCAGCGTGGCGACGAAGGCGCCGGCCTGACGCGCCGCTCGCGGTCCCTCGTCCGCCTTGTCGGGGATCAGGCACCAGCCGGCCATCACGATGAAGGTGGCGCCCAGGATCCAGCGCATCGTGTCGGCGCCGATCCAGCCCGCGACCGCGGAGCCGACCCAGGCGGCGAGCGCATGGTTGGCGAGCGTCGCCAAAAGCATACCCAGGATGATCGGGATCGGCTTGCGGTAGCGCGCCGCCAGCATCAGGGCGAGCAGCTGCGTCTTGTCGCCGATCTCGGCGACGGCGACGACGGCGGCAGAGACGAAAAACGCTTCCATTGGCACGCATTTGCACAGAAGGAACGCATCGGATAAACTACTGAAATGTCGCTCCTTCTATTCCCCGGCGCCGCCACTGCGCGATGTAACTGAAGTCGCCCCCGCTTCTTGCGGGCGGCTGGACTTCGTACACTGCTGATCGGGGAGTAGGGGCCATGTCCC